>NZ_JBSHIO010000009.1:0-185039 GCF_053618995.1 Allobosea sp. NPDC055594
GGAAACGACCCCGAAATCCTCGGATGCAGCGCCTCACAGGCGAAATCTCAGCGATGACCGTGCCGCAGCGCCCTGCCGCGAGAGCGGCTTAGTCCCCTGGCGCAGCCGTCGTGTTTCCCATGCGGCATCTGTTCGGACTACAGCGACGTCACGGGCGCCTTGGCCGTCGTCTTCCGCTCACTATACCGCGTCGTCAGATAGTCCGAGCGGTCACGGGTCAGCAGCGTGAAGCGGACGAGTTCCTCCATCACGTCGACGACCCGATCGTAGTACGCTGAGGGCTTCATGCGCCCTGCCTCGTCGAACTCCTGATAGGCCTTGGCGACTAAGGACTGGTTTGGGATCGTCAGCATCCGCATCCAGCGTCCCAGCACGCGCAGCGCATTGACGGCATTGAACGACTGCGACCCGCCCGAGACCTGCATGAGGGCCAGCGTTCGCCCTTGCGTCGGACGGACAGAGCCCAGCTCTAGCGGGATCCAGTCGATCTGGCTCTTGAAGACGCCGGTGATCGTGCCGTGACGCTCCGGGCTGCACCAGACCTGGCCCTCGGACCACAAGGCGAGTTGCCGGAGTTCCTTCACTTTGGGATGATCCACCGGCGCGCTGTCCGGCATCGGCAGACCGGCGGGATCGAAGACCCGCGTTTCGGCGCCGAGATGCTGGAGGACGCGTTCGGCCTCCAGCGTCAGCAGCCGGCTGTAGGAGCGCGCTCGAAGCGATCCGTAGAGCAGGAGGATGCGCGGCGGGTGCGAGGCACGCTCCGTTGGCTCCAGCCGGCCGAGATCCGGTGCGACGAGGCGATCGAGATCGACGTTGGGGAGATCGGTCATGCGAGGTCGGGCTTTCTGCGCAGCGTGACCGCGACCAGCGCCGCGACGACGGCGACGTCGAGCGTGGCGAGGATCGCGAGGATGGATTGGCTGAGGTTCACGCCGCCGCGCTCGAACATGACGCCGGCGGCGAAAGGGGCGGCCGCGGAAGCAAGCAGGGCCGGGCGTGCGAGCCTGCCCATGACGGCGGCGTAATCGTCGCGTCCGAACAGGGCGAGCGGCACGGCCCCGCGGGCAATGGACCAGACACCGTTGCCGGCACCGTAGACGACGATTGCCAGTGCCAGGATCGGCAGGCCAGTCCAGATCAGGATCAGGCCGAGTGCGATGAGGAAGGCGCCGGACAGCAGTGTCCACAGTGCGTCGAACCGCTTGCCGACCGTCATCTCAACGATGCGGCCGCCGACCTGGGCCGGGCCGATCAGCATGCCGTAGCCGACCGCCACGGCCAGCGTCGCACCCGCGGCTTGGAGCAAAGTGATTAGTTGGACCGCCACCACCGACGAGACGAAGGCGCTTAGGGGCAAAGCGATGGTCAGCAGGACCAGCTGGAGACGACGGCGCCCGCCGACCGCTGCGGGCGCGATACCGGACCGGGCCGTGGTGATGTCGGCCACCTGCCTGCGCGGCAGGGTCGCCAGCAGGAGCGGCAAGGACACGAACAGCTGGATCCCGGCGTAGACGAAACAGGCCGAGCGCCATCCATATCTTTCAACGAGGACGGCTGATAGCGGCCAGCAGACCGTGCTCGCGAAGCCGCCGTAGAGGGTCAGGGTCGTGATCGCGCTCCGAGCGGACTGGCCATAGATGGTCCCGAGGGTAGCGAAAGCGGCGTCGTAGAGACCGGCGCCCATGCCCGCGCCGATGATGGCCCAACCGACGACGTAGACCACCAGATTAGGTGCAGCCCCGATGGTCGCCAACCCGATGGCGAGCAGGAGCGCAGATATCGCCAGAACGGTGCGGCCGCCGAGGTCGCCGACGGCCCGCCCGACCTTGGGCGAGACCGCGGCGGCCATGAGTTGGCCAGCGGATAGGCCGCCGGCCACCCATGCGAGCGGCCATCCGGTGTCGGCGACGACCGGCGCGTTCAGGACCGCCGGCAGGTAGGTCGACGAACCCCAGGCCAGGATCTGCGTGATCCCCAGCGCCCCGACGACGAGCCGCTGGTCAGACATCCGCCGGCACCCGCGCCCCGCGTTCATACCAGCCCTTCGAGCGGTTCACGATCCACACCACCGAGAGCATGACCGGCACCTCGATCAGTACGCCGACGACCGTGGCCAGAGCGGCGCCGGAGTTGAAGCCGAACAGGCTGATCGCGGCGGCGACGGCCAGCTCGAAGAAGTTCGAGGCCCCGATCAGCGCCGAGGGGCCCGCAACGCAATGCCGCTCGCCAGCGACGCGGTTCATCCAGTAGGCCAGCCCGGAATTGAAGTAGACCTGGATCAGGATCGGGACCGCCAGGATCGCGATGATCGAGGGCTGCGCGACGATCTGCTCGCCCTGGAAGCCGAAGAGCATCACGAGCGTGGCAAGCAGCGCCACGAGTGAGACCGGCGACAGCCGGTCGAGTAGGCGCTTCAGGGCCGGCTCGCCTCCCGAGGCCAGGAGCGACCTGCGAATGAGCTGCGACGCGATCACGGGCACCACGATGTAGAGGGCGACCGACAGCGTCAGCGTGCCCCAGGGCACCGTGATGGCGGACAGGCCGAGCAGAAGGCCGACGATCGGCGCGAAGGCGACTACCATGATGGCGTCGTTCAGGGCGACCTGGCTGAGCGTGAAGTGAGGCTCGCCCCTGATGAGGTTCGACCAGACGAAGACCATCGCCGTGCAGGGCGCCGCAGCCAGGATGATCAGTCCGGCGATGTAGGAATCGATCTGGTCGGTGGGCAGGCTCGGCCGGAACAGCCAGCCGATGAAGAGCCAGCCCAGCAGGGCCATGGAGAACGGTTTGATCGCCCAGTTCACGAACAGCGTGACGCTGATACCCCTCCAATGCCGGCCGACATGGCGCAGCGCGGCGAAGTCGATCTTGAGCAGCATCGGGACGATCATCAGCCAGATCAGGACCGCCATCGGCAGGTTGACCTTGGCGATCTCCATGGCGCCGACGAGTTGGAAGGCGGCCGGGAACAGATGCCCCATTGCGACGCCGGCGACGATGCACAGCGCGACCCAAAGGGTCAGGTAGCGTTCGAAGGTGGACATCTCAGAGGGCGATCCTGCGGGACAGGAGGGACGCCGAGGCCGGGCAGAGCTCCAGCGCCTGGCGCGTCGAGCGGATCGCCTCCGGGGCAGTCGCGCGGTCGGTATCGACGAAGCCGATGCCGCGGAAGAACTTGGCCGCGCCCTCGGTCAGGACGAAAGCGTGGCGCGCCCCGTCGTCGAAGGCCCGCGACATCAGCAGCTGCACCAGGTTCGGGCCGACGCCCTTCGCCGACCGCTCCGTCCGGCAGACGGACCGCAGCAGGGCGTCGCGGCCTTGGACCTCGTAGCCGCCGTAGCCGACGACAAGGCCGCCCAGCAGCTGGAACCGGAAGAACGTCTTGCCGGGCTCCTCAAGGTCGCCGGTCGGCAGGCTCGCGGCGGCGAGCGCGTCGCGCAAGTCGTCCGAGCTGCCGGGGATGCGGACGCTCTCCAGGAAGGGCTTGCCGTCGTCCTTGACGAAGTCCTCGCGCGGCCAGTCCTCCAGCAGGTCGAGCACGGTCTCGCTGGGCCGGCAGAGCTTGGCCCGCGTCGGCGTCAAGACCATCGGGCGGTTGATCAGGATCGGGTTCGCCACCATCGCGTCGAGCAGGGCTTCGTCGTCGACGGACGGGCGGTCGAGCCCCAGCTCCGCGAACGGGGTGCCCTTCTCGCGGATCATCTCGCGCACCGTCAGGCCCGACTGGTGGGACAACTCGCGGAGCCGCTCCTTGGTCGGCGGCTCGTCGAGATAGGGAACGACCATCGGGTCGATCCCCGCCCTACGGATCATGGCCAGCGCGTTGCGGGACGTCCCGCAGGCGGGATTGTGGTAGACGACGACGTCCATCACGCGACCTCTGGACCACGACCGGTCGTCCCTTCCAGCTCGCCGATGCCGCGGACCCGATGCGTAAGCGCCATCTGGTCTAGGCTCGCCATCGGAAGGGAGAGGAGCACGCCGATCCGGTTCCTCAGGTAGCGGAGCGCGGTCACGAAGGCGCGTTCGCGCTCGATGTCATTGCCCTGCACATGGGACGGGTCCTCGATGCCCCAGTGCGCCGTGATTGGCTGCCCGGGCCAATGCGGGCACGCCTCGCCGGCGGCCTGGTCGCAGACCGTGATGACGAGATCCATGACCGGGGCGTCTGGCTTCGCGAAGACGTCCCAGGTCTTCGACAACAGGCCATCGGTGGAGATGCCTTCGGCTTCGAGGACCTTGATCGCCATCGGCTTCGGCCCCCCGCCGCCCTCGCTGCCGGCGGAGAAGGCGCGGAAACGACCTTGGCCTAGATGGTTGAGCAACGCCTCGGCCATGATCGACCGAGCGGAATTGTGGGTGCAGAGGAATAGCACGTTGTAGATGCGATCAGGCATCGGTTGTGACCATCGGTGGGCAGTAGGGAACGAGTTCGTCGATGAGGGGCTGGCAGAGGGCGGCGCGACCGCCGCAGCAATCCTTCAGCAGGAAGGCAATGACAGCTCGGAAGCCGTCCAGGTCGGCGCGGTAGATGATCGAGCGGCTCCGGCGCTCGCCCGTGATGAGGCCTGCTCTAGCCAAGACCGCGAGATGGGCCGACATCGTGTTCTGGGGCACCTCGATCAGCCGTGCGAGCTCGCCGGCGGGGACGCCTTCCGGTTCACGGTTGACCAGCAGCTTGAACGTGTCGAGCCGGGTCGGCTGCGCTAGGGCGGCCATAGCGGAGATGACTTTAGAATTATCCATATATCCAAGTTAACGGATGCAATGCCTTAATGCAAGCGAATGGCTGCCTACCTGAAGAAGCTGTCAGCAACCCAAGGCGAACGTCCGCTTATCGGCGAATATGCCAACGTCGTCTCATGGCGCGGGGCTGCAGCGACGGCAGCTCCGGTCAGATGACGGCATCATAACCCCGATCGGAAATGTCAATCCGCCAGGGCTTTCAACCGGTCGCATTTAACCTGAATCAGGTCCATCGGTTGCTTGTGTGCCCCAACAAGGTGGCGGACGGATTTGCGGGTCGCCCCCTTGCCGCTTCTCGTGCAGCCGATCGCTCCAGCCCGTTCAAGATCGCGCCGCAGGCGCTTGCCCTCCCTGCTACCCCCGACCAAAGCGTCGAACTTGGTGAGCGTTAGGAGAACTTCGCCCGATGCCCCTGAGAATGCGCCGATCTTGGTTACCTCCGCGAGCGACAGATCAGGCGTTAGCATCGGCAGCTTGCTGGCTTCTTCGCCTATAAACTGCTTTAGCGCCAGGAGCGGGGAATGCGGTCGTTGCAGCGCCGCGGAGGGTTCCGCTTGGCGCTGAAGATAGTTCACACAGCAGGAGAGCACAGCGGTACCGATTTCGGAGTGTGTTAGGGGCAGCACGCCCGCGTGCCGCGCCAACGTTCCGGCGGTGAAGACCCGTGCGAAAGAGCGGATAACGCGGTCAAACCCCTCGGTCCCCCGCAGCCGCTTATCCTTCTGCAAATTGGTGATGAACTGCGTCTCATACGTCTCGACTTTTTGGGCAAGTTCCTCATGATTCGCAGCACGACGGTCGAGCAGCCATTTCACGAAACGGCGGCCGGCAACACCGTGATTTTCCGCGGCGATATTGGAGAGATGGCAGATCAGCGCGCCCAAGTTTTCAAAGCCATGGAGCGTGTCAAAGACTCCGCTTGGACGATCCGGAACGCCGATATCGATCATGCGATCATAGTCTTGCCGCTCGAACGGTTGCGGCAGATGGGCAGAAAGCTCCCGGACTGAGTGGTTCGATGTCAGTAGAACTGGAACCTGGAAATTGAGAGGGCCATCAACTTCAGTGAGGCGCTGTTTCGAGATGCCATCCTCGAACTTGTATATCATAGCTTTGATACTGGCGGCCGTGTTCCGCAGATCCTTTCCGCCTTGCAGCGCGGTTTCATCCAAGAAGGCAAATGTGTGCCTCCGGCTTGCAAGGGCGTGCTCCAAAGCGTTTACAGTACGATTTAGGGAGAGGCCGAATCCGAGCCGCGTGGCGCCGCTGGTTGCATCGCTCCAGCCATAAGCCGAACTCACAATGCTGCTGAGAGCCGTCTTTCCAGAGCCAGCGCGGCCATAGAGCATGTACGACGAGTTTACGTGTCCCATAAGCGCGTTGACCGGACCGACAAAACCAAGGCTCAAAAGGAAAAGAAAAATCTGATTGCCGCGAGCGCGTTCGGCAATTTGCTGCCATCCCTCGAGCGTGCCGAAGACCTTGAACTGCTGCGTCAACCGGCTGGGCACGCGCGAGTCTAAGGAGACATATGCCGCGGCAGCGCCTTTCCTCTTTACGATATCGGATCCAAAAACAAAATGCTCGGCGCCAGCATCAAGCCCGGCAGCTGAGATCACCTTAAAGGTCGGCTTTTGTTTCGAAACCTCCTCACAGCCCGCAATGAAGCTGTTCTGGCTTGCGCGGGTCAGCATACCGGCCCCGAGGCGATTCAATGACTGAATCCCGCGGGTCGCAATATCCTCGAGCGCAAACACCAGAGGTTCTTTGGCCCCTGTGGAGACGGCAAGATAGCGCCGGCCCGAATTGTCGAGCCCAGAGGCATATGGCTGAAAGGCTTTAGTATCGGAATTGTTAGAGTTGGAGGGAGAATGAGATAGCTTTTTGTGATCGAGATTTTGTTTTTCAGGAGCGATTTTTGAAGACGATGGACGACGGCCTCTTAATAAGATTGATGTAACACTACTTTCGGCGCGCGGGTGCGTCGATGTTCCGTACTTCTGAGGCATGTTGCTCATTGATAATTTTGTGTTTCTTGTGTTCTTGGGGGCGGCATTGAGCTTTTGTGGGACATTTGAGTCTCCTGCTTTTGGCATTGTGTTTCCTGTGTCGATCGTTGAGTGCGTTGTTTCCGAGCTTTTGCGGTCTTCCTGTCGCATCTGGATTTCGGCTGATTGGCGGGGAGACTTTTTAGTCGAGACGGAGCGCTCGCCCTGAGGGCGACGACAGTCGCTATGAGAGTGGGCAGTTGTGGACGTCGAGGGGGGGACTGCTCAGTGCCCTACCGGGCGGCCGGCCTCAGCTGATATCCGCCGCAACGGGCTTTCTCGGAGTAGGCTTCAAAGAACCCCCGGCCCAGCGAAGTCCGTAGAGGAACAGAAGACCTTCAGGCTTTTGTTTGTCGTACCATTGCAGAACCTCCAATAAGACGGATCTGGGAAGCGGATAAGATCGAGCCTTGTTGGCTCCGGACTGCCCGGGTCGATGGTAGAGCGGGAACTTGATGGAATAGGAAAGCTGATGTAACGGATTGCCCAGTCTCCGGTCGTCCATGGCACGGGGCACTTTGGCTTTTCTCAGCTTTTTGCGAAGCTTCTTTCGCGGCGCCGCTGAAGCACCGCCCACACCCAGATGAGCATGCAGGACGTATGCTCGATCGGCAGCGAGATAGGCGATCTCGATCCCGCCAAAGACAATGGCGGATCCAATATCCGATCGCGCCAGCATCATTCTCAGTCGCTGACTCTCGCGTTTGAGATCGCAATGGCCCAACTCTCCTGTCGGGAAACGGGCGAGGTAAAGAGTGACGAACCTGCGCTCCTCATCAGGGTAGTTGGAAAGGAGCGCAACGGCTTGAGGTAAGACGGTCTCCCGGAAACGGCCGGTACACTCAGCACAGTAGCATCTCTGGCATTTTTTATCGGCCTTACACCCGGCCACCGCAGCCACGTGGGGCTCGTATGCCGTTCCGTAGCGACGCCAACGCTGCATGTTGGCCTCGTTCTGCTCGCGGCACTCCGATCTCGAGCGCAATCGGAATTCCGGACGCTCGCGCGGGGAAGGCGGCATCGGTGCGTCCTGATCGGGGAGATTTCGTTTGCGCGGAGACATGTCAGAGCCCCCGCGGGCCGACGGGCAACTTGTCCAAGAAGCGCTGTAGATCGGCGGCCAGGACCAACGTGCGATGCCCGCATTTGCGGGGCACGATCTCGCCTGCCTGGATCAGCCGATAGATAGTTGCGCGGCTAAGCCCACACGCCTTCGCAGCTTCACAAATGGAATAAGCCAACCGGGTTGGGCCCAATTGGCAAGAGGGAGGCAAGGGCGTTGTGGTTGCGGCGGACATACGCCCAAGATGCCCTCCGAGCGAACGTTACGCCACAATGTTCGATCCGGAAATTATTTACGCCGATGCATTTTGGCGTTCTTCAGTTCGCATTCTTGATAAATTCTTCTTACTCTTTCTATGATTTCTCCTTTTTTTAGATCTTTTATTGGATCATTACGTAAATCATCTTCTTCTATCCAATCAGATATATTCCGCGCAATGGATTCGATGCCGAATGAAGACGCGCTAGGCTGCATAGCAATTAAGAATAAATCGTAGAATCTATCGTCGAAAACACGTGCCCGCCGGCCAGCTTTTGCACGATTTGCGGGCAGGGGCATGGTTGCGCGCAAAAATTGAGCCTCTTTCTTCTTTACCTGGACTGGGAATGAGTGAGAATTGAATTCCGAATAATTCAAAAGAAGATCATAGATATGATCTTTTTCGATTACAATAGATTGTGGATTAGGATAGCGGATTCTGAAAAAATCTACAAGACTAGGAAATGTAGAATGAATATCTTCTCGCGTGTATTGTCGATTAAATTCAATCGATCTTAAACCTGAAATGTCACTACTAGCTATATCTGATAGTTTTAAAGTGAACTGAGTTCTCTGATTATTACGCGATTTTGCGTATTTTCCTGCGATAAAATGAGGGTCTACTCGAAATCGAAATCCAAATTTTCCATAAGTACTGAGGTATAGGCGCGGCTTTCCGTCGCTGATACGAGATAGAAGATTCTGATAACCCGCCGGGCTGAGCAAAGAAACAAGGCGGGCGAGTGATTCATATCCCTGTAACACCATCTCGTGCCTCCTGGTCTGAGAAGCAGTAGGCCTGCCAAGCACCCATCATGTCGCGTCGGCGTTCAAACATGTCGCCGCGGCGGTAGGCAGCCTCGACTTTGTTCGAGATCGTGTGCGCCAGCGCCATTTCCGCCATCTCTTGAGGGAACTCAGTTTGCTCGGCGACCCAGTCGCGAAACGTCGAGCGGAAGCCATGCGGCGTGATGTCGGTCCGCTTCCAGCGCTTGAGAAGCGCGAGCATCGCGATGTTCGACATCGCCCGATCAGATTTTCCGGAATTGAATAGCGGAATATGGCCCGCTTTCGGCTCGCCAAGAAGTGCCAGAGCCTGCGGGCCAAGCGGGACTCTGTGCTCCCGTGAGGCTTTCATGCGATCTGCAGGTATTGTCCAGGTTGATTTGGACGCATCGATCTCACCCCAACTAGCGCCAATCACTTCGCCGGTGCGGGCGGCGGTGAGAATTATGAAGAGAAGCGCGCGTGCCGCAGTCGCATCCGACGCCAGTAGACGCTTCACGAATGACGGCAACTCAGCGTAGGGCAAGGCCGGGTGATGCCTGACCTTGCGCACTTTCGTTCGCACCGGCAGCAGCGCTTCCAGATGGCCGCGCCAACGGGCGGGGTTTTCGCCGCTGCGATAGCCGCGCACGGTTGCCCAATCGAGGATCGCTTCAACGCGTCCGCGAAGCCGGCTGGCCGTTTCAGTCTTGGTCGGCCAGAGTGGCTCCAGCACCTGCATGACGAGACCGACATCGACCAAGTCGACCGGCTTGTCTCCGAATACCGGCTCCGCATAGGTTTGGAGCGTATTGGTCCATTGCGCGCGATGTTTTGGGTTCTTCCAGCTGTGCTCGTGAGCTGCAATGTAAGATCGGCTGCAGGCCGCAAATGTCGGCTGGGACGATGCCCCAGGATTCCGTGCCGCTTTCCGCTCTTCGATCGGATCCTTGCCGGCCAGAAGTTCCTTCCGACACGCAAGAGCCGCCTGTCGCGCCTCGGCCAAGCTGATAGTATGCAGGGCGCCCAAGCCCATTGCCCGGGCCTTTCCCTGTCGCATAAAGCGAAACAGCCAGGACTTCGCCCCGGTCGGGCCGATCTGCAAGTAGAGCCCACCGCCATCCCCATAGACTCCGGGCTCCTTGAGATTCCTGATTCCAATCGATGTTAGGATTCCAATGCGCCTGGACATTGCGATGACACACAAAATGACCCACAAATGATTATGAGATGTAGCGCGCTGTCGTGAGACATGTCGAGACAAATCCGCTGGGAAACGCAGCAAATATTAAAGATCTGATCCAGGCTGAGATGTCAGGAGATGGCGGAGGCGGCCGCCCTGTCCGCCAAATCTCATGCAGATTATCGATTCTAAAGGAAATCAGGATCGCAAAACGCGATGAGCCTGATTTCAACGATACTCTTCCCCCATGAGGAGCCGTAGCCACGATTCTTGATCAGGCCGACCGCCTCGATCTTGAACTCACGCCCAAGCCGTCGCCGCATACCCCAGCTCCCGTTTCATGAAACACCTAATCGCGGTGTCCACGAAACCGGCAGCAGGCCATTCTCGCAGGCAAGCGGCAACCTGCGGCCAGCCCCGCCGAGCCCTACCTGTCGCCCGGGGCCAATTCGCGATGCCTTTCCTTGGCGGCCCGCACCAGCGCGAGGAAGCGGTAGATGCCGTGCACGAATTTGCCATAGGGCATGGTGACGAAGAGCGCGAAGACGACGCCGAGATGCAGGGCGAGCAGCAGCCCCATGGCAGGCGTGGCGCGCAGCACGAGCAGCGCGAGCCCGGTCAGGCTGGTCAGCAGCAGCATCAGCAGGAAGGCGACGTCCATGCCGACCGGCGTGCCCTGGCGCAGGCCGGGATCGCGGCGCCATTTCTCGCGCAGCAGCCCGATCGGGCCGATCACCATCCCGATGCCGCCGGCCGTGCCGAGCAGCACCGGCAGGTCGTACCAGGGATAGGGCGCCTGCATGCCCAGCAGATAATGGTAGAGCGTCGCCGTCGAGGTCGCGGCGAAGCAGAGCATGAAGCCATAGAAGGTCAGATGGTGATGGAGCCGGCGCCGGTCGCTCGGCCGCTCGTTTTCGTTCATGCAGCCCGCGCCCCCGCCATCGAGATGGCGCAGGCTGCCTGCGTCCTTCAACGCCTGCCAGAGCGAACCGGGATCGCGCAGCGTCGCCTCAGGCTCGCCGATATCGCGCCAGAAGGCGCGCACCCCCATGCCGATCGCGAAGACAGCGTAGAGCATGGCGAGGCCGAAGATCGCGACCATGGTGTTGTGCGGCATCAGCCGGTAGAAGGCGCCCGGCCCGACATGGACACCGAAAAGCACGGAAGGATCGGTCCAGGCGACGAAGCAAGCGATGAAGATCGTGACAGCTAGCGCCAACGCGATCGCGATGACGAGGCCGTTGCGCGCGAACAGCCCGGCGAACGCCCGCGGCCAAGCATATTGAGCGTAAGACTCGGTCCGGACCTGCGCCAGGGTCGCCGGAACATGCACCGCATATTCATGCGGCGGCGAGAACTGGCAGTCATGATAGCAGGCGCCGCAATTATGGCAGAGATTGGCGAGGTAGTTCAGGTCGCCATCCAAGAAGGAGCGCCGCATCTCCATCGCCGGGAAGACCGCGCACAGCCCTTCGCAATAGCGGCAGGAATTGCAGACGGTCATCAGCCGGTCGGCCTCGGCCAGCGCCGCGGTGGCATGGTGCTGGGTGGAGCCGGCGGTGCCGGCCGGGCCCGCGCCGACCATGTCGCGCAGGAAGGCGAAATCCGTCATGATAATGCGCTCCTGGCTGCTTCACGCCCGGCAATGCGGCCGAAGACGGCGCCAATGGTCATGCCGATGCCAGCGGCATAGCCTTCGCCGAGGACATTTCCGGCCATGATCTCGCCGGCGGCGAACATGTTGGGCGCGCCGCGGCCATCGGCCATCGTCATGCGCGCCTCCTGGTTCACCCGAACGCCGAGATAGGTGAAGGTGATGCCCGGCCGGACCGGATAGGCGTAGAACGGCGCCTTCTCGATCCGCCTCGCCCAATGCGTCTTCGGCGGCGCCAGTCCCTCGGTCCGGCAGTCGTCGAGGATGCGGTCGTCGAAGGTTCCGGGCTGCACTGCCGCATTGAAGCTCGTCACGGTGTGCACGAGCGCATCCGGATCGAGTTCGAGCCTTTCGGCGAGCTCGCGAATGCTCGGCGCGCTGATCGGCGGATAGAGCGACGGCATGAAGAGCTCGAGCGAGGAAGCGTCGAAGATGATGTAGGCGATCTGGTCGGGCTGGGCCGCGACGAGCCTGCCCCAGATCGCGTAGCGCTTCGGCCAGATATCCTCGCCCTCGTCATAGAAGCGCTCGGCCCGCCGGTTCACGACGATGCCGAAGACGACGCAATCGAGCCGGGTGATGATGCCGCCGTCATATTTCGGCGCGCGCGCGTCGATGGCGACGGCATGGCACTGGGTGGGATCGCCGACCTCCTGCACGCCCTTGTCGAGCAGGAGGCGCAGGATCGTGCCCTTGTTGTTGCGGGTGCCTCGGATCAGAAAATTCTCGGCCGCCTCGCCCCAATAGCGCTTCAGCCAGTCAATGTTGGATTCGAAGCCGCCGGCCGCCGCGACCAGCGCCCGCGCCGGCAATCGCTCGCCCGCGACCGTGACCGAGCGGAACCGGCAATCGTCGATCTCGATATCGGTGACCTCGGCCTCGTAGCGGATCTCGACGCCAAGATCCTCGGCGGTCCGATACAGCGCATTCAACATGGCCCGGCCGCCGCCCAGGAAGAAGGAATTGGTGCGCCCGAGCGAGAGCGTACCGCCAAGCGAGGGCTGCCAGCGCACCCCCTGCTCCTCGATCCAGCCCAGCATCGATTTCGATTCGCGGATCATGAAACGGGCGAGCGGCTCGTCGGTCTTGCCCTTGGTCACCCGCAGGAGATCGTCGAAGAATTCCTCCTCGCTATAGGGGCCGGAAAGGCTGGCAGTGGCCGCGTCATGGGCGCAGCGCATATTCCTGGTATGGCGCGTATTGCCGCCGCGCCAGAAGGCGTCCGCCGCTTCGAGCACCAGGACTCGCGCGCCCTCGCGCCGCGCCGAAATGGCCGCGCACAGCGCCGCATTGCCGCCGCCGACGACGATCACGTCATATTCTTCGTGCTGGCTCGCTGCTGTCATTGCCTTTGTCACGGCCTGGAGAGAACGCCATTGACGGCCGTTTCCCGCGGGCCGCGTCCATCTGCATATCTATGTATACATTGGAATGCAATTATGATCTGCGCTATCAGTGGCAGGCGCCTTGGCGCCAGCCGCCATGCGTGGAGGCGTGTGCGCCGTAATGGCGGCGACGGAAGGAAGCGGATGCCGATCAGGAACGATGATACCGGGTCGGAAAACCTGTCCCGGTCCGAATTTGCCTATACGAGGCTCATGGCGATGATCCGCTCCGGCGAGCTGCGAGGCGGCCAACGGCTGCGCGAGGTCGAACTTGCCGAGCAGCTCGGCGTCAGCCGTACCCCGGTGCGCGAAGCACTGCGCCGGATCGGCTCGGAGGGGCTCGCCCAGAATTCTCCCGGCCGCGGTCTCGTGGTCACCGAATACGACAAGCAGCAGGTGCGCGAGCTCTATGCCCTGCGCGCCGTGCTGGAAGGCGCCGCCGCGGGGCTCGCCACCCGTCACGCCTCCCCGGCCGAGATCGCGCTGATGCACGAGATCCTGGAACGCAGCGTCGCGGCGCTGGAGGCGCCCGGGGAGATGATGCGCATGAATGCGCGCTTCCACAGCGCCATCCACGAAGCCGCCCATAACCGCTATCTCGCCCAGGCGCTCGCCCAGATGTCCGACGCGCTGGCGCTGCTGCCCGGGACCACCTTCGCCGCGCCGAACCGGGCCCGCGAAGCGTATGACGAGCACCTCGCCATTTTGCGGGCCCTGGAGCGGCGCGCCCCGGACGAGGCCGAGGCGCTGGCGCGGCGCCACATCGAACTGGCCGGCGCCACGCGCCTGCGCATGATGTTCGGCATCGAGAGCTGATGATCCGGGCCTTACTCCGCGGCCAGTTGCACGAAGGCGGTTGCCGCCGAACGCTCGCGCCAGCGCGCGATATCGGCAGCCACCTTCGCCAGCTTGGTCTCGACCTGGGCCATGGCGACCTCGCCGAGCACGAGCCGCAGCGGCGGCTCCGGGGCGGTGACGGCATCGACGATCAGTTCCGCCGCACGCTCCGGATCGCCCGGCTGCTTGCCGTCGGAGGCCAGGAGATTGCGCCTGAACTCCGCCAGGCTTTGATCATAGGGCGGCTGCGGCGCCGCCATCTGCAACCCCTTGCTGCGGAAAGCGGTGCGAAACGGACCGGGCGCGACCAGCGTCACCCCGATGCCGAACGGCGCGAGCTCCGGAGCCAGCGATTCCGAAAATCCCTCCACGGCGAACTTGACTGCGGCATAGAAGCTGAAGCCAGCCGCGCCGACATGGCCGAGCATCGACGAGACGTTGACGATATGGCCGCGCCCGCGCTCGCGCATTGCGGGCAGGAAGGCGCGCACCATGCGATGCACGCCGAAGACATTGGTCTCGAACGCCGCCAGCGCCTGCTCGTCCGAGATCTCCTCGGTAGCCCCGACCAGCCCGTAACCGGCATTGTTGACGAGGACATCGACCCCGCCGCGCCAGCCGAGTGCCGCGTCCCGCGCCCGCTCGATCGTCTCCGGCCGCGTCACATCGAGGTCGAGCGCGAGCAGACGCCCACTGTTGGCCGGATCGAGATCCGCCAGGGTCGCCCGGTCACGCGCCGTCGCGACAACCGCTTCACCCCGTGCCAGCAGGGCACGCGCCAATGCGCGCCCGATTCCGGTCGAGCACCCCGTGATCAACCAGACATTCCCACTGCTCGCGACCGGCATCGCCGCCTCCTTGTTTCTATGTCGGATATCATCCGATAATATAAAAACATGACACCATCAATGCGGCGACAACGCGCCGTGGGACCACATAAGAACCTCTAAAAATATTATATATTCTTATATATATCAATATATTACACGCATATTCAGGCGATAAAACCCACGCCCGGCACCGCAAAAAACAGACCAAATCAATTTTCACGATGAGAGTTGACAATCCCAACCTGAGAAAATTACGGTCGCGGCGTTGCCTGCTGAGATGAAAAGGCGGCCGCAACCGCGGGGGATCCCTCGCAACACGATGCGGCCATTTCGGATGGGCGAATGAAGGCGGCCCGGTGGCAGATGCATGCCGGCTTACAAAAAGGGGCGCTCAGCCCCGACAAACCGCGAAGCGCATGGGAGGATATGATGAGGACGTGGCATTTTCTGCGTGGTTCGGTAGCGGCGCTCGGCCTGTTGGCGGTGTCGAATGGCGCCAGCGCCCAGAACTACCCGACGAAGCCGATCGATCTGTCGGTCTGGGCCGCAGCCGGCGGCGGCACCGACGCCACCAACCGCTTCCTCGCCCAGGCGATGGAGAAGGCGCTTGGCGGCAAGATCAACGTTTCCAACCGGACCGGCGGCGGCGGCGGCGTAGCCATGACCCATGTCTGGAACCAGCCCCGTGACGGCTACACCTGGCTCGGCGCCTCGGAAGCCATGCAGATCGTCAAGGTGATGGAGTTCCACAAGACTGGAACCGCCGACTGGCGCTGGTACATGGTCGCGGGTGCGCCGGGCGTGATCTCCGTGCGGGCGGAATCCCCCTACAAGACCCTCGACGATCTGATTGCCGCCGCGCAGAAATCGCCGAAATCCGTCAAGGTCGGCCACTGCCCCATCGGCTGCGTCTGGCACATGCGGGCACTCGCGCTCGGCCAGGCCTCGAAAACCGAGTTCAACTACATTCCCTATGACGGCTCCAGCCCGGCCCATGTCGCCGCCCTGACCGGCGAGGCGGATGCCGTCGTCTCGGGCGTCGCTGAGCAGACCGAATTTATCCGCGCCGGCAAGCTGCGCCCGCTGGCGATGATCGAGATGAAGCCGTTCGAGTTCCCGAAGGTCGGGACGATCCCGGCCGCCGGCGTCAAATATCCCGACATCCAGAAGATTCCGGCCCGCCAGTGGCTCGGCATGGCCATCCCCAAGGACACGCCCAAGCCGATCATCGCCAAGATCGACGCGGCCTTCGTCAAGGCGATGGAAGACCCGAAGGTCAAGTCCCTCGCTTCGGAGCGCATGTTCGTCCTCTCCGGCGAGTATGGAGACGAGGCTGAGAAGAGCCTCCAGGCCATGGAAAACGCGATGAGCTGGAAGCTGTTCGAGCTGGGTGTGGCGAAGACCTCGCCGGACAAGCTCGGCATCGCCAAGCCCTAAGCCGTCGAGGCGGGGCGCTCCGGCGTCCCGCCCGCCGCCCCGTCAGGAACCCGCCATGCTGCCTCGAAAATCCCTCCGTCGCGCCGATGTCGCCATGTCGACCGGCATGATCCTGCTCGGTGCGAGCGTCATCTATGCCGCGTCCGGCATGCCCTGGCAGAGCACGCTGACCGGCGGCTCGGCTCAATGGTATCTCTCGCCAGGCCTGTTCCCCGCCGTGGTCGGCGCCCTGCTGATCGCCTTCAGCCTGCGCGTGCTCATTATCGCGATCAAGGAGGGCGGCACCGAAGAGCTTGTCCCCGCGACAATCGCCTGGCTGCGCGGCATCGGCGGCAATCACCGGCTGCACAGAGCCGCGCTCGCCGTGGGATTGATGGCGGCCTACATCTTCCTCGGCATTGGCCGGGTGCCGTTCCTGGCGGCAAGCGGCATCTTCCTGTTCGTCGCGATCGCGCTGTTCTGGTGGCGCGATGCCGAGGGCGGGCTGCTGCGTACAGCGCTGATCACAGCCGCGATCGCAATCGGCGTTCCCCTGCTCCTGTCGACGCTTTTCACCACATTCCTCTACGTCCCGATGCCCCAACCGGCCGGCTGAGGAGGCGATAATGCTCGGTTCCTTTCTCTACGAGATCTACGCCCTCGTCACCCCGCTGAACATGGCCGTGATGGCCGGTTCGGTGACGCTCGGCATCGTCTTCGGCGCACTTCCCGGGCTCACCGCGACGCTAGCGGTCGCGCTCTTGAGCACCGTCACCTTCACCCTGCCGGTCGAGCTCGCCATGGTCGCGTTGATCGGCGCCTATGTCGGCGCGATCTACGGCCCGAGCCATGCCTCGATCCTGCTCGGCATCCCCGGAAGCGCCGCCGGCGCCGCGACAGCGCTCGATGGTCACAAGCTCGCCCTGCAGGGCCGCGCTGGCGAAGCGATTTCACTGGCAACCACGGCATCGGTCATCGGCACGGTGATCGGCCTGTTCGCGCTGATCGCGCTCTCGCCGATCCTGGTCAAACTCGCCCTGCAGTTCACCTCGGCCGAGTTCTTCCTGCTCGCGCTGTTCGGCGTGCTGATCTGCGGTTCGCTGACCTCCGAAGACATGCCGGCCAAGGGCTGGGTCGCCGGTCTGCTGGGACTGCTGATCGCCTCGGTCGGCATGGAGACGATCCAGGGCTATGCCCGCTTCACCTTCGGCATTCCCGAACTGGCGGGCGGGATCGACTTGGTCCCGGTGATCCTCGGCGGCTTCGCCATTCCGCAGATCATCCGTGTCCTGCGCGATCTCGACAGCCACCGCGGCAGCGTCAGCGGCGTCAACAAGCTCTGGCCACGCTGGGGCACGCTCTGGCGCGCCAAGTTCGGCATTGCCCGCTCGGCCTCGCTCGGCGTCGGCATCGGCGTGATCCCGGGCGTCGGCGAGGATATCGCCGCCTGGGCCGCCTATGACGCGGCCAAGAAGGCGGACAAGGAGCCCGAGACCTTCGGCCATGGCAATGTCAACGGCGTGATCGCGCCGGAAGTGGCGAACAATGCCTGCATCGGCGGCGCGATCATCCCCGTGCTCACCCTTGGCGTGCCCGGCTCGCCGCCCGCGGCCATGCTGCTCGGCGCGCTCAACCTGCACGGCATCCGGCCGGGGCCGATGCTGACCTTCGAATTCCCGAACTTCATCGCGCAGATGGGCGCGATGCTGTTCTGGGCCGCGATCGGCATCTTCGTCATCGGCCTGTCGATGGCAAAGATCTCGCTGCAGGTACTGCGCCTGCCGGTCGCCATTCTGATGCCCTGCGTCGCCTTCCTCGCCGTACTCGGCTCCTGGGCGCTCGGGCTCAACATGTTCAACATCTACCTGATGCTGGGCTTCGGCGTGATCGTCTATTTCCTTGAGGAGATGGGCTATCCCGTCGCCCCGCTGGTGATCGGCGTGCTGCTCGGCCAGATGGCGGATGTCAGCCTGCGCCGCGCGCTGCTCGGCTCCAATGGCAGCTTCGAGCCATTCCTGATGCGGCCCGTCGCGCTGATCCTGCTCGCGCTGATCATCATCTCGCTCTGCCTGCAGAGCGAGGCATTCAAGCGCGGCTTCGCCAGGCTTTGGACGAAGATCTTCGGCCGCCGCGAGCGCCAGGCAGCCTGACCACCACGATCCACTGCACCGCCCTCTTCCGAGGGCGGTGCAGTGCGCTCAGAAAAGAAATTTCGCAATGTGAGATGCATTGCTATAATATCGCAAATTAATCCCGCCATCGGGCGGACAAGCATAAGGATCGAGACCATGGCCAAGGGCGCCGAGCTGATCACCGAGTTCCTCGTCAAGGAGAAGGTCCCCTACGTCTTCGGCATCTGCGGACACGGCAATGTCGGCATGCTCGACGCGCTCTACTCGGCGCGCGACGACATCAAGCTGATCTCGCCGCGGCATGAGCAGGTCGCGGCGCACATGGCGGACGGCTATTTCCGCATCAAGCATGAGGCCGTCGCGACCCTGACCTCCTGCGGACCGGGCTCGGCCAACATGGTCATGGGCACGGCGCTGGCGATGACCGATTCCTCGGCCTTCCTGGCGATCACCGCCAATGTGCCGACCTCGCAGTTCAACCGCGGGCCGTTCCAGGAGATCAACCGCCACAACCAGGCGGACTTCGCCAATGTCATGCGGCCGATCGTGAAGCGCAGCTTCCAGCCGACGCGGGTCGACATGCTGCCGCTGGCCCTGCGCCAGTCGATGTCAACCATGCTCTCAGGGCGTCCCGGCCCGGTCAATCTCGACGTTCCCTTCAACCTCTTCCAGGAGGAGGACGATGTCCGGCTCGAAAGCGGGGCGCGCGCCATCGTCAACGAGCGCCGCAGCGCCGCCTCGCCCGAACAGGTCTCCGAGACGGTCGACATGCTCCTGGCCTCGGCCCGGCCGGCGCTCTTCATCGGCCATGGCGTCACCATTTCCGAAGCCTCGGAAGAGCTGACCGCGCTCGCCCATCTCCTCTCGATCCCGGTCATCAGCTCGCCCAACGGCATGGGCTGCTTCGACATGGAGGATCCGCTTTCGCTGGGCTTCATCGGCCGCAACGGCGCCTACCCGGCCAACCAGGCCGGCCGGCTCGCCGATCTCGTCCTGGCGATCGGCGCCCGCTTCGACGATCGCTCCTCCTCCTCCTGGATGCCGGGCTATTCCTGGAATTTCCCGGCGACCAAGCTGATCCATGTCGATGTCGACCATGCCGAGCTCGGCCGCAACTACGCGCCCGACCTGCCGATCCTGGCCGATGCGCGCAGTTTCCTGCGTCAGATCCTGGCGGAGCTGGAACGGCGCCGGCCCGATATCACCGCCCACCGCGCCGAATGGCTCGCCATGATCGCGGAATGGCAGAAGGAATGGCAGACTTTCATCTCGCCGAACTTCTCGATCCATGCCAAGCCGATCCGCCCGGAACGGATCGTCGCCGATTGCCGCGCCGTGCTCGACGACGACGCGATCCTGACCTTCGACGCCGGCATCCACCACAATTGGTTCATGCAGTTCTGGAAGGCGCGCAAGCCGCAGACCATGCTCAACAGCTGGGGCTTTTCGGGAATGGGCTTCGGCCCGTCGAGCGCGCTCGGCGCCAAGCTCGCCGCACCGGATCGGCCGGTGATCTCGATTGCCGGCGATGGCGGCTTCGCCATGGTCCCGCATGTGCTCTGCACCGCGGTCGAGTACAACATCCCGGTGGTCTGGGTGGTCTGGAACAACTTCGCCTGGGGCGCGATCCGCGACATCCAGTACGGGCTGTTCGACGGACGCGAGATCGGCACCGCCTTCTATGCCGGTCCCAATGGCGAGCCCTACAATCCCGACTTCGCGGCCTGGGCGCGCGCCGCTGGCGTCGAGGCCGTCACGGTCACCCGTTCGGAGGATTTCGCGGCCGCACTCGAGCATGCGGTGAAGGCCAATAAGCCCTATCTGCTCGACGTGCATGTCGATGCCGATATCCGCCCGCCGGCCACCGGCGCGTGGGAGCTGCCGCCCATTCCCTACAAGGAGCCGGTGTTCGGCAAGCGCATCCTGCAGGGCATCGACGCCTGAGCGAACGGGACTGGACATGGCGCGTATTTTTCTGACCGGCGGCGGCGGCTTCATCGGATGTGCCGTCGCCTCTGCCCTCGCGGCGCGAGGGGACGAGGTGACGGCCTTCGACATCGGCGAGAGTCCGGCCTTGAAGGCATTGCGGGCCCGCGCCGCCAATGTCTCCTTCGTGCCGGGCGAGCTGACCGAATGGCCGCAGCTCGCCGAGGCGATGAAGCAGGCCCGCCCCGATGCGGTGATTCACTGCGCCGCGGTCGTCGGCATCGTGAACTCGCTGGCAAGCCCGCTCTATACCATGCGCGTCAATGTCGAGGGCTCGCTCAACGTGCTCTCGGCAATGCGGCTTCTCGAGGTGAAGCGGCTGATCAATCTGTCTTCCGAGGAGGTTTACGGCCCCTTCACACGGGAGGTCATCGACGAAACCCATGCCTGCTTCCCGACCCAACCCTACGGCATCTCAAAATTCGCCGTCGAGCAGCTCGCGCGCGACTTTGCCCGGGCCAACGGGCTGGAGGCGATCCATATCCGCACCTGCTGGGTCTATGGCCCCGGCCTGCCGCGGCCTCGCGTCCCCAAAACGCCGATCGAAGCGGGACTGGCCGGTCGCGCCTTCCATATTCCGAACGGAGCCGGCTACCGGGTCGATCAGGTCTATATCGACGACCTCGTCGCCGGGCTTCTCGGGGCGCTCGACCATCCCGGCCACCAGCATGACGTCTACCACATCACCAGCGGCGAAGCGCACAGCCTCGCCGAGATGGTCGAGATCATCCGCGAGCTCATTCCGGGCGCGCAGCTGTCGATCGGCGACGGCGCCTACGAGGTCGCCGGCGAGACGGCCGTCCGCAAGGGAGCGCTCGATTGCAGCCGCGCGGCGGACGCCTTCGGCTATCGGCCACGCTATCCCCTGCGGGAAGGGCTTGCTGCCTATGTCGATGCGCTGAGGCGCGGCTGAAATGGCACCTGCGGCGGAGCGTTCAGCGCAAGGCTATGACGTCATCGTCATCGGCTCCGGCGCCGCCGGGCTGACCGCGGCCTGCGCCGCCGCCGATGGCGGCGCGCGCGTCCTGCTGCTGGAGGGATCCGACCTCATCGGCGGCACCACGGCCGTCTCCGGCGGCATGGCCTGGCTGCCGGGCTCCGCCGAACATGGCGACGACCGCGCAGCGGCAAGCCGCTACCTCGACGCCGCCGCCCCCTGCCCGCCGAGCCCGGCCCGCGACGCCTTCCTCGATCATGCCGATGTAGCGCGGCGCTGGCTCGATGCCCGCACCAGCACCAAGCTCGCCGCGGTTCCGAGCTATCCCGACTATGATCCGGACCTGCCCGGCGGCACATTGCGCGGGCGCTGCTTCGCCGCCCTGCCCTTCGACGGGGCCGAACTCGGAGCCTGGTTCCCCCGGCTGCGGCCGCCGCTGCCGGAATTCATGCTGATGGGCGGCATGATGGTCGGGCGTGCCGACCTGCCGCATTTCCAGAACGTCCTGCGCAGCCCGCGCTCGGCCGCCCGCGTCGCGAGCCTGGTCGCGCGCTACGCGTTCCAGCGCCTGAGGCATCCCCGCGGCACCACGCTCTTTCTCGGCAATGCACTGGCCGGGCGCCTACTCAAATCGGCGCTGGACCTCGGCGTCACGATCGAGACCGGCGCGATCGTCTCCGCCCTGCTGCCCGGCAATGGCGGCGTCGCCGGCGTCGAGATCGCCGGAGGCAGCGCCAAGACAAGGACCGTCGCGGGCAAGGCGGTCATCCTGGCGAGCGGCGGCTTCTCGCACGATGCCGAATTGCGGCGCCTTCATTTGCCCGGCGCGGCCCAGAAGGTGACGGCGAACGTCGCATCGCCCGGGCCGACAGGCGCGCGCCTCGCCGAACCATTCGGCGCGCGCATCGAGGCGGGGCACGAGAACCGGGCCTTCTGGGTGCCTGGCTCGACCTTCTCCCGCGCAGACGGCACGCCGGGGGTCTTCCCCCATACCGTAACCGACCGCGGCAAGCCGGGGCTGATCGCGGTCGACGCGACCGGACGGCGTTTCGTCAACGAAGCCCGCTCCTATCATCACTTCGTCATGGCGATGCTGGAGGACGCGCCGACGAGGACGCCGGCCTATCTGATCTGCGATGCCGATTTCCTCTGGAAGTACGGGCTCGGGCGCCTGCGCCCCTTCCGCCTGTCGACGCGCAGCGAGCGCCGCAGCGGCTATCTCATCCAGGCCGCCACGATCGGCGAACTGGCGCGGCGCCTCGGCCTCGATATCGGCACCCTGGAAGAGACCGTTGCGGGCTATAATGCCGGCGCCGAGCAAGGACTCGATCCGGCCTTCGGGCGCGGCGGCGACGCCTATCAACGCCATCTCGGCGACGGCGCGCACCGCCCCAATCCCTGCATCGCCCCGATCCGACGCGCGCCCTTCTACGCGATCGCGGTCCAGCCGGCCGATCTCGGCACCGCAGCCGGCCTGCGTACCGATGCGAGGGGCCGCGTGCTGGATGGCTCGGGCACGCCCGTGCCCGGCCTCTATGCCTGCGGCAACGACATGAACTCGGTCATGGCCGGCTTCTATCCCGGCCCCGGCATCACGCTGGGGCCGGCCCTGACCTTCGGCTATCTGGCAGGTCGCGATGCCGCGGCCCTTTGAGCTTCTAGGCGACGCGAGCCCGCCGGTTGAGCAGGCGCAGCAGCCCGTCGAAGCCGAGATAGTAGGAATCGGTCCCGAAGCCGAGCACGAAGCCCTGGCAATGCTCGGCGGTCAGGGAATGGAAGCCGCCCACGATCGTCTTATGGGTGATGTGGACCTCGATATAGGGCAGCGTCGGCTTCACCGCAGCGAGGCAGTCACGCAATGCGAAGCCGGCATATTGCAGCCCGGCCGGGTTCATCAGCAGACCGTCGAAGCCCTCGTCAGCGGCGGCATAGATACGGTTGAGCGCCTCGCCCTCGATATTCGTATAGAAAATCTCGAGATCGACGCCGCGCTCCTCGGCGTAATCCAGCATCATGCGGTCGAGATCGGCAGCGGTGGTCGTGCCGTAGAGCGCTGGCTCCCGCTTGCCGAGATAATTCATGTTCGCGCCCTGCAGCAGCAGGATCTTCCAGCGACGTGGTGCCAATTCTCTTCCTCCATCCGCGGCTCCTGTCTCGGGCCGCCTCACGGAGAGAGTATGGCATATTCCGCATTGACAAAAAATATCTCACATTGAGAAATATGCACGACAACCCAAGGAGGATGAGTTGAGCAGCCGTAAAGCCGTGATCCGGAACATCGCGGAAGTGCCGTGGAAGCAATTCCCCAATCACTTCGGCGGCGCGCTGTCGAAGCCGCTCGTCGATGAGGAAGGGCTGGGCGCCAGGCAGATCGACCACCGCATCTCGTCCTATGAACCGATGGCCTATGTCGCCCGCCACAAACATGCGGTGCAGGAGCAGATCTATCACGTCCTCTCCGGCGAGGGCCTGTTCGAGTACGGCGACGAGAAGCGCGTCGTACGCAGCCACGACGTCGTCTTCATTCCTCCGGGGATCGAGCACGCCTTCTACAATACCGGTCTCGAAAACCTCGTCTTCCTGGTCATCACCTCGCCGATCCGGGACGAGTAGATCATGGCGCTGTTGATCACCGGCGCGACGGGGCATGTCGGGCTGACGCTGGCGACGCTCACCGGCCGTGCCGGGATCGACGTCGTCGCGCAGCACCGCTCGCCGGTGTCGCAGGCGCAGAAGGACCGCGCCGGCCCCCGGGTGCGCTGGGTGCGTGCAGCACTCGACGATCATTTCTCACTGGCTGCGCTCGCGGCCGAATACGGTATCGACGGCGCGATCCATACCGCCGCCGTGCCGAACGACCGTGTCGCCGCCGCGATTCCGTGGGAAACGGTGCAGACCAACGCCACCGCGACCGCCGCCCTTCTCGAACTGGCGCGCATCCAGAACTGGCGCCGTTTCATCTATGTCAGCTCCGGCTCCGTCTTCCAGAAGGAGATGGACCTGGTACAGTCCCTGACCGAAGACACCCCGCTTTCGCCGGCGACGCTCTATGGCTCCACCAAGGCGGCGGGCGAGCTCTTCGTCGGGATGTATCGCAAGCAATACGGGCTCTCCGCCGCCACGGTCCGCATCTCCTTCGTCTACGGGCCGCCGCTGGTGCCCGCCGAGCGCGACCTGCCGCGCGGCCCCGTCGTCGCCTTTCTGAGCGAGGCCCTGCGCGGCATCGCGATCCGCGAACCGGCAGGAGGGGATTTCCGGGCGAGCTTCACCCATGTCGACGACGTCGCCGAGGGCTTGCTGGCCGCCTACCGCACCGAGCGCCTGAACCACGACGTCTACCATCTCGGCCATGGCCGGAACTGGGACACTTTCGAGGTCGCCGAGGCCGTCAGGGCCGCCGTTCCCGGCGCCACGATCGAGATCGGCCCGGGCACTGCGCCCTGGACCACCTTCAATCGCATGCGCGGGCCACTGGCCGGCCGTCGCCTCGCCGACGATACCGGCTTTGTACCGCGCCTGCCGCTCGAGGACGGCGTTGCCGCCTTCGCGCAATGGATCAAGCAGAACGACCGGGCGCGAGCGCCGACAGGGAGGACAAGATGAACTACGAACGAGTGCTTGTGACCGGCGCCGCCGGCAAGCTCGGCCAGGCGATCCTGCGCGACATGGCCGGCAAGGCTCGGCTCACCGGCTTCGATCTGCATGCCGGCGCCGGCGACATCGACTGGCGCACCGGCACGCTGACCGATGCCGCCGCCGTCGCCGATGCGGTCAAGGGCCAGGACGCGATTCTCCAGGTCGGCGCGATCCCGAACATCTGGTCCGGCAGCGGCGAAGCGCTGATGCAGGTCAATCTGGTCGGCCTGTACAATCTGCTTTCCGCAGCGGAGGAAGCCGGCGTGAAGCGGGTGATCTTCTGCTCCAGCGATTCCGTCGTCGGCTTCACCGTGCATGAGGGCGCGTTGCGGCCACCGGAGCAGCTGCCGATCGACCTCACGCACCCGCTGAACCCGACCGATCCCTACGCCCTCAGCAAGCTGCTCGGCGAGGAGATGTGCCGCAGCTTCACGCTGCGCGGCAAGCTCGAGATCATCGCGCTGCGCCCGGTCTTCGTCGCCTATCCGGAAATGTACGGCGAGATCCGCGCCCGCTCCCGTTCGCCGCAGAGCTACAAGGGCACGCCGGCCGGCGGCCCCTCTTCCGCCGGCGGCGGCCCCTGCTGGCACCATGTCGATCCGCGCGACGCCGCGCGCGCCTTCAGGCTAGCGCTGGAGATGCGCTATCAGGGCTTCGACCGCTTCTTCGTCTGCGGCAACGTCACCTTGCATCCCCAGCCGACGCTCCAGCGCCTGGAAAGCGTCCTCGGCTATCTGCCGCGCCTCGCGAAGCCCGAGATCTACGCGCAAAACCCCTTCGCACCGCTCTATGATCTCAGCCGCAGCCGCGAGATCCTGGGCTTCGACGCCGAGTTCGACGCCCGCGCCGTCTCGCTGCTCCAGGACGGAGAGGCGGCGTGACCAAAGCCGCAAACGGGTTTTGCAGGCGGAGGCGCTGTCCTGCGAAATCAGCTTCAGCGATATGGGATTTCCACCATGAGGATAGTAGATAGACTGCCCGCTACCGATACTTGCTAGCGCGCAACGACGCCGCGCCCGCTCAGGGCGCGGCAAGGCTAAATGCGGAGTCTCAATATGGCCCAGCTCGCCCAGGCTGAGGATACGGACAAGAACGGCACGGATCAGACACGCGAACGCAGCGGCGTCCAGTCGATCGAGCGTGCATTCTCCATCCTCACCCAGATCGCCCAGAATCCGGACGGGATCAGCCTCGCCGATCTCTCGAAAAGCGTAGGCCTCCACACCAGCACGACCTTTCATATCGTCAGAACGATGACCGATCTCGGCGCCGTCAGACAGGATCGCGCGACCAAGCGCTACCATCTCGGAAGGATGATCTTCGGTCTCGCCGCGAGCTCCTCCCGCGAAGTCGATCTCGTCGCGACGGCGACACCCTTCATCGAGAGACTGGCGCAGGAAACCGGAGAAAGCTCGCATTTCGGGCTGCGTTCCGGCGACAAGGTCGTGCTCGCGGCGCGCGTCGCCGGCTCCGGCGCGTTCCAGCTCGTCGAGCGCGTCGGCGCCTTCAGGCCGCCGCATTGCACGGCTCTCGGAAAGATCCTGTTCGCCGCGCTGCCGGACGCCCAGTTCGAGGCCTTCCTCGGCCGTATCGAGCTCACACCCTCGACCTCGAAATCGATCACCGACAAGGCCATGCTGCGCACCGAGATCGAACGGGTCCGCTCGGCCAAGGTCGCCTTCGACGACGCCGAGTTCGACGAGGAGGTCCGTTGCGTCGCCGCGCCCGTCTATGATCACACCGGCCAGGTCGCCGGCGCGATCGGCTTGTCCGGCCCGATCTGGCGGATGAACCTGCAGCGCATGGAGCAGGTCACGCAGCGGGTCCGCGAGATCGCGGCCGAACTCTCGCAGGAACTCGGCTACAGCCCGGCCTGACGATTAGGCCTATCACGTCGTTGTTTTTCTCAATGCAAGATGATATTCTGCATTGAGAAAAACATGGATGAAACGCGATGGGTTGCGGCATATTGGCGATCTGGCACGACATCGTGCCGGAGCATCAGACGGACGTGCTGTCCTGGTACGACAGGGAGCACCATTTCGAGCGGCTCGCCGTTCCCGGCTTTCGCAGCGTCCGCCGCTATCAGGCCGAACCGGGAACCTCGCCCCAGCTCTTCATCCGCTATGAAACGGAGAGTACCGCCACGCTCTCGGCGCCAGCCTATCTCGAGCGCCTGAACCAGCCGACCCCCTGGACCCTGCGTTGCCAGCCGCAGTTTCGCGGCAATTCCCGCACGGTCTGCGAGCGAATCGAGAGCCATGGCGGCGCCGAGGGCGGCTGCGCCGTCACGATCAGACTGGCCGGGCCGATGTCCGCCGAATTGCGGCAGGCCATCGGCCGCGCCTGCGAATTGCCGGGCGCACTCGGCTGGGAACGCTGGGCCGCGGACCTGCAGCGCTCGACCATTCCGACACGCGAAAAGCAATTGCGCGGAGGCGAGGACCGCTATGCCGCGACGATACTGGTCCTGCACACACGCGGTACCGAAGAAGCCGCGGCCTGCCTCGCGATCATGAACCCGGCACTAGCCATGGAGCCACAGGGCACCACCCTGACCGGCACCTATCGGCTGGCATTTTCGGCGAGCAATTTTGCTATTGTAAAATAGCATTTCATATAATAGAAAATCTGAGCACTGATGGAGACGACCATGCGCGTCGCGGCCTTTGGCACGGGCTTTTTCAGCACCTATCATTACGACAGCTGGTCCCGGATTCCGGGGATCGAGCTGGCCGGCATCTGCGTGAATTCCAATGTCGCGCGCGGCGAGGAGTTCGCAGCGCGCTACGGCGCCAGCCGCGTCTACACCGATCCGGCGCAGATGCTGGATGAGGCGAAGCCCGATCTCGTCGACGTCATCACCACGCCGGAAAGCCATTCCGACCTCGTCGGCCTCGCCGTGGCGCGCGGCATCCCGGTGATCTGCCAGAAGCCGCTGGCGCCCAGCTTCACCGAGGCGCAGGCCATCGCCGATCTCGGCACGCGCTCCGGCACGCTGATCGTCGCACATGAGAACTGGCGCTTCCGCCCGTGGAACCGCGAGATCGGCCGGCTGCTGCGCGACGGGGCCATCGGCGAGCCCTACAACGTCACCTTCCGCATGCGGCCAGGCGACGGCCAGGGGCCGGGCGCCTATCTCGACCGCCAGCCCTATTTCCAGCAGATGCCGCGCTTCCTCATCCATGAGACCGGCATTCACACCATCGACGTGCTGCGCTTCCTGATGGGCCGGATCACCGGGGTGTTCGCCCATCTGCGCCGGATCAACCCGGTCATCGCCGGAGAGGATGCCGGATACGTCACCTTCGCCTTCGCATCCGGTGCCGCCGGCATTTTCGACGGCAACCGCCTCGCAGATTTCCAGGCCGAAAACACCCGCCTAACCATGGGCGAACTCCTGGTGGAAGGCTCGGAAGGCGCGCTGCGCGTCGACGGCTACGGCCGAATCTGGCGCCGCGCCCGCGGGGCCACGGAAGTCGAGCACGCCTATCGCTGGGAAAAGCGGGGCTATGCCGGCGATTCCGTGCACGCCCTCCAGAGCCATGTCGTCGACCATCTGCGCGATGGCATGCCGATCGAGAATACCGCCAGCGAGTATCTCGAGGCGCTGCGTGTCGAGGAGGCGATCTACCGGTCGCATGAGACGCGGCGCTGGATCGACCTGAATCAATAAGAGATCGTCCGGGAGGAAAATGATGGCTTACAACAAGATCGTGGTGACCGGTGGCGCCGGTCGCCTGGGACGGTTCGTGGTCGAGCGCCTGAAACAGCGTTACGACGTCTCCGTCATCGACATCCATCCGTCCGACGTGCCGGGCGTGCAGAGCGCGGATGTCGACGTCACCGATCTCGAAGCGCTGACCGCGGCCTTCAAGGGTGTCGATGCGGTCGTCCATCTGGCGGCAGTACCCAATCCGCGCACCAGCTCGCCGGAGAAGTGCTTCCGCGTCAACACCCAAGGCACCTGGGTGGCGCTCCAGGCCGCCGAGGATGCCGGGGTGAAGCGCGTCATCGTCATTTCGAGCGATTCAGCCACCGGCCTGCACTACAATCCCAAGGACTGGGCGCCGCAATACCTGCCCGTCGACGAGAAGCACCCGATCCGGCCGAGCGAAGTCTATTCGCTCTCCAAGGAAGTCACCGAGTCGATCGCGCGCTGCTATTCGGTGCGCGGCAAGGTCGAGGTTCTCGTCATCCGCCCCGGCCACATCGTCTTCGCCCCGGAATATCCGGAACTCGGCACGCGCGGCTCCGACGTCAACAATTATCACCTCTGGGGCTATGTCGCCCCGCAGGACGTGGCGCAGGGTATCCAGCTCGCCCTCGAGCACCCGGACGGTCGCTATGACTGCTTCTTCCTCGGTGCCGCCGACGGCCTCAATGAGCGTCCGACCCTCGAAATCATGAAGGAGCGTCTGGGCTATCTTCCGGAAGTCCGCGGCGATGTCTTCGAGCGCAACCCGAATGCCGGTGTCTTCGGCATCGGCCATGCGCGCGAGGTGCTGGGTTACGAGCCGCAATTCACCTGGCGCGATTTCGGCGCCCGCTGATCCTCCTCAAGCACATTTCAGGAACCCGGCTCGATGACCGATCCCAAGACCATTTTCGCCATCAATACCTATTCCTACACCCTCGACTACAGCGCCGCCGAAACCATCCGCCATCTCGGCGGCCAGGGTTATCCCGGCTTCGAGCTGATGATGTATACCGGCCACTTCTGGCCGGGCGAGGTCGACGAAGCCGCGAAGCGCGATATCCGCAGCGCCGTTTCGAGCACCGGCACGCGGCTCGTTTCCTTCAACATGCCGAATATCGACCTCAACATCGCCGGCGCCTCGCCGGAGGTGCGCGCCTATTCGCTCGGCCTGCTCTCCAACTTCATCCGGCTCGCCGGTGAGCTCGAAGTGCCGGCGATCGTGATCGGCCCCGGCAAGGCCAATCCGCTGTTCTCGCCGGGGCACGCGCTGCTGCTCGGCCATTTCCACAAGGCGCTCGACACGCTCGCCCCGATCGCCAAGCAGGCTGGCGTGCGCCTGCTGGTCGAGAACATGCCCTTCGCCTTCCTGCCGGACGCGGACTCGCTGATGAAGGCGCTGGACGACTACGGCAATCCCGATGTCGGCATCATCTACGACGTCGCGAATGGCCATTTCATCGGCGAGGACCCGTGCGAGGGACTGCGCAAGGTGTCGAAGCGCCTCGGGCTCGTCCATTTCTCCGATACCGGTCGCAAGGTCTACCGCCACGACACGATCGGCCTGGGCGACGTGCCCTTCGCCGCTTTCCCGCCGGTGCTGAAGGAAATCGGCTATGCCGAGCTGCCGGTGCTCGAAGTGATCTCGCGCAATGCCGATGCCGACACGCTCGACAGCGCGACGCGTCTCGCCGCGGTCGGATACGGCCGGGCATGAGCAACACCGTCCGCCGTGCTCTGGTCGTCGGCCCGACGGGCGCCATCGGCAAGGCGCTCGTCGCAGCGATGCGGCGGGCCGGCGGATGGACCGTCTATGGCTTGTCCCGGGGGGCGCCGCCTTCCGGGGCGCAGTTCGATCATCTCGCCGCGGATCTGATGGACCGCGACAGCGTCGCGGCGGCGCTCGCAGGCGCCGAACCGATCACGCATCTCTTCTACGCCGCCCGCGCCGCCCATGGCGAGGGCGGCATCGAGGATGTGGCAAGCAATGTCGCGATGCTCGCCAATGTCGTCGAAGCGGCCGCGGCGCGGTCCTCGGAGCTGCGCCATGTCCATCTCGTCGAAGGCACGAAATGGTATGGCGTCCATCTCGGCCCGCATCGCACGCCATCGAGCGAGGACGACCCGCGCCATCTGCCACCGAATTTCTACTACGATCAGGAAGACGCGCTGATCGCGCTCGCCCGCGGCCAGTGCTGGAGCTGGTCGGCCTGCCGGCCCACCGTGGTCTGCGAATTCGACCCCTCGCGCGCGCGCAATCTGACCGCCATTCTCGCCGCCTATGCCGCGATCTGCCGCGAATTCGGCACACCGCTCGACTTTCCCGGCACCCGGGCCGGCTATGAAAGCCTGAACGAGGTGACTGATGCCGGCCATCTCGCCGACGCGATCCTCTGGCTTTCGACCCGCGAGAGCGGCACCAATCAGGCCTTCAACATCACCAATGGCGATGCCTTTCGCTGGCGGCACATGTGGCCGCGCCTGGCGACGATGCTCGGTCTCACCTGCGGCGAGCCGCGCGACATCCGGCTGGCCGACTGGATGAAGGACAAGGGCCCGGTCTGGGAGCGGATCGTCAGCCGCGAAGGGCTGGTGCCTCAGCCGCTCGAAGCCACCGCGCTCTGGGCCTTCGGCGACTTCGTCTTCCGGCAGGACTGGGACGTGCTTTCCAACCTGACGCGGCTGCGCCGCACCGGCTTCGCCGGATCGATCGATTCCGCCGAGATGTTCGCGCGGCAATTCACCCAGTACCGCGCCGCACGGCTGATGCCGACGGTGCGAGACGCTTGAAAGGGAACAGGCAGATGGACAGCTCCAACCAGGCCATCAAGCGGATTCCGATGCTGATCGGCGGCGAATGGCGCGAGGGCGCCACCATGGACCCGGTCAACGATCCCTATCGCAACGAGATCGTCTCCTATCAGCCGCGCTCGACCCGGGCCGATCTCGATGCGGCGCTGAACGCTGCCGTCGCCGCCAAATCCGTGATCGCGGCGATGCCGGGCTTCGAGCGCGCCGCGCTGCTGCGCCGCGTCAGCGCGCTGCTGCTCGAGCGCGCCGACATGATCGCCGAGGTGATGTCGCGCGAGACCGGCAAGGCGATCAAGGATGCGCGTGGCGAGGTCGTCCGCTCGCAGGACACGATCAACCTCTCGGCCGAGGAGGCGATCCGCATCGAGGGCGAGCATATCCCGCTCGACGGCAGTGCGATGGGCGCCGGCAAGATCGCGCTCATGCTGCGCTTCCCCGTCGGCGTCATCGCCGGAATCACGCCGTTCAACGCGCCCTTCAACCTCGCCGCCCACAAGGTCGCCCCGGCGATCGCCTCGGGCAATGCGGTCGTCCTCAAAGGGCCGCCGCAGGCGCCGGGTGTCGTGCACGAGTTGACCAGGCTCTTCGTCGATGCCGGCACGCCGCCCGGCGTGCTCAACACGCTCTACGGCCCCGATGTCGGCCCGGAGCTGGTGCGCGACCCCAGGGTCGATTTCGTCACCTTCACCGGCTCGACCCGCGTCGGCGCCGAGATCAAGGCGGCGACCGGCCTGCGCCGCGTCGCGCTCGAACTCGGCGGCGCCGGCCAGACCATCGTCCATGACGACGCCGATATCGGCGAGGCGGCCACGACCTGCGCCCGCAATTCGATGCGGCTCGCCGGCCAGAGCTGCATCTCGGTACAGACCGTCTATGTCCACCGCGCGGTCTACGACGCCTTCGTCGAGAAGCTCGTCGCCGAAGTCCGCACGCTCAAGCTCGGCGACCCCGCCGATCCCCAGACCGATGTCGGCACGCTGATCGACGAGCGCACGGCACAGCGCATCGAAAGCTGGGTCCGGGAGGCGGAAGCCGGCGGCGCCCGCATCCTGACGGGTGGCAAGCGCAAGGGTGCACAGCTCGAGCCGACCGTACTGGTCGACGTCACGCCCTCGATGAAGGTCGTCTGCGACGAGGTCTTCGGCCCGGTCGTCAGCGTGCTGCCCTATGATGATTTCGGCGCGGCCTGCGCAACAGTGAGCGACAGCCGCTTCGGCCTGCAATGCGGCGTCTTCACCAAATCGATCCATCTCGCGATCCAGGCGGTGCGCAGCATCCGCACCGGCGGCGTGATCATCAATGGCAGCTCGACCTGGCGCACCGACCAGCTCGCCTATGGCGGCGTCAAGGATAGCGGCATCGGCCGCGAGGGCCCGCGCTACGCCATTCGCGACATGACCGAAGAGCGGCTCATGCTGCTCAATCTGTGAAGCCGGCGATGGCCCTGCTCCACACCGCCCATCTGCGAGTCCGGGAGGAGGCAATCGAGCCCTTCCGGGCCCGCCTGCTCCGGCATGCCGCCACGAGCCTCGAGCGCGAGGAAGGCTGCCACCGCTTCGACATCCGGCAGGAGCGCCGCGATCCGGCGCTGTTCCTGCTCATCGAGATCTATGAGGACGACGAGGCTCTGCAGATCCACCGGGAGAGTGAGCATTATCTCGCCTTCCGCGCCGATGTGCAGGACTGGGTGGTCGATCGGCAGTGGTGGTTCTGGGAGGAGCCGGCGGAGGCTGGTTGAGCCCGCCCGGCGCGTATCGCCCGCATCGCAATCACGACGAGGAGCGAAGACATGGCTGTCTGCGACTACGTCATCACGACCTACTCACACAGCATCGACCATTCGGCGGAGGATGCCATGAGCCTGCTGGCCGAGCAGGGATTTCGCCTGTTCGAACTGCTGATGTATCCCGGCCATGCCTGGGCGGCGGAGATGGACGCAGGCGCCCGTGCCAGGTTCAAACGCTTCCTGAGCGAGCGCTCGCTCGCGGTCCGCACGGTCAACCAGCCGAATCTCGACCTGAACATCGCGGCCGCGACCAGCGAAATGCGCGAATACTCGCTCGCCTCGCTAACGCGCACGATTGAGTTCGCCGGCGAGGTCGAGGCGCCTTTCGTGCTGATCGGGCCGGGCAAGCTCAATGGCCTTGTGCCAATGCCCAAAGAGCAGGCGACCGGCCATTTCCACCGCGCGCTCGACAGGCTCCTGCCCATAGCCAGCCGCGCCGGAACGCGGCTGGTCGTCGAGAACATGCCCTTCGGCCTGTTTTGCGATGCGAACGGCCTGTTGCAGGCGGTCGAGAGCCATGGCGGTCCCGATATCGGCATCGTCTATGATGTCGCCAACGGCTTCTTCATCGGAGAGGATCTCAAGGGCGCCCTGCTGCGCTGCGGCGAGCGGCTTGCTCTGGTGCATCTGTCCGACACAGGCCGGCTCTCCTATCGCCATGACCCCGTCGGCCTCGGCGAGATCGACTTCGCCGCGGTGCTGTCCGAGCTCGCCGCGATCGGCTGGAGCGATCCGCTCGTTCTGGAAATCGTCGGTTCGGGCGAAGGGCTCGCGGCCCGCTTCGCCGAGAGCGCCTTCCGGCTCGACGCGCTACGCCCCATCCGCACTGACATGAACGAACTGAGGCCATCATGACACTTGCCTGTGGCTATATCGGTGCTGGACTGATGGGGGCACCGATGGTGCGCCGTCTCCTGGCGGCGGGAACAGATGTGCGGCTGTGGGCCCGCACACCCGAAAAGATCCGTGATCTTGTCGAGGCAGGTGCCAAACTGGCTGCCAGCCCGGCCGAACTGTGCCGACAGGCCGATGTCGTCATCACCTGCGTTTCCGATACGCAGGCCATGCGCTCGGTCGTCTTCGGTCGGGACGGCCTGGCCGAGGGCGCCGCTTCGCCGAAGATACTGGTCGACATGTCGACCATCTCGCCCCAGCAGACCATCGAGATGGCCAGCAGGCTCCATGCAGAGACCGGCATGATCTGGATCGACGCGCCAGTCTCCGGCGGCCAGGTCGGAGCCGTCAACGGGACCCTGGCGGTGATGGCAGGCGGTCCGGCCGAGGCGATCGACAAGGTCCGGCCGATGCTGGCGCACCTTGCGCGCGCCGTGACGCGGGTCGGAGACAGCGGAGCCGGTCAGTATGTGAAGATGCTCAATCAAACGCTGGTATCGACCACCTATCTGATGGTCGCGGAAGTCCTGAACTTCGCCGAGCGCATAGGTGTCGATGCCGCCGCAGTTCCGGAAGCACTCCGCGGCGGACATGGCGATTCCAATCTGCTCCAGCAGATCTGGCCGAAGATGCTGGCCCGCGACTTCACCGTCACGGGAACGCTCGACACGCTGATGAAGGATCTCGGCATGGTCCGGGGGATCGCGCAGGAGCGGGCGGCACCGATGCCGCTCAACGCACTCGTCGCGGAGATGATCCGCAAACGCATTCAGGACGGCCATGGACAGGACGACGTTTCGAGCCTGTTCAAGCTCTACGCATCGTAGCGCCGCTCCTAAGCAGCTTTCTATCCAGAACACCCCGCATCCGCGGGGAGTAGCCGATTGGCACGGGAGGCCCGAATGGCAGATCAAATCCTTCCCATGGACCTCAGCGGCTATCGGGTCCTGATCACGGCGGCCGGCAGCGGGATCGGCAAGGTTTCCGCCGAGGCCTTTCTCGCCTGCGGTGCCCGCGTCTATGTCAGCGACATCCAGCCCGAACCCTTGCTGTCGACCATCGCCAGCACCGCGGGCCTCGACGGCAGCGTCGCCGACGTGGCCGAGCCCGAGCCGGTGCGCCGGATGTTCGCAGAAGCGCTCGACAGGCTCGGCGGCCTCGACGTCCTCATCAACAATGCCGGCGTCGGCGGCCCGACATCGGGCATCGAACAGATCACGCCCGAGCAGATCGAGAAGACGCTCGCCGTCAACGTCAAGTCGCAGTTCCATTGCAGCGCCGAGGCCGTCAAGGCGATGCGCGCCAATGGCGGCGGCGCGATCATCAATATGAGTTCTGTCGCCGGCCGCCTCGCCTTCCCCAACCGCACGCCCTATGCCGCGGCCAAATGGGGCGTGATCGGCTTCACCAAGAGCCTCGCCATGGAGGTGGGACGCGACAATATCCGCGTCAACGCCGTGCTTCCGGGCCATGTCGAGGGCGACCGCTTCCGCAACATCTGGACCCAGCGCGCGCGAGAGGCCGGGCTCGAGCCCGAAGCGGTGTTCAAGGAACTGTTCGACCGGACCGCGCTGGGTCGAACGGTCAGTGCCGAGGACATCGCCAATACGCAGATATTCCTGGCCTCGCCCTATGCCGCCTCGATCACCGGTCAGGCGATCAGTGTCTGCGGCGGCGTCGAAATGATGCGCTGAAGCAGCTTTTGGCAGCACCGGACAACATGGCCCGGACGGGGCGAAGCCAGCCATCCAGAGACGCCCGCGCTGCGCAGGAGCGCGGGAAAGCTCGAGAGACGCCGGAGGACACGATGCGCGAAGTCGCGATCAACTGCTATTCCTACATCTGGAAGATGGCCGCGGACGAGGCCATCGACCATCTGGCCGGGCTCGGCTATCGCGAGCTCGAATTCATGGTCAACTGGCCGCATCTATGGCCGTCCGCGCTGGGGCCGCAGGCTCGGCGCCGAACCCGGCAAGCTCTCGAACGAAACGGCGCACGGATCATCTCCCTGGCGCCGCCGATGCTGGACCTCAACCTGGTCAGTCCGGCGCCGGAAATGCGCCGATACACGATCGACCACTATATCGACGTCATCCGCCTCGCCGGGGAGTGGAACGTGCCCTGGGTCGTGGTCGTTCCCGGCAAGACCCACCCGCTGCTGCCGCTGCCGGACCATTATCGGGACCGCTGGTTCGACGACGCCCTGGTCGAACTCGAACGCTGCGCCGCCGCGGAGGGCGTCGAGATCACGCTCGAGAACGTCCCGAACTCATTCCTGCCGCGCGCGGAGGACCTGATGTCCCGGCTCGCCCGGATCGGCAGCGACCGGATCGGCATCACCTATGACGTCGCGAACGCCGTCTTCTTCGGGGAGGATCCCTCGCAAGGGCTCGAAGAGGTCGCCTCCCGGCTACGCTTCGTCCACCTCTCCGACACCGGTACCAAGACCTGGGCGCATGCGACGATCGGCACCGGCGTCGTGCCGGTTCAGGACATCGGCGCAGCGCTCGACCGGATCGGCTTCACCGGGCCGACCTCGCTCGAGATCATCTCGCCGGAGCCCGACGACGATATCCGCAAGAGCCATGACATGCTCGCAGGCTGGGGCTGGCGGCCAAGAGACCAGCACTGACGGGGCAGAGGGCGCGCCCCGTCGAAGCCCCGCAATCACACGGCGATACGACGCCGCCGCCGAATACAGGGGCCGGATCGAGGCGCGGCCTGCGAAGGCGGCGGTCACGGCGACGAGCATGAACAAGGGCGCGCCATATCAAAGTCAGCGTTGCTGATTCCGTTCTTCCGGTGTTCGATCACGGCAAGAGGTTGCAGGCGCTTTCGGACGAGCCCGCGGGCCCGACCTGACGCCGCGCTTGCCTCGATCCACTCCTGCTTCGAACGAGCTCCCTGATGCGCGCACTCGGCGTTGGCCTGATCGGCACCGGCTATATGGGCAAATGTCATGCCTTGGCCTGGAACGCGGTCGCGCCGGTATTCGGCGACGTGCCACGCCCGCGGCTCGCCATGCTCTGCGAGGTCGACCCCGCGCTGGCGACGCGACGCGCCGGCGAGCTCGGCTTCGCGCGGGCGACCGCGGACTGGCGGGCTCTCGTCGCCGATCCCGAAATCGATGTCGTCTCGATCACGACGCCCAACGCCTTCCATGCCGAGATGGCCCTGGCGGCCTTGGAGGCCGGCAAGCATGTCTGGTGCGAAAAGCCGATGGCGACCTCGCTCGCCGACGCGCAAGCAATGGCCAGGGCTGCCGCAACGGCGCGATCGGTCGCGGCGCTTGGCTACAACTACATCCAGAACCCGGCGATCAGGCTCGCTGCGAAGCTCATTGCCGAAGGGACGATAGGCCGGATCAGCCATGCCGGCATCGAGATGGACGAGGATTTCATGGCCGACCCGGCCGCACCGTTCTCCTGGAAGAGCCAAGCGGCCTCCGGCCATGGTGCGCTGGACGATTTCGGCGTTCACGCCTTCTCGCTGCTGACGCTGCTGCTCGGCGAGACCCGAGCCGTCATGGCCGACATGGCGAAGCCCTACCATGAGAGACCGTTGGCCGAAGGAGGCACGCGTGCCGTCGAAACCCATGACGTGGCGAGCCTGCTGCTGCGCTTCGCCTCAGAGGCTTCCGGTCTGGTCGCGCTCAACCGCTCGGCCTGGGGTCGCAAGGGCCGCATCGCGCTGCAGGTCTTCGGAGCGCGCGGCACGATCAGCTTCGATCAGGAGCGCCTGAACGAGATCGAGCTCTATCTCGCCGAAGGACCAACGGATCGTCAGGGGTTCCGACGCATTTTGAGCGGCCCCACGCACCCGCCTTACGACCGCTTCATCCCGGCACCTGGCCACGGACTCGGCTTCAACGAGCTCAAGATCATCGAATGCCGAGAACTCCTGCGCGCCATCGCTGGCGAGCCGGCTCATCTGGTTGATTTCGCAGCCGGGCTGCGCATCGAGCGCATCGTCGAAGCGGCCGCGCGCAGCTTCGACGAAGCACGCTGGGTCACGCTCTGACGTCTCGGCACCCATTGTTCGGCTGTCATCGGTCGTGATGGCGGTCGACGTGCCGGACCCGCCATGCGGTCGGCGCCTGCAAAGCGCCCTCGAGGCGCCGGCTCTCGGTGCCGGTGAAGGCGGGAGGTCCTTCGACGAAGTCGGGTGCCCGGTCAGCGCGCCAGTTTCAGCGGGAGTTTCATCAGATAATCGGTCTGCGCCGCGGTTTCGACCGCTGCGGCGGCGTGCTGCCGGCGAATCGTCGCGATCGCGTCGGCGGGGGACTGACCCGCTTCGACCAATAGCTGCGCCGCGATCGTGCCGGTGCGTCCCAGGCCGGCGCGGCAATGGATGGCCCAGCTCTCTCCGGCCCGGAGGCGGGCGAGCAGGTCCAGCTGTTGCCAGGAGAGCGCGAAGCCGTCGTCGGGAACGCCGAAATCGCGAATGGGAAGATGAGCCCAGCGCAGCCCGGCCCTCTCGACGGCCGCTGCGAAATGCGCAGGCCCGCCGGGCAGCTCCTGCGCTTCGACGAGACTGAGCACGCCGTCGGCGCCGAGCAGCGCGATATGCGCGAGATCGTCGATGACGGCCGCGCTCGCCTCCCAGTCCGAAGCCGCGGACGCCGCCCAGCGGCCGGGGCACGGGGAGAGCAGAAGCCGGCCGGCGATACCGGGCAGCGCGATGGTCGAGACAGGGGGGGCGGTCAAGCTGCGCAAGATGCGAGGCCCAAAATGCTGTGCGCAGGATACTGCGGCTCGGGACGATGTCGCGCCGGACACCGATGATCGGTCGCGTTCGGCAATTGACACTATGACATAGCTGTGTACAGCTATCCAATCATGATGTCCAGCTCTCCGCGCCCCGCAGAGACGAGTTCGTCGCCGCCACCGACACCGGACTGGCGGGATCGTCTTTCCGCCTGCGTCTGGCCGGCCGTGATGCTGCTGGGCCTTGGGCTGCTCGTCGCTCTGGCCGCACGCAATGTCTCCGCCAATCTTGCGGCCTCGGGAATGGAGATCGACTTCTCTTTCCTCTGGCTGGAGGCGGGCTTCGACGTCAGCGAGAGCCTGATCGCCTATTCGCCGCGCGACACCTATGCGCGCGTGCTGCTCGTCGGGATTCTGAACACGCTCCTGGCCGCAGCCGTCGTGCTCGTCCTGGCGAGCAGCCTCGGACTGGTCGTCGGAGTCGCGATGACGAGCTCGAACTGGCTCGTCCGAACCTTGGCCCACGGCTATGTCGAGCTACTGCGCAACCTGCCGAAGCTGCTGATCCTGATCGCGCTCTATGTGATGATGGTGCGCTATCTGCCCCATGTCCGCCTGGCCTGGACCGGACCGTTCGGTGCCATGCTCAGCAATCGCGGGCTGTTCCTGCCCTGGCCGGTCATCGAGCATGGCGGCAGGCTGCTGGCCCTGGCGAGCGGGCTCTGGCTGGCGGGCTGGGTTCTGTGGGCGCGACTTGCCAGGCGCAGGCAGGATCGCACCGGCCAGCGCCATCCCGTTGCGCTGCCGGTCATCGCGGCCGGAGTGCTGCTCCTGGCCGCGCTCGCCCTGCTCGGCGCGGTCCGGATCGGCTGGTCTGTACCAGAGCTGAAGGGCTTCAACGTCGCCGGCGGCATGAGCCTTTCGCTGCAGTTCACCGCGCTCGTCGTGGCGCTGGGCGTCTATCACGGTGGCCAGATCGGCGCGATCGTCCGCGGCGGCATCATCGCGACCTCGTCCGGGCAGCGCGAGGCGGCGCAGGCGCTCGGGCTCGATTGGTTCAAGACCATGCGACTGATCGTGCTGCCGCAGGCGCTGCGCGTGATCACGCCGCCGCTCGGCAACCAGTATTCGAACCTGCTCAAGAACACCTCGATCGCCCTGGCCGTCGGCTATTCCGATCTGCTCAGCGTGGTCAGCACCTCGGTGAACCAGACCTTCCGGCCGATCGAGCTGATGCTCCTCGTCGCGGGCTTCTTCCTGGTGGTCAACATGCTGATCTCGGCGCTGGTGAACTGGTTCAGCCACACCTACCGCCTGAAGGGACGCTGATCATGGCCATGGTCTCCGTTCCGCTACCGCTCGCGGGCGCGCCGCGTGCGCGCCGGCCCAAGGCGCTGTTGGCCTGGCTGCGCGCAAACCTGTTTTCGGGCTGGTGGAACTCGCTGCTGACCATCGTGACGCTGATATTGCTCTATCGCTTCGCGACGGCGGTGCTGAGCTGGGCGGTGCTCGATGCGGTGCCATTATCGGGCAGCCGGGCCGATTGCCTGAAGGCGGCGGGCGCGTGCTGGGCGTTCCTCAGCGAAAAGGCCGATCTCATGCTGACCGGCACCTATCCGGCGGCCGAGCGCTGGCGCGCCTATCTCGCGAGCGCGCTGATCATCGCGACGATCCTCGTCTTCGCGCTGGTCCCGATCGGGCTCTATATGCGCGTCGGCATGACCAGCCTGGCGGCGGCCGCCTCCTATCTGCTGCTGCGCGGCGGGATCGCCGGCCTGCCGCTGGTCGAATCCCATCGCTGGAACGGCCTGCCTCTGGTCCTGTTCCTCTCCACCTTCACCATGGCGGTGGCCTTTCCCCTGGGCGTCCTGCTCGCGCTGGCACGCTGGTCGCGGCATCGGGCCCTCAATCTCGCAGCCGTCGGGTATATCGAGACGGTGCGCGCCATCCCGATGGTCGCGGTGCTGTTCGCCGGCATCTTCGTGCTGCCGCTGCTGCTGACGCGCGGCGCCACGATCGAGCCCGTGGTCGCCATCCTGATCGTACTGACGCTGTTCTACGCCGCCTATTTCGCCGAGGACGTCCGCGGCGGCCTGCAGGCGCTACCGAAGGGCCAGGTCGAGGCCGGCGCCAGCCTGGGATTGTCGGGCTTTCAGCGCATGCATCTGATCGTCCTGCCGCAAGCCCTGCGGACGGCGGTGCCCGGCCTGACGAACTCGATCATCGGCAGCTTCAAGGATACGTCGCTGGTCGCCATAGTCGGCATGCATGATTTGCTCTCGACCTCGCGCATGGCATATGCCGATCCGCTTTGGCAGGCCTATGCACTTGAGGCCAATGTAGCGATCGGGCTGTTCTATTTCCTCTGTTGCTGGATGATCTCCGAGCGCGGCCGGCGACTCGGGCACGGCACCGGAAAGGCCGGCTCGTGACGGCCTTGGAAGACCGGAGGGGGCAAGGATGACCGAGACCACGATGCCGGAGGCGCAGCAGCTGCGCCAGTTGGTCCGATCGCGCAATGATGTGATCTTCGAGATCGTGCGCGACCGCATCTGCCTGCGCGAATATGACGAAGGCCACGTCATCCACGAGGCCGCGCTGGCGACCGAGTTCCGGGTCAGCCGGACGCCGATCAGGCAGGTCTTGCAGCGCCTCGTCTATGAGCAGCTCGCGGAAACGCGCAACGGCGTCGGTACCATCGTCTCCTATGTCGACCACCATGCCGTCGACATGCTGCGCTTCCGCATTGGCCTGACCGGTCTGATCGCCGATCTCGTGCCGCTGCAAATGCCGGCCGGCCTCAGATCGGATTATGCGCGCCTGCTCTCGCTGGCCGAGCAACTGCACGACAACTCCGCGATCAAGGAGGTCTGGACCGTCTGGCGCTCCCATCACGAGGAGCGCAACGCCTTGATCGGCGACGAGGCGCTGCGCCAGATGGATGACATGATCTTCTTCCGCATCGCGCGCAGCTGGGTCGCCTGGCTGAAGCGCGATCCGCGCCTGATGCGTGAATTGCTGACCGCGGAGATCGTCGCGACGGCAGAGAAGGCTGGCAGCCTGTCGGCTCCAGAGCTGTTTCGCCTGCATGCGACGCATCTGGAGCTCCTGCTGGCGCGCTACGGCGCGGACGCCAGCAGATAGGCGACCTGGTCGTTGCTTTCGATCGCATCTGGACGGGCCGCGCGCACCGCATCGATCGCCGCTTGAGGCTGGCTTCCCGCCGCGATCAGGACGCGGGCCGCCATCATGCCGCTGCGGCCGGCGCCGGCGAGGCAGCAGAACCCGACGCTGGCACCGAGATCGAGCTCCGGCAGCACCCTGCCGGCCAGCTCCGGCCAGTAGGAGCTCCTATCGGGGGCACAGAAATCGGCGATCGGCGCAAGCGTGACCTCGATGCCGCGCCTGCCCGCCGCACCCTGCAGGTGCTCGATATCTCCGGGCTCGCATTCGCCGGTGTCGAGCAGGCTGACCAGCAGCGTCACGCCCTTTTCGGCCAGCCTGTCGAGGACGCGCTCCTGGCGATCATCGTCGATGCTTCGTTCGCCGCGACGCAGGATGACGAGCCCTGGAAAGGGCAGCATGCCGACGGCGCCGCTGAATCCGCGCGGGGAGATCCACGCGATATCGTCGTCCATGCCTTCCTCTCTATGGCGCGGCGCACGCGGCCTTCCGGTCGCGTGCGCCTTTGCACCCATTAGAGCGGAGCAGCCCCCCGGCTGTCGAGCGTCCGATCGGCCCTAGCGGATCGGGAAGCTGAACATCAGGCCGCCATCCCTGGTCAGCCGATTGAGCGAGGCGGCGCGATCCATGGCGAGCGGCGAACCCTTGCCGATGTGCTTCTCGAAGACCTCGCCGTAATTGCCGACCTGCTTGATCAGGCGCGAGCTCCACTCCGGATGCAGCCCGAGCTTCTTGGCCATGTCGGCAGTCGGGCCGGTCGGCGAGATCAGGCGCTGCTCATCGATGGGCAGGTCCTTGAGCGTCGCCATCTTGGCGTCGATATTGGCCGAGGTGACGCCGAATTCCTCGGCGGCGATCATCACCTGGACGCCCCAGAACAGGGTCTTCTCGAGCTCCGTATCGGGCCGCGAGACGAGGGCGAGCGGCTCGGTGGCGGAGCGCTGCGGGACGATCACATAATCGTCCGGCTTCGGCGCAAGCAGTCGGTCGGCAGCCAATGCCGAGATCGAGCTCGCGACCGCATCGCATTTGCCGGAAAAGAAGGCCTGCAGGCGCGCCGTCTTGTCGGCGATGTTCTCGACCTTGTAGGGCAGCTTGGCGGCGCCGAACCAGTCGGCGAGGTAGAGCAGCGTGGTCGAGCCTTCCTCGGCACAGACGGTCGCCCCCGAAAGGTCCGCGAGCTTGGTCATGCCCAGGCTCTTGGGCACCATGAAGCCCTGGCCGTCAAAGAAGGTGGTCGTGACGAAGGACACGCCGGGATCGGCATCGCGGGTGCCGGTCGCGGTGATGCCGCGCGAGGCGATATGGGCGCTGCCGCTGATGATCGCCTTCAGGCTGTCGGAAAAGCCGATGCCGCGCAGCTCGGCCTTGGCGGCGTCGCCGAAGATCGCGGCGGAGGCCATGCGGCAGAACTCGACATTGAAGCCGCGGAACGTGCCCTGGCTGTCGGGGACGGAGAAGCCCGGCGAGTTCGGGTTCACCAAGCAGATGATCTTGCCGTCCTGCTTGATCTTGTCGAGCACCGGCCCGGCCTGGGCCGCCGGTGCGAGAACGAACAGCGTTGCAGCGGCCAGAGTCGCGCGGAGCACCGGAAAAGCCATCTAGATCCCCTCGAGCTTATGATTGGCTTATAGCTGTGAAGCTGTATACAGCCATGCTTTGTACACGTCAAACATCCTGAGCCGACCTTGCGGAGCGCGGCATCAATCAGGGCCGCGTCGTCGAGCCCCGTGACGATTTGCGATCGCCGCCATTTCATCCATCGCGCAAAGATCTCTGCGGCGACACGGCGCCTGCTATCGCCCGGCACCGTCCCGCCCGATGGTGCAAATCAGCCCTCGGCCACCGCATGCGCCGCAGGGTCCTTCGCCAGACAAGGCCTGCTGCCCGGCGGCCGGAGGCCTCGCGCCCTGATCGCGACGTCGATTGCCGAGAACACAGCGTCACGACAATCGATCTCCTCCGCGAAGCTTGGGACCCAGAAGCGAACGGCATAGCGGATGCCGTCGCGCTCATAGGATATGACCCTTACGTCCGGAGCAGGCTTCGCCAGAATGATCGTCGGCTCGGCCGAGGCTTGCGCCAGCAGCCCCTTGGCCACCGCGACCGGCACATCGTGACCGAGCAGAATCTGGATCTTGGTCCGGTAGCGCCGCCGCGGCGCGCTGTAGTTCGTGAGCCGCTGGCGTGCGATCTGGCTGTTGGGCAGGATCGTGTAAGTGTCGTCGCGCGTCAGAAGCCGGGTCGTGCGCCATCCAATCTCGACGATCCGGCCACGGACCGTGCTGTCGATCTCGACCCAGTCGCCGATGCGGTAGGGAGCCTCCAATCCCAGCGCAATTCCGGAGAGCACATCGGCGAGCGCGTTGCGAACGGCGAAGCCGAGGATCGCCAGAACGAGCCCCGAGCCGGCAAGGGCGCCGCTGACCGACTGCCCGAAGACCAGGATGATGGTTGCGATGGCCGCAGCGATGAACAGCGCGACCGAGACGAGCTCCTGCAGCAGCCTGGGCACGCGCCGACGGTTCGGGCCGACGCGCTCCAGTGCGATACCGATCAGGCGGCCACCGAGCCAGGCTGCCGTGAAATAGCTCAGCGCACCCGAAAGCATCCGGATGGCATGAGCTTCGATATCGGGCCTGGTCGCGTCCAGGATCGACTGATGCGCGAGGTAGATGCCGATGCTCGTCAACATGGCCGCAGCAGGCCAGAACAAGCGGTGACGAACGATCTCGTGCCGACTCATGAGCGTTCTGGCCGCCCTCTGCCCGACGCCGCGGCGGACGGTCGCAAGCCACCGGTTTCGCCGGAGGGGCGCGCCTCGGCAAAGCCGCCCTGCTCGAGGCGACTTGAACACCACGGGCAACGCATCGCGGTCCGCGGGACACTGCGAGTGCAGCGTGCGCAGACCAGCCTGAAACGAATAGTCATCGATCCAACTCCCCTGCGCGCCGGCAAGGCGGCGCGAAAACCCTCGATCTGCTCTCGGTCGGGGGCCCGGAGGGCGATGGCGGCAGCGTCAGGTCGCCGCGAAGCCGCTCCGGGTAACGACATGTGTCTTCGGGATCGAATCCACTTTCAATTTCTGAATTTTTTTGAGCATATATAACATATATACTATTATAATATTATTTCAACCGCTCGATAGCCAAATATATTTTGGCCGATTTAGCTATAGGCGAACTTATTCTTCGGAAATACAGGACCCCACGAAAGCGCAAATCGCCCTCGCTCATCTACAGCGTAGTCATCACCGCGCCGAAGGCTGCACCTTGCAGCTCGTTGAAGCTGGCCAAACTCGGTGCGGATTTCGAGCTGCTCCCGTCTTGGTTTTTCGGCCCCCCTGCATTCGCCCGGGATATGGCCGACCGGCGCCCCGGAAACCTGTCCGTCTGCCAAGAATTCCCGAACCGGCTCCCGGTGACGTGCTAAACCGCGACAGCGCGCCTCTCGGCATCTTGCTCTTGCAGCCTTCATAACGGGGATAGGTGGCGCGCCTATTGGGAGACGCAGAGTGTCGCGCGATCATCGGGTGAGTCTCAAGGATGTCGCCAAGCTGGCAGGCGTCGACGTCTCGACGGCATCGCGCATCCTAGGCGGCAAACCCGGACAGCGCATCTCCGAAGAAGCGCGCGCCAGAATCCTGGAAGCGGCCAAGACCTTGCAATATCAGCCGAATGCACTGGCAAGGGCTCTGCGGACCGCACGGACATTCACGCTCGGCCTGGTCGTGCCGCAGTTCGACAACCCGGTGTTCTCACTCGCGATCCGGGGAGCCGAGGCCGCTGCCGCGCGGCGAGGATATTCGATCCTGATCGCCCATCGCGACCCCGACCACATCGATGCCGGCACCTATGAACGTCTTGCCGGAGCCCATCGCGTCGACGGTCTGCTTGCAGCCAGCCTCGACGACGACCGCAACCTGATCGAAGATCTCAAAGCCGCACAAATTCCGTTCGTGCTGATGAACCGGAGCGTCGGCACCTCACCATCGGTCGCGCTCGATACCGAGAGCGCAGCACGCATCGGCGTCGAGCACCTGCTCGCCCTCGGGCATCGGCGCGTCGCGCATATCGCCGGACGCCTCGAGGGCTTCAACGGCCAGGCCAGGTTGGCGGGCTATTACGGGGCTCTGCAGGCGGCAGGCTTGCCGGCCGATCCCTCGCTCGTCGAGCCGGCCGGCTACAGCGTCGAAGGCGGCGCGGAGGCCATGCGTCGCCTTCTCACCCGATGCGCGCCCCTGCCAACCGCGGTGCTGGCGGCCACCCTCGTTTCGGCGACGGGAGCGATCGCGGCATTGCATGAAGCGGGGATCAGCGTACCGCGGCAAATCTCGGTGATCGCAATCCACGACGCCCCGATCGCGGCCATGGTCTACCCCGCGCTCACGACCGTCCGGACCCCATTGGAGGCGATGGGCGCATCGGCCGCCGAACTCCTGATCGACCTCATCGAGGGCGGGACGCCCGAGGCCGTACGCCTTCTGCCGCCCAGCGGTCTCTCCATCCGCAAATCCACCGCCCCTCCCCCACTTGACAGCGCGTAAATTCGACATTCTACTTGCGCAAACGATTGTTCAGATCGATTGGGAGGGTTTTTCGATGCTGTGTGCCGCTCTCACCCCGCGGAGCCCGTCCGCATGAGTTCCGTGCCAGCATCGCAGGGGGCCGCGAAGCCGCTGTCCCGTATCGCCGACATCGTCGGCGCGCAGAATCTCCTGATCGACGAAGCAACCCTGCGCCAGTATGCGCGCGACCGGCTTCCTTTCGGCATCTTCAAGCACCGGTCCGGCAGCCTGCCGGGAACCACGCCTGTCGCCGTCGCGCGCCCCGCCAGCGAAGATGAAGTCGCCGCATTGCTCGAAGCCTCCGCGGCCGAAGGTTTCCGGGTCATTCCCTTCGGCCTGGGCTCGGGCGTGCTCGGCGGCACGATCCCGCTCGGCGGCGAGGTGATGCTCGACCTGACGCGCCTCGACAAGCTCGTCTCGATCGACGAGGTCAACGGCCTCGCCACCGTCCAGGCCGGCATGAACGGCTGGGACTTCGAAACCGCGCTCAATGCAGCGGGATGGACCAGCGGGCACCTGCCCCAGTCGATCAAGATCTCGACCGTCGGCGGCTGGGCCGCCTGCCGCGGCGGCGGCCAGGCCAGCTCCCGCTATGGCAAGATCGAGGACATCGTCGTCGGCCTCAAGGCCGTGCTGCCCGACGGGCGCAAGCTCGCAGTGCGCCCGGTCGCACGCCGCTCGGTCGGCCCGTCCCTCATCGACCTCTTCGTCGGCTCGGAAGGCACGCTCGGCGTGATCACCGAGCTGACGCTGCGGATTTTCCGCAAGCCCGAGGTCGAGCAGGGTGTCGTGCTCGCCTTCCCGACGGTCGAGGCAGCCCTGAGCATGGCGCGAAGGGTCATGCAGGCGGAACTGCGCCCACAGGTCGTGCGCATCTATGACGAGATCGAAAGCCGCGATCGCACCAAGGGCATCGCCCTGTTCAGCGAGAAGCCGATCCTCGCGATACTCGTCTTCAGCGGCAGCAGGAACACCGCGCAGGCCGAAGAGCGCGATGCGCTCGCCATCGCCGAAGAGGAAGGCGGTAGCGTCGCCGATGACGCCCCCCTGCGGCACTGGCGCGAGGTCCGCTACGAATCCTACTCGGCCAAATGGCAGGCCGCCGGCTATTTCATGGACACGATCGAGGTGTGCTGTCCGTGGAGTACCCTGTCCGACCTCTACGAGAAGGCCCGCGCTGCCGCGCTCGCCGTCCGGGCCGACATGCATTTCGGCGCGCACTGGTCCCATGTCTATGCCGAGGGTGCCTGCCAGTACATGACCATCCGCCTGCCACCGATGCCCGACGCCGAAGGGCTCGTCCTGCATGGCAAGCTCTGGGACGCAATCCAGTCGGTCACGCTCGCCTGCGGCGGCAGCATCGCGCACCATCACGGCGCCGGCGTCTTCCGCAATCCCTGGATGCGCGATGAACTGGGAGCCGGCCTCGACGTGCTCCAGGCGATCAAGGACGCGCTCGACCCGGACAACCGCCTCAACCCCGGCAAGCTCGGCCTGCGTCCGGCGCCCGGCGCCGTTGCCGTCGGCCATGGCTGAGGGATGCCCCTGATGCGGTGGAGCCTGACATGAGCGCGGCCGATACGCTGTTGCTCGGCATCGACCTCGGTGCCGGCTCGCTGAAGGCGAGCCTCATCCGCCTGGACGGGTCGCTCGAGGGAGAGGCCAGCCACCCGGTCTCGACGCTTGCCCCGCAACCGGGCTGGAGCGAGCAGGAGCCGGCCGAGTGGTGGCGCGCGGTCTGTGCGGCTGTGCCGGCCGCACTGGCGAAGACCGGCCGCAGCCCGGCCAGCATCGCTGCGCTCTCCTTCTCGGCCGGAGCCCATACGCAGGTGCTCGAAGATCGCGATGGGCGCATCATCCGCCCGGCGATCCTCTGGAACGACCAGCGCTCGGGCCCGCAGACCCGGGCCCTGCGCGAGCGCGCCGACGACCGCATCCTGGAGCTCGGTTTCAACCGGGCGAACCCGACCTGGACGCTGCCGCAGATGCTCTGGCTGAAGGAGCATGAGCCGGAAGCCTTCCAGCGCGTGCACCGGCTCTATCTCGCCAAGGACTGGCTGCGCAGCCGCTTCACCGGCGGCTTCGAGACCGACACGATCGACGCCGTCGGCGCCCTGATGGCCGATGCGCGCACGCTGCAGTGGTCGCGGGAGCTCTGCGACCTGATCGGCTGGAACATGGCAACCCTGCCACCAATCGTCGCCGCGACCAGCCGCTGCGGCAGCGTGACCGCGGAAGCCGCGCGCCAGACGGGGCTCCTCGCTGGCACGCCCGTGATCTGCGGCACTTCAGATACGGCGGTCGAGACTTACGGCGCCGGAATGATGCGCCCGGGCCTCGGCGTGGCCAAGCTTGCCACGGCCGCGACGGTCAGCGTGCTATCCCCGCACGCCGTGCCGCACAAGGAGCTGATCAACTATCCGCATGTCATACCCGACCACTGGTATGTCATCACCGCGACGAACTCCTGCGCCTCCGCTCACAAATGGCTGCGCGACACCTTCTTCCGTCGCGAAGGCGAAGACGGGCAGGCTGCGTTCGATGCGATGGAGCGTGCCGCCAACAGCGTCGGCGCCGGCAGCGAAGGGTTGTTCTTCCATCCCTATCTGAACGGCGAACGCAGCCCCTATTGGGACCCGATGTTGCGCGCCGATTTCGTCGGCATCGGCTTCAACCATGGGCCGGGGCATTTCGTGCGCGCGCTCTACGAAGGTATTTCCTACTCGCTGCGCGACTGCCTCGAAGTGCTGCGCGCGAACGGGCTCGGCTTCGAGACCGCGCGCCTGACCGGCGGCGGGGCACGCAGCCCGCTCTGGCGCCAGATCCTCGCCGATGTGCTGGCCGTCAAAGTGGAGTTGCCGGCCGTCGCCGATGCCAGCTTCGGCGCGGCGCTGCTGGCAGGCGTCGGGATCGGGGCCTATTCCAGTGCGACAGCCGCCGAACAGGCGATCCGCGTCGTCGCCACCCACGAGCCCGATCCGAGCCGGGTCGAGCTCTATGAGCACGGATTTGCGCTCTACCGGGACATCCAGGCGGCGCTCGCCCCGCTCAATCACCGCATCCGCGCCCAGTACGGAGCGAGCTGATCATGGCCTCCGTCACGCTCCAAGGCGTCAGCAAGTCGTTCGGCAGCATGGCGGTCGTCGATGCGGTCGACCTGTCGATCGACGAGGGCGAGTTCATGGTGCTCGTCGGCCCCTCGGGCTGCGGCAAGTCGACGACGCTGCGCATGATCGCGGGGCTCGAGGAGAGCACCGGCGGCACCATCCGCATCGGGGGGCGCGACGTGACGCGGCTGGAGCCACGCGAACGGAACATCGCCATGGTCTTCCAGAACTATGCGCTCTACCCGCACAAGAGCGTACGCGAGAACCTCGCCTTCGGCCTGAAGATGCGCGGTACCGGCAAGGCCGAAATCGAACAGCGCGTCACCCGCGCCGCGCAGATGCTGAAGATCGAGAATCTGCTGGCGCGCAAGCCGCGCCAGCTCTCCGGCGGCCAGATGCAGCGCGTCGCCCTCGGCCGGGCGCTGGTGCGCGAGCCCGACGTCTTCCTGTTCGACGAGCCACTCTCCAACCTCGACGCCAAGATGCGCGTCCATATGCGCGACGAGATCGCCCGCCTGCACCGGGCCGTCGGCACAGCGATGATCTATGTCACCCACGATCAGGTCGAGGCGATGACGCTCGGCGACCGGATCTGCGTGATGCGCGACGGTGTCGTGCAGCAGGTCGGCCGCCCGCTCGAGGTCTATGACCGTCCCGCCAACCGCTTTGTCGCCGGCTTCATCGGCTCGCCCGAGATGAACTTCGTCGAAGGTGCGATCGAGCAGCGCGAGGGGCGTCCCGTCTTCGCGGCCGGAGACTTCACATTGCCGCTCGATCCGGCGGTGGCCGGTGCCGGCAAGGTCACGCTCGGCATCAGGCCGGAGCATCTCGAGCGCGATCCCGCGGGCTTCGCCGCCCAAGTCATCCACATCGAGCGCATGGGCGACGAAAGCGTGCTGACGCTCGATGCCGGTGTGGCGCTGCGCGTCCTGATCGATCGCGACGACGCCGTCGCCGAGGGCGATACGCTGCGCTTTTCGGCACCGCCGCGCCGACTGCACCTGTTCGACAAGGAAGGAAAGACCCTGCGGAGCTGAAACCGGCGCAAGACCGGTTCAACCGACAACGAAACGAGGAGGAGACGCGATGACGACCAGGAAGACCGGCGGGCTCTCCCGCCGCTCGCTGCTGACTGCGGGCGCCGGGGCTGCCGCAGCCACGATCTACATGCCGGCCGTGCACTCGCAGGTGCATGAGCTGCGCTTTCTCAACGGCGAGCCCGCCGTCGACTCGGTGCGCGCCCTGCGCGTCGCAGCCGCGCAGTACGAGAAGGAGCGCCGGATCAAGGTCACGATCGACACCGTGCCCTCCGGCGACGCCTACACCCGCACCGTCGCCGCCATCAAAGGCGGCCGGCCCTATGACATCTCGACGCTGATCTTCGTCGCCCACGTACTGACGCTGGCCAATGAAGGCCAGCTCACCCCGATCACCGAGCTCGTGAACCGACACAAATGGGGCAAACGGATCCTGTTCCCGGTGAACGGTCAGCACTACTGGTACATGTACGACTACAATCTGTGCTGGCTGTTCTACCGCAAGGACCTCTACGACTCCGCCAAGCTCGAACCGCCCAAGACCTGGGCGCAGCTGCTCGAGAATTGCCGCAAGACCTCCGGCACCGAGGGCGGCAGCCAGCGCTTCGGCATGGCGACGCCGATCGGCAACAACGACGCGACCAACTGGATGAGCCTGGCCTATATGTGGGCCGACGGCATCTCGCTGTTCGACGACAAATGGACGAATACCTTCGCCAGCGAGGAGAACCGCAAGCGCGCGGCCGCCTATCTCGATTTCTTCGGCGAGATGTACAAGACGATGCCGCCCGGCATGACGCAGGCCGGCTTCGGCACCATCACCGCCGCGTATTCCTCGGGACAGGCAGCGCACGCACCCTATGCCGGGCGCCTGATCGAAATCCTCGAACAGCGCGCGCCCCAGCTCGCGGACAAGTACGGCATGATGCCGTACCCCGACAGCGCCGGCAAACAGGCAGCGGTCAACCATGGCTATGACGGCTGGGTCGTCGGCAAGACGCCGATGGCCGAGGAGGCGGTGCGCTTCCTCGAATGGTTCTCGGACGCGCATTACATCAACTTCCTGCACTCGGCGCCGCTGCATTTCCAGCCGCCGCGCCTCGACATCTACGACGATGCCCGCTGGCGGGCGCATCCGTTGATCGAGAAGCATGCCGGTGCCGTGAAGACGATGCAGGGCTTCCTCGATGACCCCAACATCGTCATCCGTTCGGTCGACACCGAGGGACCGGCGCCGGATCTGCGTCCTGCCAAGATCTTCGAATCCTGGGTGTTCCCGGAGATGCTCCAGAACAAGGTGCTGAAGAACCTGTCCTCGCAGGACTGCGTCTCGCAGGCCGTCGAGAAGATGAACCGCGTCATCGCCGGCTGAGCCGCGCACCACAACGCAAAGGAGGGCGGGCCCTTCGGGGCCTGCCACCGCCCATGCCTTCACGCTATGACTGGGTGATCTGGACCGTCTTCTGGAGCGGGCTCGCGCTGACGGCGCTGTTCGTCGGCGGCCCCGTGCTCGACGCGCTCTGGCTGTCCCTGCACCAGGCCTCATCCTTCATCGCCGAGCCCCGCTTCGTCGGCCTCGCCAATTACGGGCGCGTCGTCGTCGACCCGGAGTTCTGGCGGGCTATGGGCAACGGGCTGTTCTATGCGCTGACCTCGATCGGGCTGCAGGTCGTGCTCGGCATCGCCTTCGCGCTCGTGCTGAACCAGACCTTCCCGGCGCAGCGGCTCGTGCGCGGACTGGCGACATTGCCCTATCTCCTGCCGACCGTCGTCGTGGCACTGACCTTCCAGTGGCTGTCGGATGGCTCGGTCGGGCTCGTCACGGTGTTGATGCGCGATCTCGGTTTCGGCACCATTCCCTGGTTCGAGCAGCCCTGGACCGCCCGCATGTCGGTGGTCCTCGCCTCCGTCTGGCTCTGGACGCCCTTCGTCACGATCTGCGTGCTCGCCGGGCTGCAGACGATCCCGCCGGCATTGTACGAAGCGGCGCGTGTCGACGGAGCCGGGCCGGTCGCGCTGTTCTGGCATGTCACGCTGCCGCAGCTCAAACCGGTCCTGACCGTCGTGGTCCTGCTGCGTGGGATCTGGATGTTCAACAAGTTCGACATCATCTGGCTGCTCACCAAGGGCGGTCCCCTCGGCGCCACCGAGCATCTGCCGATCATGGCCTATAAGCGCGCCTTCTCGCTGTTCGACGTCGGCGGCGGCGCCGCCGTGGCGACGCTCTCCTTCCTGATGCTGTCGATCGTCGTCACGATCTATCTCAGGCTCTTCCCGCTCGAGGAGAAGCGCTGATGCGTCGCTCCGCCTCTGCCCGGATCGGTATCGGCTTCGCGGCCTTCGCCATTTCCGCCTGGTCGTTCTTCCCGATCTACTGGATGATCGTCTCCAGCCTGCGCTCGCAGCAGGAGCTGTTCACCCGGCCGACCCTGCTGCCGAGCTCGTTCTCCCTTGAGAGCTACCAGCAGCTGCTGGAGGTCACGGACTATCCGCAGCAATTCCGCAATTCGATCGTCGTCGCACTCGCCGTGGTGGCGATCACGCTCGTCGCCTCGATCATCATCGCCTATGCGGTGACGCGCTTCCGCGTGCCCTTCAAGCTGATGATCGTCGGCTCGATGCTCTACGCCTACATGTTCCCGCCGATGCTGCTCGCGATCCCGCTCTACGGCATCTTCGTCTCGCTCGGCATCGCCGACAGCCTTTTCGCTCTGGTCATTGCGCATTGCACGCTGACCTTGCCGCTCGGCGTCTGGCTGCTCTGGGGCTTCTTCAAATCCATGCCCTTCGAGCTCGAGGAGGCGGCCATGGTCGATGGCTGCACGAGGCTCGGCAGCTTCGTGCGGGTCGTGCTGCCGCTCTCGCTGCCGGGCATCGTCACCGTCGCGATCTTCGCCTTCCTGCTCTCCTGGACCGACTACACCTATGCGCTGGTGATGATCTCGTCGGATACGCAGAAGACGCTGCCTGTCGGTCTGGCCTCGATGGTCGGCTCGTTCGAGTTGCGCTGGGGCGAGGTGATGGCCGGCGCGACCTTGATCGCGCTTCCCCTGTTCCTGATGTTCACCCTGCTCTCGCGCTACTTCATCCAGGGCCTGGCGGCCGGCGCGACCAAGGGCTAACCCGAACCGAGGCGAAGATGAGCTTACGCATCCTCGGCGCGCCGCGCCGCTACATCCAGGGCCCCGGCGTGGCCGCCTCTCTTGGCGAGCATGTCGGCCCGCTCGGGCAACGGCCAGTTCTCCTCGCGGACCCGATCGCGCTCGAGCGCGAGGGCTCGCCTCTGCCGGGCGCGCCGGCGCTCGTCTTCGGCGGCGAGATCACCCATGCCGAAATCGAGCGGCAGGCGGATGCCGCACGCCACGCGGGTGCCGATGTGATTGTCGCCATGGGCGGCGGCAAGGCGATCGACACCGGCAAGGGCGTGGCGCGGCGCCTTGGCGTGCCCCTCGCTGTCGTGCCGACGGTGGCCTCGAACGACGCCCCGACGAGCCGATTGATCGTCATCTATGACGAAAAGCACGCCATCGCCGAAGTCCAATTCCTGCCGTCCAATCCCGACATCGTCGTCGTCGATACCGCGATCATCGCGCGCGCGCCGCGCCGCCTGCTCGCAGCCGGGATCGGTGATGCACTCTCGAAGACCTTCGAGGCCAATGCCTGTTTCGCGGCGCAGGGCCGGAACTTCTACGGCGCCACCCCGCCGCGCGCGGCGCTCGCGCTCGCCGATGCCTGCTACGCCACGATAAGGCGCCATGGCGAGGCGGCCCTTGCGGCCGTCGATCGCCAGGTGCCGGACGCGGCCCTGGAGGACGTGGTCGAGGCCTGCGTCCTGATGTCCGGCCTGGGCTTTGAATCCGGTGGCCTGTCGCTCGCCCATTCGCTGACGCGTGGGCTGACGGCCCATCCGGCGCTCGCCGGCGCCTTGCATGGCGAACTCGTCGCCTACGGCACCATGTTGCAGATCGTCTATGAGGGCCGTGGCGCGGAGTTCTGCGAAGACGTCGCCGGTTTCGCGCGTGATTGCGGCCTGCCCGTCAGTCTCAAGGATCTCGGCATCGAGAACCCCGGCGACGACGACTACCGCACCATTGCCGGCCCGACCTTGGCGGCGCCGCACATGAAGCATCTGGCCCGTCCCGCGACAGTTCAGTCCCTGGTCGAGGCCATGCGCCAGGTCGAGGCGGGTCGAAGCTAAGCGTAGCATCCTGTCCGCAGAAGAAGGGCGCTCGATCAAGCCGAGAACTGAATCGAGACCAGCGATGCGCCCGGCTCATGCGCCGGGGTCGGAAGCTGCAGGCCCGCTTGCCGATCGAGCTGATAGTCTGGGGAGTGAGAACGATCGAACTCCCGGAGGAACGGCATGCTCGAGAAGAAGCGCTTCTACATTGACGGTGAATGGGTCACGCCATCTGGCGGGCAAGAGCTTGCGGTGATCGACCCCTCGACCGAGGAGGCTTGCGCCGTGATCCTGCTCGGCGACGAGGCGGATGCGAATGCTGCGGTCGCTGCGGCGAAGCGGGCCTTTCCGGCCTGGTCGAGGACCGAGCCGGCTTCGCGGCTGGAATATGTCGAGCGCCTGCTGGAGATCTACAAGCGCCGGACTCCGGAGATGGCCAAGGCGATCAGCCAGGAGATGGGGGCTCCGATCGACATGGCGCTCGCCAGCCAGGTCGGCGCCGGCGCCTACCACATCGCCAATTTCATCACGGCCTTCAAGGATTTCCAGTTCTTGCGGCCGCTCGGCCCGCACGCGCCGAATGATCGGATCCAGATGGACGCGATCGGCGTCGTCGGCCTGATCACGCCGTGGAACTGGCCGATGAATCAGGTGACGCTGAAGGTCGTGCCCGCTTTGCTGGCCGGCTGCACCATGGTGCTCAAGCCCTCCGAGGTCGCCCCGCTCTCCTCGATGCTGTTCGCCGAGTACATCGACGAGGCCGGCTTCCCCAAGGGCGTGTTCAACCTCGTCAATGGCGATGGCGCCGGCGTCGGCACGCATTTGTCGTCGCATCCCGATATCGAGATGATCAGCTTCACCGGCTCGACCCGGGCCGGCGTCGCGATCTCCATGGTCGCGGCCGAAAGCCTGAAGCGCGTTGTGCTCGAGCTCGGCGGCAAGGGCGCCAACATCGTCTTCGCCGATGCCGATCCGAGCGCGGTCAAGCGCGGCGTGCTGCACTGCTTCAACAATACCGGGCAGAGCTGCAATGCGCCCACCCGCATGCTGGTCGAGCGCTCGATCTATGATCGCGTCGTCGAGGAGGCCAAGACGGTTGCCGAAGGCGTCGCGGTCGACTCTTCGCACAAGCCGGGCAAGCATATCGGCCCGCTCTCCTCGGAGGCCCAGTTCCGCAAGGTCCAGGACCTGATCCAGAAGGGCATCGACGAGGGCGCCCGGCTGGTCACGGGCGGCGTCGGCCGACCGGATGGGCAGAACAGGGGCTATTTCGTCCGCCCGACCGTGTTCGCCGACGTCAACAACCAGATGACCATCGCCCGCGAGGAAATCTTCGGCCCCGTATTGTCGATCATCCCCTTCGACGGCGAGGAGCAGGCGATCGAGATCGCCAACGACACGCCCTATGGGCTGACGAACTATGTCCAGTCGAGCGATGGCGAGAAGCGCAACCGTGTCGCTTCGCGCCTGAAGTCAGGCATGGTCGAGATGAATGGCAATCCGCGCGCGCCCGGCGCCCCTTTCGGCGGGGTCAAGGCGTCGGGGCGGGCGCGGGAGGGCGGCGTCTGGGGAATCGAGGAATTCCTCGAGCCCAAGGCAATCTCCGGTTGGACTGCGCAGGGCTAGAGCGCCGAGCGCCCTGCCCGAGGTGGATTGCCGACCTGTCTCTTTGTGAAAGCATCGGCCCGGAAGGTGGATTCCACTTTTCGGGCGATGCTCCAGTTGTGAGCTTTCGATAGGCTGCCCATCCGGTCCCGCCCGAGGAAGCTGAGGTTGCGAAGCTTCAGAGCCCTCAAAGGAGCCGGATGAACATGCAGGAGAATGCCGGTTGACGCGCCCGGTCGAGAACGGATTGCGCGGCAACCGGCGCTCCCGCGGCGACTCCTTGCGATAGATCCTCGTTGATTTTCTCTGGCTCGTCGCGACGCCCTGTGGTCCAGCATGATGTGGATACTGCGACGGCCTCTACTCAAATCTTGAGGAGAAGCAGGGCCTCAGATCATTGCCCGTCCGATCGACGTCACAGGTTTGACTGGGGTGGGCAAAGCCTTATTATGCCGCGCCGTGACACAATGGTGACCGGCAACAGGGGCAAGCGAGACATCTATCGAGGTTTTACCCGTGTAACTGCGGGTCGTCCGAGAACGGGTAGTCAATCTGTGCTGTCGCGATTAACATGGTGACGAGTATAAAATTGCATTGGCCGAATTTGACGCGGCCAAACCTGCAGCATGATTGAGATATGCGTTTCTGAGGGTTTCGATGACAGCCACTGAATTTGCGTCAGCACCGACTAAAGTCCCGGAAATGCGGACCGTCACTCTCGCCGCAGGCTCCTATCCGCCGATCAGCCTCACTGCGCCAGCGCATTGCCATGTCCCGCGCGTCATCGAGAAGCACGGGCTGGGAGCGCATGAGCCGCATGCGATCGCTACTTGCCTCGCAGCAATGCAGGTGACCAAGGGGCCGTTCTACGATGTCGGAGCGAACGTTGGCGTCTTCTCGCTCCTTGTTGCCGCAACTTTGCGCCGCCCTTGCGTATCTTTCGAGCCCACGCCCGAACTGGCTGATGCTCTGGAGGATGCTGCGCGGCGGCATTACCTGCCGATCGATTTGAGGCGCGTGGCCCTTTCCTCCAAGTCGGGGGCCGTAAAATTCTATCTGTCTGCCCGCTCCGATGCGTCCAACAGCCTGAATCCCGAATTTCGAGCCCATTCGGGCGAGATCAATGTCGAGTGCGACACACTCGATAATCTGGCGCCGGCTGAAATCGGCGTGCTCAAAATCGATACCGAGACGACAGAGCCCGACGTCATCCGCGGAGCGGCCAAGACGATCGCGAGGCTGCGGCCCATGATCGTCGTCGAAGTGCTGCCGTCTGGCGAATCGGCCGCGTTCATGAACGATTTTCTGCGCGACAGCGGCTATGTCGCCTATCACATTACCTCAAAGGCGACCTGGCGGCTCCGGCGGGCGGTTGACGTCGCCGAAGCTGGGGAAGACCGCAATTGGCTTTTTGCGCCTCAACCGATCGCGGATGACTTCTGGACGCATCTGGACGCCTGGCGCTGGCGGCTGATCGCAAGATAGGCGAGCAGCGCCTGGGGGACCGGCTCATGGCGTCGCAACCCGTTGCGGATCGAAGCGAGCACGCTGTCGTTTCGCCAAGGCGCGCTGTCATAGGGCCGGTCAGCGAAAAGTAGCTTGCGCGGCGCGGTCGAGCCGGCATTTCTCCGCCCGCGCCTTGTCCTGTGCGTCAACATCGAACTTGTCACATCCGGCGCTCTCGACCCGGATCGGCGGCGACCACCATGCATGCCGAACCGGCGCCGATAGCGCCGGCTCCGACCAGAACCGCATCCTGCACTGCAGACATGTCCAAGTTCGTCGCTGAAATAGCCAGGCTCGATCCTGGCCTCCCAACCTCGAGCTTCGAGGCGAAGACATCGACAAATCCAGGGGCGCTTCGGACCCGCATTTGGTAGGATTGGCGACGTCAGATTGCTGTGGGCGGGTGCAGCCTCACCTCCTGCGTCACCCAGGGCATCAACTCGCGGAACATGGGCAGATAGACATCGCGGAAGATCGCCCGCGCGACATCGGCGACCTTGGCGGGCAATGGGCCGAGCTCGCCAGCCCGGGCCACGATCGAAACCGGCCGGCTGAAGGCCGGGCCAGGAAAGCGGCGCAGCTCGATCGCCGAGAGATGGCTTATGCTGCGCGCGATCGAGGTCGCCGGCAACAAGGCCCAGCCGAAGCCGCCCGCGACCATCGCCGCGACCGAGTCGACGCTGTCGAAGGCGAAGGCGAACTCCGGCTCCAGCTTCATCCGCCTCAGATGGCGGTCGATCAGCCGGCCGAGCGCACTGCTCAGGCTGTTGCGCACGAAGGTGTTCTGCGTCGCATAGGCCTTGAAGGCGGCAAGATCGGACAGATCGGGCGCGCCCTTCGGCACCAGCAGCACGATCGGCTCATCCATCACGTCATGGCGTTCGAGCCCAGCCGCATCGTCGAAGCGGCCGGCTGCGACCAGCAGGTCGAGGCTGCGGTCCAGCAGGCGCGCGCGCAACCCATTGTTGAAATCGGTCGAGATCGAGAACGCCCGGATCTGCTGCTTCGCACCCCGGATGAAGTGGGGCAGGAAATGGATCGCCAGCGAGTCGATCAGACCGATCCGGATGCTCGGCAACAGCGCGTCGAAGCCGAGGCGGACGTCGGCATCGAGCACCTTGGCCTGCGTGATCATCAGCTCCGCATGACGCCTGACGATGCTGCCGAGCACGGTCGGCATCGTCGGCCGGCGGGAGCGATCCAGCAGCGGCGCGCCGAAATGGCGCTCGAGCTGGGTCAGCGCGTGCGACACGCCGGACGGCGTGATCCCGACATCGCGAGCCGCGAGAGACAGGCTGCCGCGCTCGCAGATTGCGGCGAAGATCGCGAGCTCGCGCAGGTGAAGGTTGAGAAAAGCCCGTTCCATCGGCTCAGCATAGTGCTTTTTATTCCGATCTGGTCACTTGAATTATGAGCTTCTCGCATAATGACCGCCATTGCCTCACGGAGGGCAGCTCATAAGCCATTGTAATATGGCAGTTTAATCAGCTCTGCTTCAGCGCCGGGTTTGCCGCTGTCCATTTCTTGGGCACGGCTTCGATTGCCCGGTTCCGGGCGAGCGCCTAAGCCTTCTTCCGCTCTACGAAGACGCCCGCATGACAATGATCGGGCGGGCACTTGGCGGTAAGGGGAACTGTCCATGCTTTTGACACGTCGTGCATTGAACCGCGGTATCCTGGGGGCCGGCCTGCTCGGAGTTTCCGGCCGTAGCGCCAGCGCCGAGACCACCCTTGAACGCATCAAGAAGGCCGGGGAGCTGGTTGTCGCCACCGAAGGGCAGTACCCGCCCTTCGAATTCGTGCGCGACGGCAAGCTGGTAGGCCTCGGCCGTGACCTGCTCGAGGAGGTTACCGGCAAGCTCGGCGTCAAGCTGAAGCAGCTCGACCTGCCATTCCAGGGTATCCTGCCCGGCCTGATCGCCAAGAAATTCGATCTGGTCGCAACCTCGCTGGGGCTGACCGAGGAGCGCGCCAAACGCTACGCCTTCACCATGCCGACCGGCATCAGCCAGGCGCATGTGCTCAAGCGCAAGGGCAATGCGGCGATCTCCTCGTTGGCCGATCTGAACGGCAAGGTGGTCGCGACGCAGCTCGCCTCCTCAGTCGAGCCGACGGCCAAGGCTCTGGATGAAAAGCTGAAGGCCGAGGGCGGCAAGGGTTTTGCCGAGCTCAAGCTGTTCCCCGCCTTCTCCGACACCTTCCTGGCCGTGGGCAGCGGCGTCGTCGATGCCGCGATCGCCAATCTTCCGCTCATGTTGCTGCTGATGCGCGACCGGCCGGGGGTCTTCGAGATCGTCGGACCGGCGACCGAGCGCAAGACCTACCTCGCCTGGGCGACCCGCCCGGAGGATGCCGAGCTCCGCGACTTCGTCAACGGCGTCTTCAGGGAGCTGCGCGCCAGCGGAAAGATGGGCGAGCTGCAGGAGAAATGGCTCGGCATCAAGCTGGACCTGCCCGATACCGGCTACCTGCCGGCCGGCGCGCTCTAGGCGCGAACGAGCAGGCGCTCCCGCAATGGACTTCAGTGTCGAGGCCGCGCTCGCCGCCTTGCCCGCGCTGTTGCGGGCAACGGGGACGAACATCGCCATCGCGGCCGCCGCGATGGCTCTCGCCCTCGCCGGTGGCATCCTGCTCACCATCCTGCGTTCGCTGAAGATCGCGCCGCTCAACCTGGTGATCGGCGTCGTGATCAGCTTCATTCGCGGCACGCCGGTTCTGATCCAGATCTTCCTGTTCTATTACGGGCTGCCGGCCCTCGGCCTGCAGCTCGATCCGCTGACGGCGGGCATCTGCGCCATCGCCTTCAACAGCACGATCTTCATCAGCGAGATCATGCGCGGCGGCCTCGCCGACATGGACCCCGGCCCCGTGGAAGCGGCGATCGCGCTCGGCCTCAAGGCCCGCGCCATCTGGGGCAAGGTGGTGATCCCACAGCTGCTGCTGCGCATCCTGCCGCCGCTGGTCAACGAGGCGACCATCATCCTCAAGGGCACGGCCTTGCTCTCTGTCATCACCGTGGTCGAGCTGTTCCGTGCCGCCCAGCAGATCTCGGCGACGACGTTCCGGCCGTTCGAGACCATGCTCGCCGCGGCGGCGATCATCCTCGTGCTCAATGTCCTGGTCAGCCAGTTCGGCGGCATGCTCGAGCGCCGGCTGGCGGTAAGGAGGGGTTAGGATGACGCTCGACCTCTCGATCATCACCGACAATGCCGGGCTGTTCGCCCAGGGTGCGGTCGCGACCGTCTATATCTCGGTTGCCGCCATCATCTCGGGATTGCTCATCGCCTTCCCGGTCGCGCTGCTGCGGCTTTCGCCTCGCCGCGTGATGAGCTGGCCGGCGGTGGCCTATGTCGAGCTCTTCCGCAACATCCCATTCATCGTGATGCTGTCGCTGTTCTTCTACGGGTTGCCCTTCTTCGGCCTCAGGCTGCAGCCGACGACGACCGGCATCGTCGCGCTCGCATTGTTCGGCAGTGCCTATTTCGCCGAGATCGTCCGCGGCGCCATCCTCTCCGTGCCGCGCGGCCAGATGGAATCGGCCCGTGCCATCGGCATGTCCTATCTGCGGGCTCTGCGCGAGATCATCTTCCCGCAGATGCTGCGCTTCTTCATTCCGGCGGCGACCAACACCTCGATCTCGCTCGTCAAGGAAAGCGCGGTGCTGGCGACGCTCTCCGTCGCCGAACTGACCTATCAGGGACTGATCGTGCAGGGCCAGACCTTCGCGCCCTTCGAGGTCTTCCTGGCGACGGCCACCATCTACTGGGGGCTGACCGCGCTGCTGGCAGCGGGCTTCCGGTCCTCGGAACGGCGACTGGGCGGCCAGGCGCGGCGCGGCTTCTCCTCGCGCCATCGCCTCGCGGCACGCTATCTCTCGCTCGAGCCGGAGCCCCGCTCATGACCGCGCCTCCCGTGCTCAGCGTGCGCGGCCTGCGCAAAAGCTTCGGTGCGATGACGGCGGTCGCTGGCGTCGATCTCGATGTCGAAGCCGGCGAGATCGTCTGCATCATCGGCCCGAGCGGCTGCGGCAAGAGCACCTTCCTGCGCTGCATCAACTATCTCGAGCGGCCGGACGAAGGCACGGTGCGGATCGCCGGGGACTATATCGGCCGCGAGCCCGCCGCAGCCGGCGGGACGCGCCTGCAGTCCGCCCGCCAGCTCGACCGGATGCGCCCGCGCGTCGGCCTCGTCTTCCAGCAATTCCATCTCTGGCCGCATCTTTCCGCGCTCGAGAACGTCGCCCGCGCACCGATCAGGCTGCGCGGCGTCGATCGCAACGAGGCGGAGGCGCAGGCGCGGGCGCTGCTGGCCCGCTTCGGCCTCGCGACCAAGGCCGAGCGCATGCCCGCCGACCTGTCGGGCGGCGAGAAGCAGCGCGTCGCGATCGCCCGCGCGCTCGCCATGAAGCCGGAACTCATGCTGTTCGACGAGCCGACGTCGGCGCTCGATCCGGAGGTCGTCGGCGACGTGCTGCGCCTGATGAAGGAGCTCGCGGAGGAGGGCATGACCATGGTCGTCGTGACCCACGAACTCGGCTTTGCGCGCAAGGTCGCCGACCGCATCGTCTTCTTCGACGCCGGCCGCATCGCCGAGATGGGACCGCCGGACGAACTCATCGACAGACCGCGTTCGGAACGCCTGCGGCTGTTCCTCTCGCACTTCCAGTAGGTCGCCGCGGCGACCCTCTTCCGAGCCACCATCGAGGGCAAGATGACCGAAACCCTGACCAGCGCGCCGGAGCATGGCCACGCCACCTTCCTGTTCTCCGAGCTCGCCCTCGACCTCGACAATCTGAAGGCCGACATCGCCTTCCTCGGCATTCCCTACGGCCATCCCTACACGATCAGGAATGTCAGCAACGACCAGTCGAACGGGCCGACGGCGGTACGCCAGGCCTCGGACCGGGTCTCGCGCTCGCTCGAGCGCTATGATTTCGACATTGGCGGGCCGCTCTTCGACGACAGGCCGATCCGCATGGTCGATTGTGGCGACGTGGTCGGCGAGATGCACGATCCGGCCTCGCATGCGCGGCGGGCCGAAGAGGCGATGCGCAAGATCGTCGCCTCGGGCGCGATGCCGCTGGTGATCGGCGGCGACCATGCGATCCCGATCCCGGTGCTCAAGGCCCTCGACGGCGAAGGCCCGCTCGTCCTTGTCCAGATCGACGCGCATATCGACTGGCGCGACGATGTCGGGGGCGTGCGAGAAGGATTGTCCAGCCCGATCCGGCGTGCCTCGGAAATGGCGCATGTCACGGACATCTTCCAGATCGGCATCCGTTCGCAGGGCAGCGCAAGGCGCGCCGATGTCGAGGCGGCACAGGCCTATGGCGCCAACATCGTCACTGCCTACGAGTTGCACGATGTCGGCATGGACGCGATCCTCGCGCGCATTCCCGACAATGCCCGCTACTACATCACGATCGACGCCGATGGGCTCGATCCTTCGATCATGCCCGCCGTCGAGGGGCCCGCGCCCGGCGGCGTCACCTTCCATCAGGCCCGCAAGCTGATCCACGGGCTGGTCGGCAAGGGCCGGGTGGTCGGCATGGACATCGTCGAGATCACCCCGTCGCGCGACGTCAACCGGATCTCGGCGATCACGGCCGGCAGGCTGTTCCTCAACCTGATCGGCGCGGCCGTGCGCGCCGGCTATTTCGACAAATGAGTTCCTGCGGCCAGCGTCTGGCGCTGGCCGCGACCCGCTCGCCATTTCCATGGAGCAAGACGTGACCGAGATGCGTGGTGCCGCAGACCGCCTGAACCGCGGCTTCGTCGGCGTGCCGACTTTCCTGCGCGCAAACTACTGCGCGGACATGGCGGCCCTCGCGGCCGAGTTCGCCGTGATCGGAGTCCCCTTCGACGAGGGCTCGCCTTTCGCACCGGGCGCGCGCTTCGCGCCACGCGTCATCCGCGAGCATTCGCTCCGCTTCGGCACCGGCGGGCTCTATGATATCGACAGCGACAGCGTCCTGGCACCCGACCTCGTCACCTCGGGCCGCCTCGTCGATTGCGGCGACGTCGACATCTGGCCGACCAACCCGGCCCGCACCTTTCAGAATCTGACACAGGCGGTGCGTACGGTGCTGGCGCGCGGCGGCAAGCCCGTGATCATCGGCGGCGATCACTCGATCACCTTCCCGATCCTGCAGGGCTATGACCGGCCGATCCATGTCGTGCAGCTCGATGCCCATATGGATTACGGGGCGGTCACCGAGGATCTCCGGCACACCAACGGGCAGGCCTTCCGGCAACTGCACGCTCTGCCGCATGTCGAGAGCCTGACCCAGATCGGCATTCGCAGCTTCAGGACGCGCGCCAGCGATGTGCGCGACGCGCGCGCCAATGGCAGCACCATCGTCACCATGCCGAAGCTGCGGGAGGTCGGCGCCACCGGAACACTCGCCCATATCCCCGACGGCGCCAGCGTCTATGTCAGCATCGATGTCGACGCCTACGACATGGCACTGGTCCCGGGCTGCGTCTCGGCCGAGCCGGATGGCATGCGCTTCGACGAGCTTACCGGCATTCTCGACATGGTCGCCCGCCGCTTCGCCGTCGTCGGCTTCGATTTCGTCGAGGTCAATCCGCCTCTCGACGTCGGGACCGGCGTCACCTCCTATCTCGGGGCGCTGACGATCGCGAAATTCCTGAGCGCGATCGCAACCGGAGACCGGCCTTAGGCTCGGCTGCCGGTGCGCATTGTACTGCCCTGCCGCATGGCGAGCAGCGTTAGGTAGAACGCGACGGCATCGATCACGCCGTGGCGCCGGCATCTGATCCCCCCGAGATGGGGGCTACCACAACGGATTGATCCGCACGCAACTGCGGGGATGACGACGCGCTTCGACATCCCCTGCGGCATTCCATGATTCATGCCCTGCTTCTGGCGGAAGCGCTGATCGCATCCTGCGCACTCGCTTTCGAAACTGCGGCGGCGCGCCTGGTCGCGCCTTATGCGGGCATGTCGACCGACAGCTGGACCGCGATCATCGCTGGTTTCCTGCTGTCCTGGGCGCTTGGGAACCATGTCGGTGGCCGCTGCTCCGCCGGCGGAGCGCAGCGCTCGCTATGCCGAGCGGCAACCGCCGTCGCGGGGGCTGCGGCAATGGTCGCGGCCACACCGCTGCTGCTGCCGGTGCTCGATAGCTGGCTCGTCGCGTCCGATCCGGTCGCGCGCTGGCGGCTTGCGCTCTTCGCCGCCCTGCCGACGCTCGGCCCGGGCTTCCTGTTCGGAATCGCACCGCCGCTGGTGATGTTGGCGATCATCCGCCACAGCGGCGGGCACGGGGCGCTCGTCGGCATCGCCAATGCGGCCGGTGCCGCCGGCAGCGCAGCCGGCGCCGTGGCGGTGCTGTGGCTCGGGCTCGACTGGCTCGGCACGCGCGGCACCTGCCTCGCCATCGCCGCACTCGGCCTCGTGACAGCCGCCCTCCTGATGGCCACGGCATTTCGGGCCGACACGCGGCACCCCGCATGATCGTTGCGCTGCTGCCGCTGGCCGTCTTCCTCTCCGCGGCGGCCTGTCTGGCCGTCGAGCTCGCGATCGTGCGTCTGGGCGCGCCGCATGTCGGCCAATCGCTGCTGCCCTGGACCGCAGCGATCATCGCCGTGCTGCTCGGGCTCACCCTGGGCCATGTGCTCGGCGGCAGGGCCGGAGGGCCGCAGCCGCCCCCCGCACGTCTGCTCTGGCTGATGGCGACGGCCTGCCTCGGCGCGAGCGGCGCCGCGATCGCGCTGCCGGCCCTGGCTGCACCAGTCGCGAATGCCCTGGCGACGGAAGACGGCGCCGGCATCGCCTCGACCATCGGACTCGCCGCCCTGTGCCTGCCGCCCAGCATCGCCGCCGGCTTCGTGACGCCTCTGGCGCTGCGCCTGCAATTGGCGCTGCGCCTCCCCGGACAGGCCAGGCAGGTGGCGGCGATCTATGCCGCATCGGCCGCCGGCAGTGTTGCCGGGACGGTCGCAGCCGGCTTCTGGCTGCTCGAGCAGGTCGGCGCGGCCGGGCTGACCTTTGCCGCGGCCGCGACCTGGGCGGCGGTCGGTCTGGCGCTGCTGCCCTGGCGGGGACGCCCGGCCGCCGCCATGCTGCGCGCGATCGGCCTGCTCGCGCCCGGGCTCGGCATCGCATTCTTCGGCTGGAGCAGCGCCTGCGCGATCGAGTCGCGCTATACCTGCGTGCGCTATCTCGACACGACCTCGTCGCAGGATACGCGCCTGCGCTTCATGATCCTCGACGAAGGCGTGCACAGCGCTTCCGATCTCGACGACCCGCGCGCCCTCCATCTCGGCTATGCCGCGCTGGCGGACCGCCTCGCCGCCATGGCCTTCGCCCGCTCCGCCGACCGGCAGGCGATGGTCATCGGCGGCGGCGGCGCGACCCTGCCGCGGGCCTGGGCCAACCAAAGCCCGCCGGTTTCGGTGCTCGTCGCGGAGCTCGATCCTGTCGTCGCAGCCGAGGCCGCGACGGCGATGGCAGCGACCGGCCCGGCCCTGCATACGGTGATCGGCGATGGCCGCGCCGTCCTGCGGAGCCAGCCTGCCCGGCCGAGCTACGACGTCGTGCTGATGGACGCCTATCGCACGCGCACGGCGCCGCCGCATCTCGTGACGCGGGAATTCGGCGCGCTGGTCCATGCCCGGCTGCGCGAGACCGGCGTCTTCCTGTCGAACGTGATCGATCGCGCCGACACGCTGCTGCTGGCGCGCAGCCTCGCGAAGACGCTCGCTCTCGACTATGCGGCGGTCGAGATCTGGCGGGCGGAGGAAGCCGGGACGGCGGGCACGACCAATGTCGTCGTGGTCGCCTGGAAAAGTGCGGATTCCGTTCCGGACGCCGGGCGGATCACGGTGCCGGTGAGCATCATGGCTGCCGGCGAGCCGCCCGCGTCGCGCGATGTGAGCTGGCGTCGCCTCGACGGCGAAACGGGACTGCGCGCGACCATGGGGCAATGCGCGATGCTCCTGACCGATGACCGTGCGCCGGTCGAGCGACTTCTGGCCGGCCGCGCCCCCTGCCCTTCGCGACCGGGGCCGTGAAGGAGCATCTGTTCCAGATCGCGAGGACGGCGCTGCTCTGCGGCGCCCTCGGCCTGCTGCTCTATTTCGGCCTGACCGAGCTGGCACAGTTTCCCACGTTCACCGTCCCCGTACTCGGCATCTTCGGCTCGGCCTGCGTCGCAATTCTGCTGGCGCAGGAAATCTCGGGCGCGCTCCGGACCGGAATCCTGCCGCGGCTGTCCGGCGCCATCCGGCGGCGGGAGGAACCGATCTGGTTCTGGGGGTCGCTCGCGTTGAGCCTGCTGTGTCTGCTTCTCCTGCTCTGGCTGCTCGTCGCGAGCCTTGTCCGCCTCGTCCTCCACTAGGCGGCCTAAGCAGGGACGGCGCGGCGCGAAGAAACCAGCTCGCCAGCTCGAAGCCTGCCGCTTTTCCGTCGCAGGCCCCATGAACGGGGGGATGGCCGCCGAGAAAAGCAGCGACATAGTCTGTGCGCGTTCGATCTCGATCGCGCCTGCCGCAAAGGAGCGCTCATGCAAATCCAAGCTCATCCGACGAAGACGCCGCTTCCCTTCGTTCTCGCCAACTCCAAACCCTATGCCCTCGAGCAGTACGAGGACGGCGAGCTCGGCTATTACGATTCGGAGACGCAGACCTGGCGCGGCACCGTGCTCTTCCACAAGTCGTCGACTTCGCGGAACGTCAGCTCGACCTCCGGCCGCACCTCGGATTCCGACCTGGCTTCGGACGTGCTCGGCAACTGACCGGCTCCGGCTTTCGGCCGTTGTCCCGACAAGCAGACAGATCGCCTCTCCGCGCCCGGCAGGGTGCATGGCGATCTGGCGAACCGGCTCGCTCGCCACCGCTTCCTGTCCTCCCACAATGCTGAATCTCGCCGATGCCTGCCACGAATGCCCGCCCTGCCGTCCTGATGATCTCCACGAAGCTGGACCCGCATGTCGATGCGGTGCTCGCCATCCTGGAGCAACGCGGCGTGCCCTGTTTCCGGCTCAACACCGATCATTTTCACGAGGAGTACCGCGTGACGATGAGCGATGGCATCGAAGGCGCGATCCGCATCTCCGACATCTGGGGGCGGAACTGCCTGTTCCCGCACGGCCTGCGCTCGGTCTGGATGCGCAAGCCGGAACCTTCGCTGCCGCCGCCCGGAATCGAGGATGAGGGCGTCATCGGCTACATCAAGGACGAGATGCGCGAGTTCATGGGCTTTCTGCCGATGGACGGGCGCGTTCCCTGGATCAACAATCCCGACGAGAACCGTCGCCACCAGCGCAAATTCCCGCAGCTCCGGCTGGCGCAGAGCCTCGGCCTGCGCGTCCCGCGCTCGATCATCACCAATGATCCCGAGGAGGCGGAAGCGTTCTTCGCCGGCTGCCCGCACGGCGTCATCTGCAAGCCTATGCTGATGGGCAGCCATTATATCGAGGGTGCCCATCACGTCGCCTATACGCGCCGCGTCGCACCCGACGAATTCGCCAATCTGAAGGCCTCGATCGCGCTCTGCCCGACCTATCTGCAGGAAGCGATCGAAAAGGATCACGAGCTGCGCGTCACCATCATCGGCGACCGCCTTTTCAATTGCCGGATCGACAGCCAGGGCGTCGAGGGGGCCGAGCAGGACTGGCGCGCGGTCGACACGATCAAGCTGCCGCACCGCATCGAGCCGCTCGAGCCCAAGGTCGACGCGGCGCTGCGCGCCTATCTCAGGCATTGCGGCCTGCGCTTCGGCGCCTTCGACCTGATCGTGACGCCGGAAGGCGACCACGTCTTCCTCGAACTCAACCCCAACGGCCAATGGTACTGGGTCGAGCTCACCACGAAGGCGCCGATGGCCGAGGCGATGGCGGACCTGCTCGAGGCGCCATGACGCCGCCGCCCGCCCCGGCCCGGCTCGCAGCCCTCCTCGGAGGCTTGCCGGCGTCCGGCGAGCCCCGCCTGGGACGCCTCCTCGGAGGCATGCTCTGGCGGCAGCGGCGGCGGACGCTCCCGGCACTGGCAGCGGCCGCGGCACTCAGCATCCTCGCCTTCCTGCCGCCCTGGCTGGTCGCCGGCCTGATCGACGAGGGCTTCATCGGCCGCGAGGCCGGGCTGGTAGCGGGGATCGCGAGCCTGATTTTCGTCCTCGGCGCCGTCGATGGCGGTCTGGCCTATGTCCGTCGCCTGCTTGCCGCGCAGGCGACGCTGGCGCTCCGCCGGGAATTGCTGCTGCCGGCCTTCGGGACGATGCTGCGCCTGCCTGCCGATAGTGGGCTTGCACGCGATCAGGGCGTGCTCGGGCGAGCTTTCGAGGAGGTCGATCGCCTCGCCCAGGGGGCAGGCGATCGGCTGACCGAGTTCGCGCTGGGGGTCGGTACCGTCATCATTCTGCTCGGCGCCATGCTGGCGGTCGACTGGCGGATCGGCCTTGCCGCCGGCGCTCTTATTGCGGCGCTGGCCGGACTTCATCTGGCTGCCGCTGCGAGCCTGCGCCGGCGAGAGGCAAGCTGGTTCGAGGCCCGCAGCCGATATTGGGGACATCTGATCGAGGCGGTCGCCTATATCGAGACCTTGCGCCGCAACAGCGCTCACGCCTTCGCCGAGCGGCGTTTCCGCGAGCGGCTCGACCAGGACAGCGCGTCCCATCTTTCCGTTGTCAGGCTGTCGGCGAGGCTCGACGCCGCCGGCCGTTTTGCAGGCGGTGCGATCATCGCCGCGGTAACCTTGCTGGCCGGCTGGAGCGTGATGTCGGGGCAGGCGAGCGTCGGCGGCTTCGTCCTGCTGCTCTCACTCGGCGGCGCCCTGACCGCCCCGGCACTGTCGGCGCTGAAGGTCGTCGACGATCTTCAGGCGATGATCGTGGCGACCGCCTGCCTGCGCCGGCTCGCGACGCCACCGCATGAGGCGGTGGATTGGGCGTCGACATCCGGAGAAGCAGCAGCCGAGTCTCTCGCCATCTGCGGCCTCACCTTTTCCTACGGCCCGCAGGAACAGCCGGTGATCGACCGCCTGTCGTTCACGCTGGCGCCGGGCGAGACGCTGGCGCTGCTGGGCCGCAGCGGCGTCGGCAAGAGCACCCTAGCCAACCTGCTGATCCGCGCCCGGCAAGGCGAGGGCGAGATCAGGCTCGGTGACAGGAGTTCGGCTGAAGTGCCCCTGGGGACATGGCGGCGCCGGATCGTCGTGGTCCCGCACGAGATCGATATCTTCACCGGCAGCATCGCGGAGAACATTGCCCTGCCGAAACCCGATGCCGGGCGCGAGGAGATCGCGATGGCGGCGACGCTCGCCGGCCTCGCCGACGACATCGCCGGCCTGCCTGATGGCTACGACACCAGGCTGGGACAGGACGGGGTGGAACTTTCCGCCGGGCAGAAGCAGCGGCTCGGCCTGGCCCGGGCGATGTTCTTCACGCCCGATGTGTTGATCCTCGACGAGAGCACGTCGGCGCTCGACCCGGCGACGGAAAGGCGCGTGCTCGACACGCTCCTGCAACGCCATGCCGGCGCGGCGGTGCTCGCCATCACCCACCGCGACAGCGTCGCGGCAAGGATGGACCGTATCCTGCGGCTGGACGATGAACCGGTCGTCGAAGGGCAAGCGACGTGAGGACGGCCGGTGTCCAGCGCCGACTGCTGCCGGCCGTCATCGCGTCGGGGCTTCTGTTCTTCGGCCTGCCCGATGGGCCTCGGGCAGAACCGGCCGCAGCCGACGAGGCCGAGCTGACCTATTTTCTTGGCCGCTGGGCTACCGAACCTGCCGAACGCCCCGGCTTCGAGACGATCATCGCCCGAGGAGCCGATTGCGAACGCCCCATCGAGATCGTCTCGCCGAGCCCAGGCAGCATCGTGCGCTCCGTTCCGCGCCGTGACGGCAGCCGGCCCATGGCCCGCTTCTCCGTGAAGCGCTTCGGCCGCGATTTCCCCTGGTGGCCGGAGCCTACGGGGCCGGGCCTCGTCGCCCGCAAGCTCGATGATGGCGGCTTCCTGCTTGCCGGTCTCGTCGCCGGACGGGCGGATTGGAACAATGCGATCCGCCATCGCCGTTGCCGTTGATCCGGCGGCTCGCCGCGGGACAGTCGAAACGAGATCGATCGGCGAGGCTAACGAGGATACGCGCCGGATGACGCAGAAGTCATAAGGGTTAGGTTCCACAGGAACTCGCCGAATACGCGGTCGACAAGGTCAGGGATCGCTGCGATGCTGTCCTGCGGCTTGCAGTGGGGACCGTCACGGGAGCGATGCCCAGCTCCGGAATGTGGCGGCTGGCGTTGGACGATGGTGTTCTGGCTTCCGAGCCGCATATTGCAGATTGCCGTCGTCATTTGCCTTGCAGCAACGCTCGGGGTGCTCGTGACCGTTCTGCGGCAGCCTTGGCTCGGCCTGACGCTTGTCGGCGAGCCATCCGGCGACAAGATTCTGATCACCGCTGTCCATGCCGGTGGCCCGGCGCAAGGCAAGGTCGAACCGGGACAATTCCTGGCAATAGCCCGCTCCGCTACTCCTGAGACCGCCATCAGCCTGATCGCGACCGACGTCATCGAAGAACCCGATGTCATCGACAGCTACGAGCTGATCAGGGCCTTCTTCGCCAGGCAGTCGCTCCTGGCCTCGGTCCTCGCTTCCGGCGAGGTCGCGCTGCATGTCGCGACGCCGGACGGCGCGCCGTCGATCCTGACGATCGCCCCATCACAACGGCCGCTGACGACGCTGCCTTCGGCGTTCTGGGTGCAGATCGTCACCGGCCTGGGCTCGCTGCTCATCGGCGCCTGGGTACTGGCCTTGCGCCCCCGGGACCTGTCGACCCGGCTCTTCGCCCTGTCGGGTGCGATGATCATGCTCTCGGCCTTCGCGGCGGCGATCTACTCCTCGCGTGAGCTCGCCATCGACGGCAGCCTGTTCCGCTTCCTCGCCGCGCTCAACAATATCGGCGCGGTCGGTTTCGGCATCGTGGTCATCTGCCTGTTCCTGGTCTATCCGCGCCGGCTCGTCCCCAATTGGGTGCTGGGCCTTCTCAGCGGCACGGTGGCGCTCTGGATCCTGCTCAACCTCGCCCATGCCCTGCCGAGCCCGCAAATGGGCGCGCAATTGCCGACCCTTCTCGAGATGCTCGCCATTATCGGCCTGATCATCGTCCAGCGTTTCGCCGTGCGCCGCGATGCGCGCGGCCGCGCCATGCTGCGCTGGATCGGGCTTTCGGTGATCATCGGCGCCCTGCCCTTCATAATGCTGATCAGCAGCCCCGTGCTGTTCGACACTGCCCCCGCCGTCCAGCAGGGGCACGCCTTCGGCTTCTTCCTGCTGATCTATGCCGGCCTCGCGCTCGGTGTCTCGCGATACCGGCTGTTCGACCTCGACGAATGGGCGTTCCGGATTCTCTTCTATGCCGGCGGCCTGCTGCTGCTTCTGGCGGCCGACGGCCTGCTGATCATGCTGCTCCATCTGCAGCCGACCGCCTCGTTCGGCCTGTCGCTGCTGCTGGTCGGCTTCGCCTATCTGCCGCTGCGAAGCCTGCTCTGGGAACGGCTGGTCGAGCGGCGCAGCGTCGAGCGGCACGAACTGTTCCAGGTGGTCATCGACATCTCCTTCACGGGCTCCGCCACGGAGCGCTCGCGGCTCTGGCGCTCGCTGCTCGGCCGCCTGTTCGAGCCGGTCGATCAGGTCGTGACGAGCGAGGCCGTCGCCCAGGCCGCGATCCTGCGGGACGGGCTCGACCTCGCGGTTCCCGCAGTCGCCGACACGCCGGCGCTCACCCTGCGCTATGGCTGGGCCGGGCGGCGCCTGTTCGGCTCGCGGGACGCCAAGCTCGCCGAGCAGCTCGTCAGGATGATGCGCTATTCCGAAGCGAGCCGCAGCGAGTACGAGCGTGGCCGGACGGAAGAGCGCCACCGCATCGCCCGCGACCTGCATGACGATGTCGGAGCGCGCCTGCTCTCGGGCCTGCACAAGAGCGGGGTCGACGACGTGCAGCGGGTCCTGCGCGACGCGCTCGCCGACATCCGCTCGATCGTCGGCGGGCTGTCCGCCGACTGCCTGCCGCTCTCGCAGGTTCTCGCCGCCTTGCGGCACGAGACCGGAGACAGGCTCGACATGGCCGGCATCGAGCTGAGCTGGCTGCTCGAAGGCGAGGAGGAGAGCGACTGCCTGCTCGACTACCCCGTCTATCGCGGCCTGATCTCGCTTCATCGCGAGATCATCACCAACGTCATTCGCCATGCCCATGCCCGTGCGGTCGAGGTCAGGCTGCGCCTGTCGGAGGGCATGCTGTCGATGCGCATCCGCGACGACGGCGACGGCATACCGCCGTCGACGGAGGAGGCACGGACCGGCCACGGGCTTCTCGGCATCCGGCGACGCATCGCCGAACTCGGCGGGGAGATCGCCTTCGAGCCGGTCGAGCACGGCACCAGCATCGCGATCTCGCTGCCGCTGCGCAGCATGGCGCATGGCGGTGAGCCGGCCAGGACGGCGCAGCCATGATCCCCGCGATCGCGGGGTCGCGAGCGGATCAGGCGGAGCCTATCGTCGCGATCCGTGCCCCTTCCCGGTGATGGCGCAACCTGCATGACGGACAGAACAGAGCCGCAGCACCGCGCCGACCGCACCGGCCTCGTCGTCGAGGACAGGCCCGACACCAGGCGCTGGCTCGTGGCGATGCTGAAGGCCGCCTTTCCCGGGATCACCGTACGCGAGGCGACATCCATGGCGAGCGCGCGGGCACGGCTGCGCGACGAGCGGGGACGCGACCGCGCCGAGGGCCCGCAGGATATCGCGCTCGTCGACATCGGCCTGCCGGACGGCTCCGGCATTGACCTCATCCGCGAGATCGCGGCGCAGCATGCGCGTTTCAGCCCGATCGTGACCACGATCTATGACGACGACCAGCATCTGTTCGAGGCCATCGCGGCCGGGGCCCAGGGCTATCTGCTGAAGGACCAGCACGAGGATACGATGGTGCGCTACCTGCACCGGATCGACGCCGGCGAGCCGCCCCTGTCCCCCTCCGTCGCCCGGCGGATCATGACGCATTTCGCGCGCCGGCAGCCCGAGCCCGCCGCCGAGCCGGTGATGCTGACGCCACGCGAACAGGAGGTGCTCGCCCTGATCGGAAAGGGGCTGCGTATCCCCGAAGCCGCCCAGGTTCTGGGCCTCACCTCCCATACCGTCGCCGGCTATGTAAAGAGCGTCTATCGCAAGCTCAACGTCTCGTCGCGGGCGGAGGCGGCAATCGAGGCGGTCCGGCGCGGAATCGTCTGAGCAAAGATCAGCCGGGCGCGGCCGGGCGATCCAGCCGATAGGCGAGTGCCGAAAGGAAGCCGCCGATCCCCGCCACGAACACGGCCAGACCGATGGCGCCTTCGTCCTCGAACAGATAGCCGGCGTAAGCGGCCCCCCACCAATTGCCGGCGAGCGTCCCGACGACGACCAGCAGGAGGCGACGGCCGCGCCGCCAGCGCAGGACAAGACGGTCCGAGACCGGCAGGGCGATCAGGGCGGCCGGCGCGACAATGGCCAGAAGATGGAGCAGCGCGGCGGCGAGGGGAGCAAAGCCATGGCTGGCAATGCTGAGGAAAAGCAGCATGGGGAAGAACAGGCCGCCGGTCGAGACCGAGAGCACGATCGCGGCGGCCAGCAGACCGCCGACCAGCCCGACCAGCAGGGCCCACAGGGATCGCACGGGCCAGGTACCGGGCAAGGCTGTCAGCGTCGCCCGCATGCGGCCAGCACGAAGGCCGAACGGCTGACGAGCTCACGCTCGCCGCTGCCGCCGAGCTCGGCGGAATCGTACCAGAGCGCCGGGCCGAGATCGGGCAGGAAAAGGATGGCCGGCGCGACTGATCCGGCCCGGGGAGCGTCCGCGATCTCGGTCAGGTCGCAACGCAGGGGAATGAGGCGCAATGGCGTGGCCGGCTCGGCTGTGTCCGGCGCGTCCGCGATGGGCTGGCCGCGCTCGGCGGGAGCGACGCTCGACGGGTCGCGGATCGCTTCAAGCGTCAGGCCACCATAGCCATTGGCGGCCTGAATACGGAACCAGTAGCTCTGCCGGGCCGTGCGAACGCGCAGGAACAGATTGGAGGCGGCAGAGCCGAACGATCCGGCCGCCAGCAAGGCCAGCTCTGTCCCCTTGTCGCCCCGCTGGACGTAGCGCGCGGATTCCGCCGCACAGGGCCCGGCGGCAAGGGCGCCGGGCATTATGGCAGGCGTCAGGACGGCCAGACAGGCAAGGCGGGCGCGCATCGAAACCTCGCGGATCTTCGCGGACAGCCTAGGGAGCCAGCCGTCACCGCTCCATCCCCGGAACAGGGGGCTCTGTATCGCGAGGATTCCCGACATCCGGACCGGGGGATGCGCAGCTCAAAACCACGGCGGTGTCCTCTCCAGGAAATGACCTCAAGGCAATCCACGAAGCCGGGTCAACTCCATCCGCCCCGCCCCCCCAGATCAGTCAAAGCACTGCTATGATCCGCGCATGCGCTCGATGAGCTGGAGCAACTCGCTCTGACGACGGGTGTGTGTTTTCGAGAAGATCGCCTTCAAATGGTCGCGCACCGTTCCTGAGGTGATCCCGAGCGTCTGGGCGGCGGAAACAGGGTCCTCCCCCGCAGCGAGGAGGAGCGCCGTACGCGCCTCGGCTGGCGTCAGGCCGAATGCTTCGCGCAGTTTCTCCGGCGTCGGCAGCTTGCTGCTCTCGAGGTCATTCACGGTCAGCAGGGCCCTGGCGCCGGTGAGGATATCCGAAAGGCCGGCGATGATCGGCATGGCCTTGACGATGAGCGGCCGGCGCCCCAGTCGACGAAGCGCCATCCAATGCGGCTCCGTCCGGGTAACGGAGATGCCCGGCGCCAGGACCGCGGCGATGAGCGCCTGCAGCCGTTCACTGTTTTCCGCATGCGTCGTGCGCAGCACCCCATGCGACAGGGTGAAGTCCGACCCGAGCAAAGCCCTTGCATTGGTATTGAGGCGGATGACCCGCCCGGCCGCATTGAGGAGGAACGCAGGCCTTTCAATCAGATCCATCGTATCGAGCACAGCTTCGGCGCGCTGGGTCGACAGCGTTTCGATCAAGGTCAACACGCGAGCCAGATGGTGCCGAAGACCCGACAGAGGTCGCAACTCCTCATATGTGAAAGCGTCTTGCCTGGAGTTCCTGAGCATGACCAGGCCGTAATGCTGGCCATCTCGCGAGAACCCCAGCGTACCCCACCACGGCAGGTCCCAAGGACGGAGCCATTCGTTATGGTAGGCGCTGTTGCGCCGCTCCTGCTCGGTGGAGACGTCGTGCTCGATCAGCACTTTCCGCCCTTGGCGGAGAAGCGGCCAGGCGCGGTAACCCCGCAAGTCGCGCTTGTACCAACCGCTGTCGAGAAAGTCGTCGATTGGAGCGACCAGTTCGGGCGAAACCGGCCTCGCGATCAACGTCTTGCTGCCGACATCGGTCGCCAGGCACGCCCCGACAGCATTGGCCGAGCGAGCAATGTCGTTCAGGACGTCCGGCCAGGTCTCCGGGGCGACCACGACATTGTAGAGCTTCTCGAGATCGAGGCCGTTGTCCTTCTCGCCCATGGCTTGTCCTCGATACCCGCACACGACATGCGAAGCAGCCCTCATCAACTGGCGACGCGGGCACCCCACCCCAATCGGGATATGTCGAACCTAGGGGAATTTGTAGCTTAGAGAGGCGTTTTCGACGCGATCAAAATTTCATAACCTAGAATTTATTCTTATCCATCTCCGCGAATTCGGCTGCAACGCACAATTTTTCGTTCCATAGGATCAGTGTGCTGAACGCCGGTCTTCGCTTCTTTCGCCGTCCACTTCCAAACCTCCCAGCTTTTCTCGATGCAACGGCCCCTGGGGACCCGACGGCCCAGCTTCAGGCCGTTCAGTTGCAGGCGCTGCTGCGGATCGGACGACGGAAGCACTCCGTCGCCTGCCGGGCCGCGACCAATGCGAAGCGCTGACCGCACCCCCGACATTTCCGCGGCAGTCGGCACGGCGTGCGGTGTTGCCGCCTGGATCGATCCACGGGGCGCGCTCCGGTCGGAGTACCGCGTCAAAATGGGGTTAACCCGTTTGCCAGAAGCGCCCTCGAAGGGCGGAACCGTATAATGGCGCCAACCCTCGGGGAGAGCGCTGGTGCAACAGGGTCCCGTCGATCTTGTGGACGAGTCACGCCGTCACGTTGCGCGGCAGGTGATGGATGACCTCGGCGAGGCGACCATCTCGGTCGAAATCACCACGCCGGAGCGTCTGGCAACGATCGAGCGGGAATGGCGCGACCTTTCAGGCCGCGCTCTGGCCGACAACGCCTTTCTGGAGCCGTCGCTCATCGCAGCGGCAGCCGATACGCGCGCGGCCGAGATCGCGGTACTGCTGGCCTGGAGCGCGCCGCAGCCCGATACACCCAGTCGACTGGTCGGTCTCTGGGCGCTGGCGCGCCAGCACGCATTTCCGTTTCTGCCGGTGCCGATGCTCAAGACGCCGGTGCTCGACCACGCCTTTCTCGGCACCCCCGTGCTCGACCGCGACAACGCCGCCGCGGCTTTTTCGGGCATGCTGGACGCGATCGCCACAGAGCGCTCGCTGCCGGATACTCTGAGCATCGGAAGCCTCGATGCGAGCGGGCCCGTCGCCGCTGTCGTCGCTGACGTCCTGGCGCGGCGCGGCTCATCCAGCACCCGGCTCGAAACCCGGCTTCGTCCCGCGCTGCTTAAATCGGTCGCAGGCAGCGGGGCCAGCCCGGTCGCGCCCAGCCGCGCCAAGGCGCTGCGCAAGAAGCAGCAGCGACTCGGGCGCCAAGGCCTCGTCAGCTGCACGCGGCATGCGGGCGACAGCGAGATCGCGCCGGCCATCGAAGAATTCCTCACGCTCGAGGCTTCGGGCTGGAAGGGGCGCAAGAGCAGCCGTGGGCAGGCGATCCTGCGCACGCCGGCGCTGGCGAGCTTCTTCAAACGGACGATCGTCGCGCTGGCGAACCGCGATCAGGCCCAGATCATCGCCCTGCGCCTCGACGGGCGGGCCATCGCCATGCAGGTCACCGTCCAATCCGGCGAGACGGCCTTCACCTGGAAGTCCGCCTATGACGAAGCCCATCGCGCCTGTGCCCCCGGGCTGCTGCTGCACCAGGAGGTCACCAACCGCTTTCTCGCCGACCCCGCCTTGCATGCGATCGATTCCTGCAATCATCACGATACCGGTCACATGGCCGAATTCTGGGCCGGCCGGCGTGAGGTCTCGGACCTGATCATCACAGTGCGGCCGCAGCGAAGCCTGGCCTTCGGACTGGTCAGCACGGTGGAGATCGCCCATCGCCGCCTGCGCGCTATGGCTCGGCGCATGCGCGCGCTGCTGCAGGCGGCAAGGCAGCACCACGCCGCCCCGGCTGTGCCGGCGGGCAAGGCCGGCAAGGTGCAGCCGTGAGCGAAAGCGCTGCCCTGCCGCGCTTCAGCCGGGTCTCGCCAGCGGGTGAACCGCTCCGTTTCGCAGATGATCAGGCAGCAAGCCCGTCGCGGCCGGCGCAGACGCCACGGATACAGCTGGCGAGCGCCCGCGACTTTGCCGACCTGCGGGACGATTGGGCCGATCTGGTCAGCCGCGCAGCAATCCCGAACGTCTTCATGGACCCAGCCGTAGCAACGGCATTCGCCTGCGCCTGGCCGGATCGGGTGCGGGTCCTGTTGGCCTGGACCGACGATCAGGAGGCGGAAGTCCCGCCGCGGCTTCTCGGCGCCTGGCTGCTGGTGGAGCGTCACACCCGGCTGAGCTGGCCCTGGAAGGCCCTGGTCTGCCCGCCGGGGCCGGTCGCCTATCTCGGAACGCCGGTCATCGACGGCAGACAGGTCACGACAGTCCTTGCCGCGATGCTGGCGGCGATCCGCCGGATGCCGGAGCTGCCCAAGCTGATCCAGGCCGGCGACATGTCGGGGGGCTCCGCGGTGACGGAGGCTCTGGAGACCGTGCTGGACGGCGGAGCCGGCAGTGCGCGGCTGCTGGAGACGCGGATTCGCGCCGGCCTGACCTCTTCCGACGACCCGAAGGCCTTTTGGGCCGCCTCGATGTCGCCGCGGCGGCTACAAGGCTTCGCCCGCAAGCGACGCCAGCTGAGCAAGGAGGGCGAGCTGGCGCTGAGCTTCGTCGACGAGCCAGCCGCAGTCGCGACCGCGCTGGAGGAGTTTCTCCGGCTCGAGGCCTCGGGCTGGAAAGCCGCGCGCCACAGCGCGCTCGCATCCAATCCGAACACCGGGCGTTTTGCCCGCGAGCTGGTTCTCGGCCTGGCAGAGCGTCGGCTGGTCAGGATCGAGGCGCTGCGGCTGGACGGGAAGCCGATCGCGATGTGGGTGGTGCTGCTGTGCGGAGACGCAGCCTTCACCTGGCGCACCGCTTATGACGAGACCTATAGCCGCTTCTCGCCCGGCGTTCTGCTGCTCGAGCATACGACGATGCGCCTGCTCGCCGATCCGACGATCAGCTTCACTGATTCCTGCAATCACCGCGACACCGGTCAGCAGGCCGAACGCTGGCCGGAGCGCCACGAAGTGCGCGATCTGCTGATCGACGTCGAGCCCGGCCGAAAGCTGCGCCTGCTCTTCCTGGCGAGCCGCGAGAAGGCCTACCGACGCGGCCGCGAGGCGGCGCGACAGCTCTACCATCGTTTGCGCCCCACCCTCGCCCAGCTCCGGCGCCGGCTACGTGGCGAGGCTGCCAAAGACCCGCAAGAGTGAGGACGCCATGGCGCGCTCGGCAGACATCGTAATCGTCGGAGGCGGGCTTGCCGGTGCAAGCGCCGCCGTGATGCTCGGCCGCACGGACCACGACGTCCTCCTGATCGACCCCCATGATCCGCCGCGGCCGGATTTCCGCTGTGAGAAATTCGACCCCTCGCAGATCCGCCTGCTGCGGCGCATGGGCCTCGACGGGCTGGTCCTGCCGGCGGCGACGCAGAATCGCGAGCTCTGGGTCGCACGGCTCGGGCGCCTCGCCGACAAGCTCGCCGTCGAGCAATACGGCATCCTCTACCAGCCGCTGGTGCGTGCAGTCCGGCGGGGCATTCCGCCGCAGGTGCGCTTCCTGAACGGGACCGTGGCGGCGATCAGCCTGAGCGACGACGAGCAAACGGTCACGCTCGCGGATGGCGAGGTCGTGACGGCCCGGCTTGTCGTGCTCGCCAACGGACTGAATCGCGCCCTGCGAGGCTCGCTGGGAATAGGCTGCCAGACGCTCAGCCAGACTCATTCGGTCACGATCGGCTTCGATGTCGTGCCGACCGCGAGCGCGCGCCTGCCCTTCGACTCCCTGACCTATTACGGCGAACGGCCACAGGATCGCATCGCCTATCTCACCCTGTTCCGTCTCGGCACGGTGATGCGCGCCAACCTGATGACCTATCGCGGCCTCGACGATCCCTGGCTCAAAGCGATCCGCGAAACGCCGGAAGCCGCGCTGACGAGCGTTATGCCGCGGCTGGCTGCGCTGATCGGTCCCTTCGCGATCCAGGGCACGGTACGCGTGCGACCGGCCGATCTCTATGTCTCGACCAATGTCGAACAGCCGGGCGTGGTGCTGGTCGGCGACGCCTTCGGCACCTCCTGTCCGGCGGCTGGAACCGGCACGAACAAGGTGCTGTGCGATGTCGAGCGGCTCTGCTCGGTGCATGTGCCACGCTGGCTGGCGACGCCCGGCATGGGAGCGAGCAAGATCGCCTCCTTCTACGCCGACCCGGAAAAGCGTGCGACCGACCTGTCCTCGCGCCGCGCGGCCTATGCGCTGAAGGCCCGTTCCCTCGCCGATGGCCCCCTCGGACACGCAGCCGGCTACGCACGCTATGTCGGCCGTCTGGCCAAGGGATTCACGCGCCGCGGGCTAGTGCGCCTGCGCAGCCTGTCGCAGCAGGCTGGCAGACTCTCCTGGAGACGCGGCCCGGCACAGGCTGGCCGATGAAATCTCTTGATCTGCGGGAGGCGGCAGCATGAACGAGTCCGTGCCTTCGATTCATTTCCTGTCCGCGGTCGACTGGCCGGAGACGACGTTGCGCTGCGAGGAGGCGGCCTGGGACGCGGAACTGCTCGGCCCCTGGCGCGACCTCGAACGACGCAGCTCCAGCACCAGCTTCTTCCAGAGCCCCGACTGGTGCGAGGCATGGGTCGAGGCGGCGCGGGCCTGCGGTCAGCCGGAAACGCCCCGGATCGCGACAATCTGGCGCGGCCGAACGCTGGTGCTGCTCTGGCCTCTCTCCGTCCGGCGGCTCTCATTCTGCCGGATCCTGCATCATCTCGGCGAGCCCGCGACCCAATATGGCGACGTGCTGATCGACAAGCGGGAAGATCGCGACCTGCTGTTCGGCATCGCCTGGGACATGGTCCGCAACTGGCATGATGTCGACACCATCGAGCTGCGCCGCGTCCGCGACGACACGGCGCTCGCCAGCCAGCTCGCCCGACATCGGGTGGCAGGCTCGCAGGCGAGTGCGCCGATGCTCGATTTCCGCAGCCTCGACGGCGGCAGCGCCGACGGCCAGCGCACGGGCCGCACGCGTCAGGCGCTGCGGCGGCATCAGCGCCAGCTCGCGGAACATGGGCCGGTCAGCTTCGCGCTGGCACAGCGGCCGGAGGAGCAATGCCTGCTGCTCGAGCACGCATTCGCGCTGAAGCGGGTCTGGCAACAGGAGAAGGGGGCCGTCAGCGCCGGCTACGCTCATGGTGCGAGCCTGGGCTGCCTGCTACGTCTCGCCAGGGAGGGCTGGCTTCTGGCGGCCTATATGCGTACCGGCGACGAGATCGCCGCCATCGAGATCGGCGCCGTCAGCCAGGGACGCTACTGGTCCCTGGTCCAGAGCTACGACCTACGCTTCGCGAAACACGCTCCCGGCCGGCTGCTGTTCTGGCATCTGCTGGAATGCTGCCCGGAACTCTCGATCGACGTCTTCGACTTCCTGGCGCCGGCGCATCGACACAAGCTCGAATGGGCGAACAGGGAGGTCCCGATCGCGGACTATCTCATCCCGGTCTCGCGGCGCGGCCGCCTCGCCGCCACCTATCTCGGGCGTATCCGTCCGGTGCTGCGTGAATGCTACCACCTCCTACCCTCCGGGCTGCGCCAGCATGCCGGAAAGCTGCTGCACCGGTTGGGCTGAAGGCCATATCGGCCGCATTGCTGCGCCAGCCGGGGTACCTCCGCCGCCCGCTCGACGGCCTGCCCCCGACACGTCTTCAATGGCCTGGAGCAGTTTCGAGCGAAGCGAGCGCCGGTTCGCATGAAGAAAACGCGATAAAATAGAGGATTGGAGCGTTTCCCCGATTCCACGAAAACGGAAACGCCCTGGCGACGAGAAAATGAGAGGCGCCGAGCATGCCGCTACACCTCTCTGTCGAGATGCCGGCCAGCTTCGCCGCGGCACCGCGAGCACGGGCGCGGCCGGATTGGGGCGATCGCTATCTCGGGCTGCTCTGCTTCGTGCTGGCGGGCTACGCGATCTTCGGCAAGGGCTTCGCCTATGTCGGCGTGCCGCCGCTGTTCATCGGCGAGATCACGCTCGTGCTCGGCGTGCTCGCCTTGATGGCATCGCGCAGCTGGATCGCCATGCTGATGACTGTGCCGAGCCTCGCGCTCCTCGCCTTCATGGGATGGGTCGCGGTGCGGACCGTGCCGGGCATCCCGGTCCACGGTTTCGATGCGCTACGCGACAGCGTCATCGCGCTCTATGGCACCTTCGCCTTCATCATCGTCGCGCTGCTGCTGCAGAAGCCGGCACGGCTCGGCCGGCTGCTCGGCACCTATAGCCGGTTCGCCTTGCTCTACGGGCTTTCCGGCGCGGCCCTCGCCTATACCACCAGCTCGCTCTCGCATCTGCTGGCCTGGCCGTTCTCCGGCGTGCCGGTGGTCTATGTCCGCATGGGCGAGGCGGCAGTACATCTGTGCGGCGCGACCGTTTTCGTGCTGCTGGGCTTACGTCGCGTTCCCTGGCCCTGGCTCGTTGCCGTGCTCGTCGGCTTCCTGATGATCGCGATCAGCCGCGGGGCGATGCTCGCCTTCCTGCTACCGGTGCTTCTCGCGGCCGTACTCGGCGGTCAGGTGCGAAAGCTCATACCGATCGCGGCAGGAGGCGGCGCGGTGTTCGCGATCGTCCTGATGTTCGGCCTGCAGGTGGAGCTCGAAAGCGGGCGGGTGATCGGCCCGACCCAGCTGATCAACAATGTCGAGAGCATCGTCGGGCGCAGCGAGGCCTCCAATCTCGACGGCACCAAGACCTGGCGCCTGCGCTGGTGGCAGGCGATCCAGGACTACACGCTGCGCGGCCCGTATTTCTGGACGGGCAAGGGCTTCGGCGTAAATCTCGCCGAGGATGACGGCTATGTCGTCGGAGCGGAGGGGGGCGGTGCTCCGGTCCGGGCCCCGCACAACGTCCATCTCGGCATTCTGGCACGGGCCGGGGTGCCCGGACTCGGCCTCTGGATCGTGCTGCTGCTGTGCTGGTTCGGCATGCTCGTGCGCAGCCATCTCGCCGCGTTGCGCCATGGCGACGAGCGAGCTGCCAAACTGTTCATCTGGATTGGCTGCTACGGCCTGTCGATGCTGATCAACGCCTCCTTCGACGTCGCACTCGAAGGACCGATGCTGGGAATCTGGTTCTGGTCGATCATCGGACTCGGCATCGGCAGTTCGATGCTGCAGGATTTCGCGCAGCGCCGGAGGCCGGCATGGCCGCCGAGCACCTGAAGGCCGCGGCAGCAGGCATGCTGCTGCTCGCCGCCGCCCCGGCAAGCGCGGCGGCTCCGACGGCCCCCGAACCGCGGCCCGCCTCCGCCTGCCCGGCCGGCGCAATTCGCATCACGAGCGAGCACTCGCTCTCGCAGGCCGTCGCGACGGCACCGAACGGCACCGCCTTCTGCATCGAGGCCGGGCTGCACCGGCTGCAATCGGCCCAGCCGAAGCGCGGCCAGCGCTTCTTCGGCGAACCGGGCGCCATTCTCAGCGGAGCCGCGATCCTCGCTGGCTTTCGTGCCGTTGACGGCGTCTGGGTCGCCGCCGGGATCGCTGCGCCCGGCCCGGCCAACGGGGTCTGCAAGACCGGCTACGGAGCCTGCCAGTGGCCGGAAGCCCTTTTTCTCGACGGCAAGCCATTGCAGGCGGTCGCCGACCGCACGCAATTGCGGCCCGGCCGCTTCTTCCATGACCGGCTGCGCAACGAATTCCTGATTGCCGAAGCTCCCGAAGGGCGCCTGGTCGAGGTCGCGCGCGCCCGCTACGCCCTGTTCGGCGCCGCCGCCGACGTAACGGTCCAGGGGCTGGTCTTCGAGAAATACGCCAACCCGCCCCAGGAAGGCGCAGTCCGTGGCGACGGCCCGAACTGGCGGATAGAGGATTGCGACTTCAGGCTGAACAGCGGCGCCGGCGTCTCGGTCGGCCCTAACGGACAGGTCCTGCGCAGCAGGATCCACGACAACGGCCAGATCGGCGCCACGGCCGACGGCACCGACATCCTGTTCGAAGGCAACGAGATCTTCGGCAACAACCGTTCCGGCTTCGATCCGAGCTGGGATGCCGGCGGCATCAAGGTCACGGTCAGCCAGAACGTCATCTTCCGGAACAACAACGTGCACCATAATGACGGGCCGGGCCTGTGGTGCGACGAAAGCTGCGTGAACACCACCTTCGAGGGCAATCGCGTCGCCTATAACAGCTCGGCCGGGATCTTCTTCGAGCTCTCCTCGAAGGCCGTCATCCGCAACAATGTGCTCTGGCAGAACAATCAGGCCGGCGCGCCCTGGTACTGGGGCGCCGAGATCCAGATCGCGGCCTCGGAACAGGCGCTGGTCCACGACAATGTGCTGGTCGTGCGCGAATCCGGTCGCGCGATCATGCTGATCGACCAGAACCGCTGGAAGGTGGGCGGCGGCTTCTACAAGACACGCGACAACCGCGTCACCGACAACGAGATCACCTTCATGGGCCGCGGCTCGGCCGGCGGCGTCTCGGTCTCCGACCCGAGCGCGGAGAATTTCGCGATCATCGAACGCGGCGGCAACCTGTTCGACGGCAACCGCTACCGGACCATCACCGGCGCACCGCCACCGCGCTTCGTCTGGGGAACGGTGGAGATGGATTTTGCGAACTTCCGCGCCCGCGGCCAGGAAAAGCAGGGTAGCCTGACGGCCGGTGCCAGCGTTCCGCGCTGACCCCCTTCTTCCGCTTCAGCCCGGCTTCTTGGGGATCGGCGCCGGCGCAGTGGCCGCGCCGTGCGGCAGGAGCCGGAAACTGCGCAGGCGCCCGCCCGGCCGCAGCCAGCGATCCAGCGGCTTCTCGAGCGCAAGGTAGAAGGCCACGCCGATCGCGAGCGCCAGCGCCACCCCAACCAGCCGCACGACAACATCATAGCTCGCCGGCACGCCGAGGCCGCCGAGCAGCTTGCCGCCGGCCGAGAGCACGAACCAGTGCGAGAGATAGATGCTGAAGGAGGCTTCGCCGAGCAGCACCATGCCGCGCCCGAGCCGGCTGTCCTTCTGCAGTGCTTGCCGGCACAGGATGAAGCCGGCGAAAACGAGGCCGGCGGCGGCGATGCGCCAGAGCGGCATCAGCTTGCCCGAAGGCGCCTCCCAGACGGCCCAGAGCAGGAGCAGGGCCGGCGGCAGCACTTGCAGGGCGAGGTCGGCGGCCCGGCGTCCCTCCAGTTCGCGCACCAGCCAACCGAGGGCGAAGGCCAGCATGAAGGGATTGAAGACATGCGTCAGGAAAGCCGCGCCGAGCGTGCTCGCGCCGGGGACAGGCCCGGCGGGCCAGCCGAGCGCCAGGCCGACGGCGCCGAGCGCCGTCAGCAGCCAGGCAAGGCCGATCCGCGCACCACGCCCCGAGCCGACGGTCGCCAGCATCAGCGCCACGCCGAGATAGAACAGGATTTCGTGCTCGAGCGTCCAGCCGACGCCGAGGATCGGGAAGCCCTGCTGCGGCAGGATCAGGAAGGACTTCGCCATGTTGATCGGATCTGGGCTGAAGCCCATCAGATGCCAGGCCGGCTTGACCAGATAGACGAGGACCACGAGGCTGGTGAAGAACCAGTACATCGGTATCAGCCGCAGGACGCGCGCCGCAAAAAAGGCGCCGCCGGTGTCCTTCTCACCGACCCGCACGGCGATAACATAGCCGGAGACGATGAAGAAGAGCTCGACGCCGAGCGCCGAGAAGGGCTGATACCAGGACCGGGCGATCGCCAGATTCGAGAAATGCTTGGTCAGCAGGTCGGAATGACAGAGCACGACCTCGCCGGCGGCGAAGGCGCGCAACCACTGCAGCTCCAGACGTCGAGACGCTTGCACCGTTCCGCCCCTCACCGGCTCAGCCTGGCCGCGGCGGGAGGCCCCGGCTTCCGTCGCCTTTCGGAAACGCGGCGCATCGAAGCCGACGTCCCGGCCCTGCCTTCCGAGCGGCCATCTCGATCGGTTCTCCGCATCGCCTTTCTCTCCGCTTCCGGCGAGCCTGCCCGGCTCGGTCCTCTGCCGAGGGCTCTAGCGCGCCCCACGCGACGTCAGCACCGCCGGGAAGGTCTCGAGCAGGATGTAGATGTCGAGCCAGAGCGACCAGTTGCGGATGTAGAAGAGATCCTCCTCCTGCTGCACCTCAAGGTCGCCGCCGCTGCGCGAGCTGACCTGCCAAAGGCCGGTCAGGCCGGGCGGGACGCTGACCCGTATCGACTGGAAGCCGGGATCGAAGCTCGCCATGTGGTAGTCCGGGAACGGTCGCGGGCCGACCAGGCTCATGCCGCCGCAGACGATGTTCCAGAGCTGCGGCAGCTCATCGAGGCTGGAACGGCGCAGAAAATGGCCGATCACCGGCAGGATCCGCGGATCGTCCTTGAGCTTGAAGAAGCGCTCCCATTCGGCGCGCGCCTGCGGATTACGGTCCAGATGCTCCTGGAGCCGGCTTTCGGCGTCGGCATACATGGTGCGCAGCTTGAGGACGTTGAGCTCACGACCGTCGCGCCCGACGCGGCGCTGCCGATAGAAGGCATGGCCGGGATCGGCGATCTTCACCGCCAGAGCGAGCATCAGGATCAAGGGGGAGGCCAGCAGCAGCAGGGGCACGGTGACCATGAGATCGATCCAGCGCTTGATCGCGAGATGCCCCGGCTGGAACAGGTCGAAGCGGACCTCGAGACCGAGCGCCCCGCCGAGATTGCGCGTGTGCATGCCGACATTCGGCAACCCATCGGCGTTCTCGGCGACGACGACATGCGGCGCCCGGACATCCGACAGCGTGATCCCCGGCCAGCTCTCGCCCGGCAGCAGGGCCGCCGCCGCGACGATGACGACCTCGGCCTGTTCCGAGAGCCGGGCCAGATCCGCCGAGCCGCCCAGCATCGGAACCGGCCCAGCCTCGGCGCTTTCCACATCCGGCCGGTCGCCGATCAGGCCGATCGGGCGCAGCCCCAGCTTCGGATCGCGCAGCAGCCGCCTTGCCATCGCGTTGCAGAGCTCGGGCGGGCCGACAAGGATGGTCGGGGCGCCCCAGATCCCGGCCCGCGTCAGCAGATACCGGACGAGCCCTTCCATGTAATGGCCGATGACGAACAGCGCGCTCCCAAGCAGGAGGATCGCCGCCAGGCTCTCCGGCCCCTGCCAGGCGGCGAAGGCCAGCGCCGCCATCACCGAGAGCATCAGCGCGGCCTGCGCGCGCAACCGCAGGCGGTCGATCGGACAGGGCCCCCAGCAACCATAGATCCCGAACGAGGCATGCAAAGGCACCACGAGCGCGATCCCGGCCAGACCGGCTTCGAGGGCATCATGAAGCGCCGCCGGCGCGATCTGCATCGTCAGCGCGACCGCAAGCCCGGCGGCCAGGAGATCGCCGGTCACGAGCGCCGTCACCACGGCGATACGGCGGCGCGACCAGGCACCGCCCCGCCGCACCGATCGCGGGACCGACGGAACGCGCGTGGCGCTCAGTTTCGGCGAGGCAACCGAGGATATGGCCAGAGGCATGACGCGCACCCTCCCCCTTCCCAGCAATGACGCGCCGTTGCGGCGCTATTCGGCCGCCTGCACCTGCGGGGCTTCGGCCTTCCGGGTCAGCATCTCGGCGATCCAGCGATAGGTGGGCTTCAGCCCGTCCTTCAGCAGGATGCCGGGTTCCCAGCCGAGCACCTCGCGCAGGCGGGAATTGTCGCTGTTGCGCCCGCGGACACCCTGCGGGCGCGAGCGGTCATGCTGCTTGACGATGCGCTTGCCTGCGATCCCGGCGACCATGTCGACGAGCTGGTCGACGGAGACCAGTTCATCGGTGCCGAGATTCAGCGGCCGGTCGTAGTCCGAGCGCATGATGCGGAAGATGCCCTCGACGCAGTCGTCGACATGCATGAAGGAACGCGTCTGCTGGCCGTCGCCCCAGATCTCGATTGCGGCGCCATCGGCCGCGAGCGCAACCTTCCGGCAGATCGCCGCCGGCGCCTTTTCGCGACCGCCATCATAGGTACCGAGCGGCCCGTAGACATTGTGGAAGCGGACGGTGCGGGTCGGGAAGCCCCAGTCCTCGGTAAAGTACTGGCACATTTTCTCCATATAGAGCTTCTCGAGCCCGTAGCCCTCCTCCGGATCGGCCGGGAAGGCATCGTCCTCGCGCAGTGGCGTGACATCGGGCTTGTGCTGCAGATATTGCGGATAGATGCAGGCCGAGGAGGAAAACAGGAAGCGCTTTACCTCGGCCTCCCGCGCCGACTTCACCATGTTCACGTTGATCAGCGTGTTGTGCAGCGTGATCGCGGCATGGGACGAGGTGATGTAGCCAATCCCGCCCATATCGGCGGCGAGATGATAGACCTCGTCGACCCCTGCGACCGCCTTCTCGCAATTGCCGGGAAGCCGCAGATCGAGCAGCGCGAACTCATGTGCCTTGCTGGCCTCGTATTCCGGCGCCTTGATGTCGACCCCGCGTACCTTGTGGCCGTGAGCCACCAGATACGAGACGAGATGATGGCCGATGAAGCCGCCGGCGCCGGTGACCAATGCGATCTTGTCAGGCATGTCGCTCTCCAGCTCTGGATTGGAGGATTGGATACGGGTTCAGCCGGTGATCAGGCGGCGCAGGCGCCGCCGCGTACCCAGCCAGAAGGTCGTCGCCGAACGCCGGACGAGGTCTCCGCCGACCGCCGCGAGAAAGCCCGGCACGATGCGCAGATAGCGGCGGCCGAGGCGGCGCGGCTCCTGGCAGAGTCGGAACAGCCATTCGAGTCCGTTGCGCTGCATCCAAAGCGGGGCCTGGGCCTTGCGACCGGCCAGGAAATCGAAGGCGGCGCCGACGCCGATCAGCACCGGTGCGTCGAGGCGCGCGCCATGGCTCGCCATCCAGTATTCCTGCTTCGGCGTGCTGAGGCCGACCCAGACGATGTCGGGCTTGGCCGCATTGATCTGGGCCACGACATCGTCGTCCTCGTCGCTGGTCAGCAGGCGGAAGGGCGGGCACAGCGTCCCGGCGACGACGAGGCCGGGGCAATCGCGCTTGAGCGCCGCGGCGAGCTGATCGGCGACGCCCTTGTCGCCGCCATAATAGAATTGCCGGTAGCCCCGCTGGGCCGAAAGGGCGCTGAGCGCCCGCATCAGATCCGGCCCATAAACTCGCCGGGTATCGGCATGACCGAGCAGGCGCGAGACCCAGACCAGGGGCATGCCGTCCGGCGTCGCCATGCCGGCCTGGTTGTGGATCGCCCGCAGGACCGGGTCGCGTCGGCTCTCCATGACGCCATGCGCGCCGGTGATGCAGACATAATGGTGCTTGCCGGCCGCGATCCAGGACTCGATCGTGTCGAGCGCCCTGGGCAGGTCGATGGCAGCGACACGGACACCGAGAATCTCGACGCGTGGCAGCGGCGGGCGGGAGATCGGCGTGTTCATGCCACCACCTTCAGCTCCAGCGATTGCGGGGGAGCCGGGGCCTTCGCCAGGAGCTCGTCGAAATAGGCGATGGTGCGGGACAGGCCTTCCCGCAGCTCGACCCGCGGCTTCCAATGCAGCAGCTCGGAGGCGCGCCCGATATCGGGGCAACGCTGCCGGGGATCATCGGCCGGCAGTGGGCGGAAATCGAGCGCCGAGCGCGAGCCGATCAGTTCGATGATGGTTTCGGCGAGTTCGCGCACGCTGATCTCGTGCGGATTGCCGAGATTGACTGGACCGATCACGTCGCCATCGACGTTCATGAGCCGGATCAGCCCGTCGACGAGGTCGTCGACATAGCAGAAGGAGCGCGTCTGGCTGCCGTCGCCATAGAGCGTGATCGGCTCGTTGCGCAGCGCCTGCACGATGAAGTTCGAGACTACCCGACCATCCTTCGGATGCATGCGCGGGCCATAGGTATTGAAGATCCGGGCCACCCGGATGCCGAGGCCGTGCTGGCGCTGATAATCGTAGAACAAGGTCTCGGCGCAGCGCTTGCCTTCATCATAGCAGGCGCGCGGGCCGTTGATGTTGACCAGGCCACGATAGTCCTCGCGCTGCGGATGGACCTCGGGATCGCCATAGACCTCGCTGGTCGAAGCCTGGAGAATGCGGCAACGCAGACGCTTGGCGAGGCCGAGCATGTTGATCGCCCCCATGACACTCGTCTTCGTCGTCTGCACGGGGTCGTGCTGGTAGTGGATCGGCGAAGCAGGGCAGGCGAGATTGTAAATCTCGTCGACTTCGACATAGAGCGGAAACGTTATGTCGTGACGATGAACATCAAAATTCTTGTCAGAAAGAATATCTGCGATATTCCCACGATTTCCGGTGAAATAATTATCAACACAGACAACCTCATTTCCTTGGGCCAGTAATTTCCTGCAAAGATGAGAGCCCAGGAAACCAGCCCCTCCAGAAACCATAACCCGTTTCATTCTACTCTCCGGATTATTTATGTTGGCGGGATATCCATCCAAAGAAAGATAATATCGTGAATATATCTCTATAAATTTCGGAAATAAGCCCTCGCGATTTCGTATTTAAATTTAATTTTTACTTCGCATAACCAATTGTTAAGTATTTATAATTTCGAAATCAGACAATTGCTATTTCGAGGCATGCTCAATCAGCCACGCCCATCTTGCAGAGGTACTCCGTCGCACCGCCCCTGACGCGGCAGCCCTTTGGAGGGAGGTGCCGTCGCCGGGTTCCGGCATCCCGGCCCCGCCAATGCCCTGACCATGCGACATGAAATGACCACGGCCACCGCCAAACAACGCAATATTTCCAAACCCTTGGAGCCAACCTGTCGAGGGGTAGCCCTTTCGCGCCCGGCTCGTCGCCCTAATGCGCCCGATCGAAACCGGCGCGGTGCTCTAGCGTGTCCTCACAAACCCGCCTCGCCAGACCGATGACGGATGGCCCGGAGGCCGGGTTCGGAGACATCCAGGAAGGTTCCACGCAATGCCCGCTCGCCAGACATCCGAACCGCAGGCCCTGACGCCGTCTCCGGCGCGGGCAGTGCGGGCCCCGGCCGCAACGGTGAGATTGTCCTGGCTGGCCGGGCTCTGCGTGCTCGCTCTCCCGCTTCTCCCAGCCGCGGCGGCCGAGCAGAACGCCTATCGCGTCGCCCCGGGCGACCGCATCGGCATCACCGTCTTCGGCCAGGCCGACATGTCCGGCGATACGATGATCGATTCCAGCTACAGCATAGCTGTGCCGCTGGTCGGGTCCGTATCGGTGCGCGGGCTCACCCTCCGGGAGATCGAACAGCGCGTCGCCAAGAGCCTCGCGGACGGCTATCTGCAGAATCCGGTCGTGTCCGTGCGGCTCACCGAGCCGCGCCCGATCTATGTCGTCGGCGATGTCCGCACAGCCGGCGTTTACCCCTACCGCCACGGCGTTTCTGTGCTCGGTGCGGTCGCATTGGCCGGAGGGTTCGGCGTTCCCGAGGAACAGGTGCGCGCCGCGCTGCGCACCGACTTCGTCCAGGCCGATGAGCGGGTTCGCGCCCTGGAGACGACCAGGCTGACGCTGACGGCCCGGCGCATCCGGCTCGAGGCGCAGCGTGACGGACGCAGCCCCGATTTCAGCAGCCTCGCGGCCGGGCGCGGTTCCGAAGAATTCGTGACGCAGCTCAAGGCCAGCGAGACCGAGCTGCACAATTTCCAGACCTCCGCCCTGCAGCAGCAGATCGAGATGCTGCAGCAGCAGGAGCCGAAGCTCCAGGACAATAAGCGCTTCGTGCAAGACCAGCTCAATGCCGAGAAGCGCCAGCTCGAACTGATCCAGCAGCATCTCGTCGACTACAACGCCCTGCTCAGCTCGGGTCTGGCGCGGCGCTATACCGGGATCGAATTGCAGCGCGAGGAAGCGCGCAATCGCGGCAACATCGCCCGTTTCAATGCCGACATCTCGTCGAACGGACTGGCCCTCGGCGAACTCAGCCTGCGGATCCGGGAAGCACGCGAGGCCTTCCAGCGCCGTGTCTGGAGCGAGATGCAGGACGTCGTGCAGCGCCTCGCCGAGACCGATGCGGCACTGCCCGCCGCGCGGCTGACCCGGGAGCTCAGGCTGCGCCAGGTCGGTCTCGCCGAAGAAACCGCCGGGCCGCCGAAGCGCTCTCTGTTCGTGACACGCCAGACCGAGCAACGCAGCGAGACTTTCCCGGTCGTCGAAGGCGCCCTGCTCGAACCCGGGGACATCCTGCGCGTCGAGCGGCAGCGCCTGCCCGAGCCCGACCTGCCCCCGACCGCCGCCGCCATGCGCTGACCCGGCCCTTCCCCCGCCCTTGAAACTGGAGCGAGACATGAGCTGCCCAATCCGGCCCCTGATCATGTGTGGTGGCGCAGGGACGCGCCTTTGGCCGATGTCGCGCGAATCCTTCCCGAAGCAGTTCGCGCTGCGCGTCGGTGGCTATTCGATCTTCCAGCAGACGGTGCTGCGGGTCACTGGGCCGGAATTCGGCCGGCCCGTGATTATCACCAACCAGACCTATCGCTTCATCGCCGAGCAGCAGCTCGCCGAAATCGACGTTCTGGCCGACTTCGTGCTCGAGCCCGCCCGCCGCGACACGGCGCCGGCGATCATCGCCGCGGCGACCCTAGCCGGGCAAAGCGACCCCGATGTGCCGCTGCTGATACTCGCCTCGGATCATCAGGTCCGTGACGGCGAGGCCTTCCGCACCGCCGTTCTCGCCGGTCTGCCGGCGCTGGCCGGCGGCTGGCTGGTGACCTTCGGGATCCTGCCGACCGACCCCGCTACGGGCTATGGCTATATCGAGCCCGGCGAGACGCTGCCCAGCGGCGCGCGAACCGTCAGGCGCTTCATCGAGAAGCCCGATGCCGAGCGGGCCAGGAGCTATGTCCTCGACGGGATGCTGTGGAACTCCGGCAACTTCATGGCCAGCGCGCGCACCCTGATCGAGGAGTATGCGCTGCACCAGCCCGCCAGCGCAGCCGCCGTCGCACGGGCCGCCGAGCAGGCCACCGTCTCGCCCGGCGTCTTCGCGCTCGAGGCGAAATCCTATGGCGAGGCCGAACAGCTCTCGATCGACTATGCGGTGATGGAGCGGACGGCGCGCGCGGTCGTGGTGCCGCTCGCCTGCGGCTGGTCGGATGTCGGCAATTGGGACCTGCTCTGGGCGGTCAGCGACCAGGACGGGGCCGGCAATGTCAGCCGGGGCGAAGTCGTCCTCTCCGACGCCCATGGCTGTTATGTCTCGAGTGACGGGCCGCTGACCTCGGTGCACGGCGTCGAGGATTTGATCGTCATCGTCAACAAGGACGCGATCCTCGTGACCGACCGCCACCGCAGCGGCGAGGTCAAGCAGATCGTCGAAGGCTTGCGCCAGACCGGGCGGCAGGAGGCCGACACCCATTGCAAGGTCTATCGCCCCTGGGGCTGGTACCAGGTCACCGATTGCGGCGACGATTTTCAGGTCAAGCGTATCGTCGTCCATCCGAAGGGCCGGCTCTCGCTGCAGAGGCATGGGCATCGCGCCGAACATTGGGTGGTGGTCCGCGGCACCGCCCAGGTCACGGTCGGCGAAGAGGTCCGGCTGCTGACGCCGAACCAGCACGCCCATATCCCGCTCGGCGCCGTCCACCGGCTCGAGAACCCCGGCAACACGCCGGTCGAGCTCGTCGAGGTGCAGTGCGGCGACTACCTCGGTGAGGACGACATCGTCCGCATCGAGGACATTTATCAGCGAGTCTGACGATGGGCTCGCCGCGCCCCTTTGCCGGCAACCCATCGCCACGGTGCGGGCCCTGGGCCTTCGGCCCGGCCCGCGCCATCCCGGCCGGGAACACGCCGCTTTCGACGATCCCCGCCCCGAGCAACCCTGGCAAGCCCAGCGCTTCGCCACAGAAGGCCGCGTGAAGGTCATGAACTGGGCGTTCCAGAATCCGATCCGGCTGGAAGAAGGCGCTCCACGGCATTTCGAGCATGTCGGCTACGAGGCCGGCCTCGCGCTGTGGCGCCGCCGCCGGATGATCATCGGGCTGATCGCGCTGGCGCTGCTCGCCGCCACGGCCTTCCTTTTGACGAGCGAGAAGCGCTATGCCGCGACCTCCCTCGTCCAGATCGATTTCAGCCGCGATGATCCGACCGGCCGTCGCACCGCCGGCCTGCCGCTCGATGCGAGCGCCCTCGTCGAGACCGAATCTCGCTTCGTCCGCTCCCGCACGATTACCCGCCAGGTCGCCGAACAGCTCGCCGCCGAGGCCGCCGCCAAGCCCGCTGCACGGCTGGGAGCGCCCGTCCCCGATCCGGAGCAACTCGAGTCGCAGATCGAGCAGCTGGCGCGCAATCTCACGGTCCGGAACGACAGCCGCTCCTATCTGATCGAGATCGGCTACACTGCCAATACGCCGGCCAAGGCCGCCGAGATCGCCAACCGCTTCGCCGATACCTATCTCGCCAATCGCGGCGAAACGAGTTCCGCTTCGGCCCGCCGGGCCGCCGAATGGTATGCCGACCAGATCGAGGTCACGCGCAAGAGCCTCGAACAGGCCGAGCGCGCTGCCGCCGACTACCGCCGCAGCTCCGGCATCGTCGAGACCACTGCGGAAGGCGCGGTGCTGCTGCAGCAGCGGCTGCGCGAGATTTCGAGCCAGGCCAGCGCCGCCACGCTCGCGCGGGTGAACGAGGAATCGCGGCTCGAGCGCGCCAAGCTGGCAGCCGCCGAAGGCAACATCCCGCCCGACATCGCGGCACTGCCTCAGATTCAGCGGCTGATCGAAAGCCGGGAGACGGCGCGCCGGCAAGCCAGCACGCAGGCCGCCGCGACCGGCGAGCGCCATCCTTCGGTGATCCAGGCCCGCGCTCTGCAGCAAGAGGCGGAGGCGCGCCTGCAGAACGAGGTCGCGAATGCGCTGGCTGCGATCAGCGAGGACGTGAAGAGCGCACGCCGTGTCGAGGAAGAGCTGGAAACCGGCGTCGGCAAGGCAAAGTCGAGCCTGATCGATGCGCGGGCGAGAGAAGCGGAGCTGCGGACCCTGCAGAGCCGGGCCGATGCGCTGCGCGAGCGCCTCAAGGTCTTGAACGAGGGTCATATGCAGGCCCGCGCCTTGTCCGAGCTGAAGCCGGTCGTGGCGCAGATCATGGCGGCGGCGGAACCAAGCCGGGCCCCGGCCGGCCCGAAGAAGGGGCTGACCCTGGCGCTCTCCGGGCTCGGCGCCGCCGTGTTCGGCGGGCTCCTCACCTTCCTGCTCGAACGCCGGGATGTCGGCTTCCGCAAGGAAGAGGAGGTGCTGGCCGCCACGGGCAGCCCCTGCATCGGCCTGCTGCCGGCGCTGCAGCCAGGCGATGCCCGGGTCAACGCCGCCACCCAGCGCGAAATCCTGCGCGCGATCATCGCCACCCACCGTCTCGCGGAATCCGGGCCGGCCAAAGTCCTGCTGATGACCTCGGCCCTCCCCGAGCAGGGCAAGTCGCAGGCGCTCGAGGCTCTCGCCCATTGCCTCGTCGAGATGGGACGCCGCGTTCTCGTCGTCGACGCTTCTCCGCGCAGCGAGCTCGACGGCACCGGGAAGGCGGCGCTCGAGGACATCGTCGCCGGCAGCGCCGCGCGCAAGCGGGCGCTCGAAAGCGGCCGGCAATGGAGCCCGGCGGACATGCCGCTGCGCAATCCGCTGCTGCGGCGAAGGGCACCGCTGGCGGCCAGCGAAGCGCGCCAGCTCTCGGTGGTGCACCGTCGCGGCGGCCTTTCCGACAGCGCCTCCGCCTTCACGCCGGCGACGCTCGCGGATCTGGTCATGGAGGCGCGCTCGTCCTTCGACGTCGTGCTGATCGAAGCACCGCCGGTCCTGCTGGCCGCGGATGCGCTGATCCTCGCCCATTTCGCCGACATCGTCCTGCACGCGGCGCGCTGGCAGGACACGCCGAAAGCCACCGTCGCCGCGGCGGTGAAACGGCTCTGCGACGGTGGCATGAGGGTCCACGGCGTGCTTCTGACCCAGGTGGACGTCGAGCGCTATGCGAGCTTCCAGAGCTTCCGCGCCCCGTCCTCCGCCTACAGGATTCGCAAATATTACGCCGATTTCGACTGAATGCCGGGGAGGTGACCTTGGGCCTGCGCGATCGCATCATCATCACAGGCGGCAACGGCTATGTCGGCCGCCAGCTGACCCGCCAGCTCTACGAGCAGCACGATGTCTGCGTCGTCGACAATCTCCGCTATGGCGAGCTCCGCTTCACGCCGGCCGATCTCGAACGCATCCGCTTCGAGCGCCTCGACATCACCGACGAGTTGGCGATGGCGCGGCTCGTCCGGGAGTTCCGGCCGGATGTCATCGTCCATCTGGCCGCGATCCACTACATCCCCGAATGCGAGAACGATCCGGCACTGGCGCTGCGGACCAACCTGCTCGGCCTGGTCAGCGTCCTGCACGCGGCACAAAGCGGCACGCGCTTCGTCTTCGCGAGCAGCGGCGCCGTCTACAAGCCCGACCTCGCCCCGCATTGCGAGATGTCGGCGGCGCTCGAGCCGAACGACATCTATGGCATGAGCAAGCTGCATGGCGAGCAATATGTCCGCTATCTCGCGCAGCAGCGCTCGCTCTCCGCGGTCATCGTCCGCCTGTTCAACGTGGTCGGCCCCGGCGAGACCAATCCGCATCTCCTGCCCGAGATCGTCGCGCAGCTGAAGGCCGGCCATCGCGTGGTCCGGCTCGGCAATCTCTGGCCGAAGCGCGACTACATCCATGTCGAGGATGCGGCGCGCGGCTTCGCCACGATCGCGACCGCCAGGCGGTTGCAAACGGAAAGCACGGTCACGGTGAATCTCGGCTCCTCGCAGCCCTATTCGGTCGAGGAGGTCCTGCACAAGCTGCGCGCCATCGCCGACATCGAGTTCGAGCTGGAGCAGGATGGCAGCCGGATCAGGCCGGTCGACCGCCCCTTCCTGGCCGCCGACACCACCCAGATCCGCCGACGCTTCGGCTGGGTCCCGGCCTTCACCATCGACGACGCGCTGCGCGATCTCTGGCGCGCACCAGACCTCGCCCGTGCGCTGGTGGAGAAATATCAATGATGAAGGTCCTCGCCGCGATCGTGGCTCCGCCGCATCTCAGCGTCAGCGGCGCCGGCCGGGCCGCCGAGCAGCTCAGCGCCGCGCTTTCGCGGCATTGCGACATCACCGTCGCCAGCATGATGGGGGCGCAGCTGCGCGAGGCGGACGCCGGCGGCCTGCGGCGCGCACCGGTCAAAGTCGGGTTGCCTCAGCCGCTGCCCTGGAACCGGGTCCCGAACCGCTACCGCACCTTGTTCTACCGCTCCGACATCCCCGAGATGCTGCGCACGGGCGGCTTCGACCTGGTGCATCTGCACAATCCGATGCCGGCGCTGGAAATGGCCCGGATCGCCCGGGCCTGCCGGGCGGCCGGCGTGCCCTATGTCGTATCGACGCATGGCTTCAACGAGATCGCCAACGGAACGCGGATCTACGGCTTCGGCCCGCTGCGCCGTCTGGCCTGGCGGGCCCTGGTGACAGGCCCGGTGCAGCAGACGGTGCGCGGAGCCGCGGCCGTCCTCGGCCTGTCGCCTGCGGATCGCGAAATCGTTGCGGCGATGGGCTTTGCCGGCAGCTTCGCCCTGGTTCCCAACGGCGTGCCTCTGCCCGGTCCGGCCGATAGCGGCGAAGACACTGCCATCTGGCACAGGCTCGGCGTACCGGCCCGGCGCCCTGGCGAACTCACCGCCATGTTCCTGGCGAACCACACGCCGAACAAGGGCCTTCCGATCCTGCTCGAGGCCTTCAGCGGACTGAATTGCCCGTACACCCTGATCGTCGGCGGCGAGACGCGCCCCGAGATCGACTACAGCCTCGCCAACCGCAAGCGGCGCTCCGATCAGCGCATCATCGTCACCGGACGCGTCTCGGATCGCGAAGTCGAGGCCCTGTTCCGCCGTTCCGATCTCTTTGTCTTCCCGACCCTGGCCGACACCTTCCCGCTCGTCGTCCTGGAAGCGATGTCCCATGGGCTGCCGGTGCTGGCTTCCCGCGTCGGCGGCATCCCGCACCAGCTCGACCAGGGCAGCGGCCGATTGGTCGAGCCGGGCGATGTCGGCGGGCTGCGCGAGACGATCAGCGCGCTGGCGGCGCAGCCGGAGCGGCTGCGGAGCATGGGACAGCAGGCCAAGGCGCGTGTCACCCGGCACTTCACCTGGGACAATGCGGCCGAGCGGGCCTTCGCCGAATATGAAAAGGCGCTCGCAGCGCCCTCGCAGGCCCGTGCCTCTGCCGTCTCCGCCCACTGCCTACCCCATACGGTTCAGCGAGGAACACGAGCATGAGCTCCGCCACCCCCAAGCGTCTCGCGATCATCGGCTGCGGAGCGGTCGTCGACCATCACATCCTGCCTGCACTGCGCCGCCTCGGCTGGCTGCCCTCGGTGCTGATCGACCGCTCGCCCGAGCGCGTGGCCCTGCTTGCCGGCAAGCTCGGCCGGCATGGCCGCGATATCGTCCGCGCCGCCGAGTGGCGCGAGGCCACCGACAAGTTCGATGCCGCCATCGTCGCCGTGCCGCACGTCTTCCATGGCCCGATCGGGACCGAGCTGCTCAAAGCCGGCAAGCATCTGTTCATGGAGAAGCCGCTGGCCGTGACCTCGGAGCAGTGCCAGACGATGATCGGCGAGGCGGAGACCCGCGGGCTCAGCCTCAGGGTCGGTCTGCTGCGGCGCTATCTGCTCGGCGCGCGCTGGCTCAAGGCGCTGATCGAATCCGGCACGCTCGGCACGATCCGCAGCTTCAGCATTCGCGAGGGCTTCGTCTTCAACTGGGCAACCAGCTCCGATGCGCTGCTCCGGCGTGAGCTCGCCGCCGGCGGCGTACTGATGGATACCGGCGCGCACACGCTCGACCTGCTGCTCTGGTGGCTCGGCGACGTCGCCTCGCTGCGCTACCGCGACGATGCCGCACAAGGGGTCGAGGCCGACTGCCTGCTCGAATGCAGGATGGCTTCGGGTGCGACGGGAACGGTCGAGCTCAGCCGCACCCGCGATCTGCGCGACACGATCCAGATCCAGGGCAGCACCGGCTTCGTCGAGGTTCATCTCTCCAAGAACATCGTCCTCGACGGCTCGCCCAACGCGCTCGCCTTCCGCCATGAAGGGCGGGCGGCGGCCGATCTTCCGCTGCAGCTCTTCCCGGAACTGTTCGATTCCGAGCTGCGCGATTTCGCCCGGAGCGTCGCGGGCGAGGTCACTGCCGGCATTCCCGGCAGCGAAGGCGCCCGCTCCGTCGCGCTGATCGAGCGCTGCTACGCCAATCGCGAACCGCTGACGCTCGGCTGGCGCAGCGACGCGGTCGATGGCGACGCGGACGACATGCCTCGCCTGCCCGCCGGCAGCACGGCGCTGCTCACCGGCGCGGCCGGCTTCATCGGTGGCAGGCTCGCCGAGCGGCTGGTCGAGCAGGGCGTCAAGGTGCGCTGCCTCGTGCGCAGCTTCGGCCAGGCGACACGCCTCGCCCGGCTGCCGGTCGAGATCGTCAACGGCAGGCTCGGCGAAGCCGGCCCCGCGGCCCGCGCCTTCGACGGGGTCGATTTCGTCTTTCACTGCGCCTATGACCACCGCTCCCGCAAGGCCAATCTCGACGGGCTCGAACAGTTGCTGGCGGGCGCCGCCAGGCAGAAGGTCAAGGGCTTCGTCTATCTCAGCAGCTTCTCGGTCTATGAGCCGTTTCCGGACGGCAAGCTGACCGAGGAGACCCGCGATGGCGACGTCTCCTGGCCCTATGCCCGCAACAAGCTCGACCTCGAGGCCCGCACGCTGAAGGCCGCCCGCGAGGAGGGGGTGCCGGCCTCGATCATCCAGCCGGCCGTGGTCTACGGCCCGTTCTCCAAGCCCTGGGCGGATGCCCCAGCCCAGATGCTGATCACCGGCGACGTCATCCTGCCCGATGCCGGGGACGGCATCTGCAATGCCGTCTTCATCGAGGACCTGATCGACGCGATGCTGCTCGCCGCGCTGCGCCCCGCGGCGGTCGGCGAGCGCTTCATCATCTCCGGCCCGGAACCGGTGAGCTGGGGCAAGTTCTTCGGCGCCATCGCGCAGGCCATCCAGGTTCCACCGCCGGTCTATTGGCCGAGCGCCCGGATTCGCGGCGAGAACAGCGGCCTCATGCGCGACATCAAGGCGGTGCTCGCCAACCCGAAGCGCCTGGTCCAGATCATCGTCCGCTGGCCGCCGGCGCGCCAGGCGCTGCAGGCCGGCTACGATGCCTTGCCGCCCGGCCTGCACAAGCTGGTGACCAAGGCCTATTTCGGCGGCGGCGGCGGCCGACGCTTCGGGCTCCGTCACCTGCCCGATCCGCGCGCGCTCGCCCTCTACGAATCCCAGGCCTATGCCAGCAACGACAAGGCGACGCGCCTGCTGGGCTACCGACCGCGTCATGGTTTTGCCGAAGGCATGGCGGTCACCGGCGCCTATCTGCGCTGGGCCTATGGCGATCTTTGCCGGGCGGGCGAGGCCGCCCGGGCCTCGACCCATGCCGCGCCGGAAGCTCCCGCAACGCTAGCCAAAGCGAGTTGAGCCTTGCTGCGCCATGCCTCCTGGACCTTGATCGATCAGGGCGTCGTCAGCCTCGGCGCCTTCCTGCTCAACATTGTGCTGGCGCGCCATATGGCGCCGGTGGAGTACGGCATCTTCGCGCTGATCTTCGGCATCCTGCTGATGATCCAGCTCTCGATCAGCTCGGTGATCTTCTATCCGATGTCGATCCGGATCGCGCGACTGCCCGAGGAAGAGCGTCCAACTCTGGCCGGGCGCAGCCTTGCCTTGCTGCCGCTGCTACTGCTGCCGGCGGCCGCGCTGCTCGCCCTTGGGCTCGTCGTCATGGGACGGTCCGATCTCGCCTTGCCCGTGGCGCTCCATCTCACCGTCTGGCAGGGACAGGAAGCGCTGCGGCGCGTCCTGTTCGCCGAGTTCCGCCATCGCGACGCGCTCGTCGGCGACAGCATCGCCTATCTTGGCGCGCCACTCGCCGTGCTGATCCTGCTGCAACAGGGCATGCTGACGCTGCCTGGCGTCTTCTTCTGCATGGCGGCCGCATCGGGCGTGGCGCTCCTGGTCTCCTCCCGCCTCGTGCACGCCGAGCGGCCAGCCGCCAGGACGCTGCGCCCGACCTTCAGCGAGTTCTGGTCGCTCGGGCGCTGGTCGCTCGCCAACAACTTCGTCGGCGCCCTGCGGATCCAGATCCTGCTTTGGGGGCTGACCGCGATGTTCGGCGCCGCGGCGACCGCGGCCTTCCAGGCGGCGCTCAATGTCGTGAACCTCGCCAACCCGATCCTGCTCGGCCTGTGCAACGTCATCCCGCAGGCGGCGGCGCGCAAATCCCGCGAAGGCTACCGGGCCGCCTGGAAGGCAGCGCGGGACTATGCCCTGATCGGCACATTACCCTTGCTGCCCTGCTATGCGGTGCTGCTCGCGGCACCGGACCTTGTGCTCCTGCTGCTGTATGGCGCGGATTCCAGCTATCTCGGGCTCGCCCTGCCGATCCGGATTCTCGCGATCAGCTGGCTGCTCGGCTACTCCGCCGACATGATCTGCTCCTTCATGCATGGCGTCGACGCCGCTCGGCTGGCCCTGCTCGTCAGCGCCGCCGGCACGCTGGCGGCCGCGGCGCTGTTCCTGCCGCTGGTCCAGCCCTACGGGCTGATCGGCGCCTGCATCGCGCTCGGAGGCTCGAATCTGGTCCGGCTGCTGAGCGCGCACTGGTTCCTGACGAGGATGATTGCCCATGGTCGACCTTCTGCTGCCTGAGACCGTTCGCTCCGCGCCGCCGCGCACCAGCCTCGACATCCGCCATGTCGTGATCGACGATGCCGGCCCGCACCCTTCCGCCGCCAACGGTGTCCACCATGTCGTCCGCAGGATGGCGCGCGAGCAGATCGCCGCTGGCGACGATGCCAGGATTCTGTTCCTGCGCAGCCATGACCAGGATGGCGGCGGAGAAGCCGTCGACCTGCCGACCCTGATCCTGCCGCTCGACGGCAGGCAGCTGGCCGGAAGGGTCTACGATCTCGCCGAACCGATCATCGCGGCGATGACGGCGGGAGCCGGGCCGAACACGGTGTTCCATATCCACACCGCCCGGCAATTGCTGCTGCCGTCGCTGGCACGGGCGCTCACCCGACGCGGTCTCCCCTTCGGCGTCACCGTGCATGGCCGGTATTCGCATGTCTTCGCCCCGCGAGGCCGTGTCGCGAGCTGGCGAACCGCGGCCTATCTGCGCCTCTTCGAGTGCCGGGCGCTGGAGCTGGCGCGTTTCGTCCAGGCGGTCTCCGTCGCCGAGGCGCGCATCATCAGCCGGCTCGCCCCCGATGCGAATGTCCAGATCGTCCCGAACGCGGCCTATTCCAGCGTCTTCGACGGGGTTCCGCGGCGTCCCAGCCGTCATGTCAGCTTTGCGGAGTTCCCGATCTTCGGTTTCTGCGGCCGCTACGAGATCGTGCACAAGGGCCTCGATCTCCTGGTCGAAGGTTTCGCGATTTATCGCAGGCAGGGCGGCGGCGGGCGCCTGGTTCTGATCGGCACCGGGCCGGCGCGAGACATTCTGGCCGCGATGGCCGCCACGCTCGGCATCACCGATGCGATCGATATCCAGGGCCCATGCTTCGGCGAGGAGAAGCACAGGAAGATGTCGGGCTGGCACTTCTTCGTACAGCCTTCGCGCTTCGACGGCGTGCCGATCGCGGCGCTGGAGGCCGCACTCGCAGGGCTTCCACTGGTGGTTTCGCAGGAAACCGGGCTCGCAGAACAGGTGGCGAGCGCCAATGCCGGCCTCGTCATGCGCGATCTGACGGCAGACGCGGTCGCGGAAGCTTTTCACAAGGCGGCGCTGTCCTCCGAGGAGGGCTGGCGGAGCATGATGCTGGAAGCACATGCGATGGCGACCGAAATCGGAGACTGGACGCCGATCGTCGCGGAACTTCGCAAGCTTTACCTGGCTGGATGAGCCTCACATCGCGGCTCGAGAACGAGCCTCAAGACGCCGCGGCGATGATCGACTCGCTGCCATACCCGATGCCGCTGAGCTCGGCCGCCGGCGCCGGTTCCAGATGGCTGACCGCCCAGATCGCGGCCTGCGTCCGGTTCTGGACCCGGATCTTGCGCAAGATCGCCTTGATATGGACCTTCACCGTCGCTTCGCCGATCTGAAGACGCCGGGCGATGACCTTGTTGGAGTCGCCCTGGATCAGGCATTTGAGGATCTGCATCTCACGCGCGGACAGGCCGCGGCCCGAATTGGAGGGCGGCGGTGAATAGGCAATGACTTCCTTCTCGACGTGAATGTCGACGCCATGCTCCTTGCCGATCTCCTTCAGGACATCCGCAGGAAACAGGCTCTCGCCAAGCATGACCAGCTCGAGAGACTTCACAAGTGTAACGAAATTAATCCGCTTCAGAAGATAAGCCGAAACAGATAGCTTGAAAGCAAGCTGAACTTGCCTCGTATCGTAATCATCCGACAATATGACGATCTTCGAATCCGAAAACAAATTTCGAAAACTTAGAATACTTCTTTCCATCAAATCGATATCATCATTTACACATATAATAATTAGAGACAAACCTCTCAGATCTCGGCATTTATTCGTAAAATCGTCAAAATCACTAGCTGAAGCTACGATATCAAAACCACGATTTCCAAGTATTTCGCGAACACCCTCTGAAAAGAGAGCGCACCGATCGATAAATGCTGTACTCACTCCACTCATAACAAGTCCCCTTATCTATAGCATTTTGGTCTCCAGCAGTATTCATAGTCATCTATCCTACTATATAACTACATCAAGATACTCATCTGGAGGGGGCGTGACAAGCTATCCCTAGCCAGAACACGAAATTTTGATTAAAATATTAACCTTTAATCACTCCCCGTTATTTCAATATGAAACACGAATCGCACAATTCTATTAAATTATAACAAACAAAATTGAAGAACAGTGAACAATATATCAAATTGATCAAAGATATATTCATCTCTAAAATGGCATTTAAATTAATATTGATCCTTTGCATGCTATAATGAATTGATATTTTTTTGTAAAAAACTTCATAGCCGACACTATCCAGCTCGCCGCGCAAGCAGTGAGGCTCTTTTCTCGTTACCCCCCATTTTTGTCCTCCAGCCTCCCTCGAACGGAGTACCTCTCACGAGCCCCGATTATGGCGCGCCGGCCGTCACGTCGCGGGCCATGAAATCGTTCGGCTCCAAGCCCTTCCGCGCCGCCGGCACAGCGTGCTCCCAGACAGCCTCTGCTATCATGGCAGGTATGTGTGCTCCCCAGGTTCTTTTCGCAGCGACGGCACCGTGACCGCCAACCGGCAAACGGACGGCACACCACGCCGAAAGCGTGCTTCCCCTGTGTCCGGCAAGAGCCTAGCCTCGCAGCAACGAGGCAGGTGACCGGAAAGGCGGCAGGGGATGAGCAAGGGATCCGATCTTCTGGTCGCGGCGCTTGAGAACGAGGGCGTCGACCGCATTTTCGGCGTGCCGGGCGAGGAAAATCTCGACGTCGTCGAATCCTTGCGGACCTCGAAAATCGAACTGGTATTGACCCGCCATGAGCAGGCCGCCGCCTTCATGGCGGCGACACATGGCAGGCTGACCGGAAAACCCGGCGTCTGCATCGCAACGCTCGGCCCCGGCGCACTGAACTTCTCGACCGGTGCGGCCTATGCCCATCTGGGGGCCATGCCGATGATCCTGATCACCGGCCAGAAGGCGATCATGACCGCCAAACAGGCCCGCTTCCAGATCGTCGACGTCGTCGCCTCGATGAAGCCGCTGACCAAGATGACCCGGCAAATCGTCAGCGCCGCGAGCATTCCCTCCGCGGTGCGCGATGCCTTCCGCGTCGCGATGGAGGAGCGTCCCGGGCCGGTGCATCTCGAACTGCCCGAGGACATCGCCTCCGAAGAAATCGAAGACATCCCGCTGATCCCGGTGCACCCGCTGGAACGACCGGTCGCCGATCCCGCAGCGCTCGACCGCGCCGCGGCGATGATCCTCGCCGCCAAGCGCCCGCTCGTGATGATCGGCGCCGCCGGCAACCGCCCGCGCCTGGTCGAGGCGCTCTCGGCCTTCGTGCGCCGCGCCCGCCTGCCCTTCTTCAACACCCAGATGGGCAAGGGCGCCGTGACCGGCGGCTCCAATCTCTATATCGGCACGGCGGCCCTCTCGGAGGGCGACTATGTCCACCGTGCCGTCGAACAGGCCGACCTGATCATCGCGATCGGCCATGACACGGTCGAGAAGCCACCCTTCCTGATGAAGAGCGCCGGCGGCTCGAAGGTGATCCATATCGGCTACCAGTCGGCCACGGTCGAGCAGGTCTACCATCCCGATGCCGAGGTTATCGGCGATATCGGCGCGACCGTCACCGCCCTCGCCGACAGGCTGGGCGGCAAGCTCGAGGCCGATGCGCATCTGCTGGAGCTGCGCCAGAAGATCCTGGCGCGGATCAACGACCGCGCAGAGGAGGACCGTTTCCCGCCGACGCCGCAGCGCATTGTCCACGACGTCCGCAAGGTGATGCCGGAGGACGGCATCGTCTGCCTCGACAATGGCATGTACAAGATCTGGTTCGCGCGGAACTACCGGACCCATGTCGCGAATACACTGCTGCTCGACAATGCGCTGGCGACGATGGGCGCCGGCCTGCCCTCGGCGATGATGGCGGCGATGCTCAATCCCGGCCGCCGGGTGATGGCAGTCTGCGGCGATGGCGGCTTCATGATGAACTCGCAGGAGATGGAGACCGCCGTACGCTTGCGCCTCAACCTCGTCGTAGTGATCTTGAACGATAGCGCCTATGGCATGATCCGCTGGAAGCAGGCGGTCGACGGCTTCCCGGATTACGGCATGAGCTTCGGCAACCCGGATTTCGTCCGCTATGCGCAGGCCTATGGCGCCAGGGGCTCGCGCGTCGAAGCGGTCGAGGACCTCGTGCCTGTTCTGGAGGCGGCCTTCGCCGGCGGCGGCGTCCATCTCGTCGAGGTGCCGATCGACTATTCCGAGAACACGCGGGTGCTGGTCGAGGAACTGCGCAACCGTTCGCCGGATGTCGAGTTGGCCTGAAAAATTTCAGTCCCCGGCCCTCATCCTGAGGAGGCCCGCAGGGCCGTCTCGAAGGATGATTCAGAGGTCTCCCGGGAAAGCTGGACCATCCTTCGAGATGCCGCTTCGCGGCTCCTCTGGATGAGGGCTGTGGCAAGGGAACCGATAGATAGAAGGAGTATCCCATGCTGAAAGTGGTCCAGGCTTTCGACCGGGCGCCCATCGAGGAGATCGCCACCGACGATGCGGCGGCGCTCGAGGCCAAGCTCCAGGCTGCAGAAGAGGTGTTTCGGGATCGCGATGGCTGGCTGAAGCCGCATCAGCGGATGGCGATCCTGCGGCGGCTCGCCGGCCTGCTGGAGGGCAAGCGCGAGCATTTCGCCCGCCAGATCGCGCGTGAAGGCGGCAAGCCGCTCGCCGATGCCATCGTCGAGACGACCCGCGCCATCGACGGCATCCACAACGCCGTCGAGGAGCTGCGCAACTTCGCCGGCCGGGAAATCCCGATGGGGCTGTCGCCTGCCGCGGCCAATCGCTGGGCCTTCACCACCAAGGAGCCGATCGGCATCGTCGCGGCGATCTCGGCCTTCAACCACCCGCTCAACCTGATCGTCCACCAGGTCGTCCCGGCGATCGCGACCGGCTGTCCGGTGATCGTCAAGCCGGCGGGAACGACGCCGCTCAGCTGCCGCGACTTCGTCGCTTTGGTGCACGAGGCCGGGCTGCCGGAAGCCTGGTGCCAGAGCTTCATTCCGGAAAGCACGGAGCTGGCGGAAAAGCTCGCCACCGACAGGCGCATCGCCTTCCTCAGCTTCATCGGCTCGGCCAAGGTCGGCTGGTATCTGCATGCGAAACTGGCGCATGGCGCCCGCTCGGCGCTGGAGCATGGCGGCGCGGCGCCGGCGATCGTCGACCGCAGCGCCGATCTCGACAAGATCATCGAGCCGCTGGTGAAGGGCGGCTATTACCATGCCGGGCAGGTCTGCGTGTCGACGCAGCGCATCTTCGTCCATCGCGAGATCGTCGATGCTTTCAGCGAGCGGCTGGTCGCACGCGTCGACGCGCTGCGCACCGGCGACCCCGTGCTGAAGGACACCGAAGTCGGTCCATTGATCCAGCCGCGCGAGGCCGACCGCGTCGCCGCCTGGATCGAGGAGGCCGTCAAGGGCGGCGCGAAGCTCGCGACCGGCGGCAAGCGGCTGTCGGAGACGACGCTGGAGCCGACCGTGCTGCTCGCCCCCCCCATCGACGCCAAGGTTTCGCAACTCGAGATCTTCGGACCGGTGGTCAGCATCTATCCCTATGCGAAACTGGACGACGCCATCGCCCGGGCGAACGGCCTGTCGGTCGCTTTCCAGGCCAGCATCTTCGCGCAGGACATCGACATCGCCCTGCATGCCGCCGAGCGGCTCGATGCCTCGGCGGTGATGATCAACGACCCCACCACCTTCCGCACCGACTGGATGCCCTTCGCCGGACGGCGCGAATCCGGCTACGGCACCGGCGGCATCCCCTACACCATGCGCGACATGACGCAGGAGAAGATGATCTTGCTGAACCGGCGCTGATCCCTCCGGCTGTATCGAGGCTCGGGCGGCCGTGGCGAGCCGCCGCCGCCCGCGCGCCCTGCCCCCCGACAGAGACCGAAGCCATGCCCAATGCCTTTCTCGACTTCTTCAGCGACACCAAGACCAGGCCGACGCCGGCGATGCGCGCGGCGATGATGGCGGCCGAGGTCGGCGACGAACAGAAAGGCGAGGACCCGACTGTGACCCGGCTCTGCGAGCGCGTCGCCGACATGCTCGGGCAGGAGGATGCGGTACTGCTGCCCTCCGGCACGATGTGCAACCAGATCGCGCTCGCCGTGCATTGCCGGCCGGGCGACGAGGTGATCTGCGATCAGTCCAGCCACATCATCAATTCGGAAGGCGGCGGCCCGGCCGCACTGGCCGGTGTGATGCTCAAGGGACTTCCCGGCAAGCGCGGTATTTTCAGCGCCGCCGATGTCACCGGCGCGATCCAGCCCGAAAGCCGCTACAGGCCGCGCCCGCGGCTGCTCTGCGTCGAGCAGACCTCGAATTTCGGCGGCGGCTCGATCTGGCCGCTCGAAACCGTGCGGCAGGTCACGGCGACAGCGAAGGCCGGCGGCCTCGTCACCCATCTCGACGGCGCGAGACTCTTCAACGCGGTCGTCGCCTCCGGCGTCAGTGCGCGCGACTATGCCGAGACCTTCGATTCCGCCTGGGTCGACCTGACCAAGGGCCTCGGCGGTCCGGTCGGCGCCGTCCTCGCCGGTCCGCGCGACTTCATCCGGGAGGCCTGGCGCCTGAAGCAGCGGCTCGGCGGGGCGATGCGGCAAGCCGGCTTCCTCGCCGCCGCCGGGCTCCACGCCCTCGACCATCATGTCGCACGGCTGGCGGAGGACCACGCCAATGCCAGGACGCTCGCGGCCGGGCTGGCGCAACTGCCGGGGATCCGGCTCGCCGACGACCGGATCGAGACCAATATCGTCTTCTTCGATGTCGCCGGCGCCGGCTATAGCGCGGTCGATTTCGTGACGGCAGCCAAGACGAAAGGGCTCGGCGCGGGCGCTTTCGGGCCAAGCCTGGTCCGGATGATCACCCATCTCGACGTCAGCAGCGACGACGTGCAGCGCGCGCTCGAGATCATCGCCTCGCTGCGGAAATGAGGCAGGCGCCGCCCGGGTTTCAGTGCGGCGCCGTCTCGGGCGCAGGCGCCTTGGCGGGACGCGGCTTGGCCAGCCGGCCCTCCTCGGCCTTGAAGAAGAATTGCGAGGCGACGAGCCAGCCCTTCAGCGGCCGCAGCGGCGGGATGCAGGTCAACAGGACGATCGGCAGTGTCGTGATCAGATGGACCCAGCCGGGGGGCTCATAGGCGAGCTCGAGCCAGAGCGCGAAGGACAGCGCCGGGATGCAGACGAACATCATGACAAAGAAGGCCGGCCCGTCGGCCGGGTCGGCGAAGCTGTAGTCCAGCCCGCAGGCCTCGCAGCGCGGCTTCAGCGTCAGGAAGCCGTCGAACAGCTTGCCCTCGCCGCAGCGCGGGCAGCGCCCACGCATGCCGGTCTTGTATGGCGATAATTTGGGCCAAACGCGGGGTGTCATCTTCGCCTCCGGGGCGTTCCGGTCGTCCTGATCGGTCATAAATGCTTCATAGCAGTCATTGCGATCATTGTATGCACTCAATCCTGTCATCAGCCGGGCTTGCGACCCTATGCCTCAGCGCTCACAACACACTCGTGCTCAGCTCCGGCGGTTTCTCCAGGGCATGCGCCATAAATTCCAGGGCGCTGCGGATGGCGCCGCGACTTTGCGGCCCGCCCAGACAGATCCGCACCGCCTCCGGCGGATGACCGTCGGCGGCGAAGACGTCGCTGGCGGCGATGCCGATCCCGGTCGCCTGCATATGGCCGGCGAAGGCCGAGCGGGTCCAGGGCGCGGGCAGTTCAAGCCAGAGATTGAAGCTCAGCGGATCGGCCCGATAGCTGCCCGGAGCCAGGATCTGCGCGGCAAGCCGCTGGCGGGCGCTGGCTTCGGTCCGGACGAAGCGCAGGATCGCGTCGGCGGTACCGTCCTCGATCCAGCGCGTCGCGATCGCCGCCGTCAGCGGCGAGGCCATGACGCTCGCAGCGCGCAGGGCCGCTGCAAAGGGCCAGCCGGAGCGCGCATCGGGCGCCACGACATAGGCGATGCGCAAGCCCGCGCCGATGCATTTCGACAGGCCCGCGACATGCCAGCTCAGTTCCGGCGCCAGCGCGGCGAAAGGCGGCGGCGGCGCGGCCGGAACGAAGCCATAGGCATCGTCCTCGATGATCGCGACGCCATGCTGGCGGGCGATCGCAACAAGTTCGACACGGCGTGCCTGCGGCACCGTCAGCGTCGTCGGATTGTGCAGGACAGGGTTGAGACAGAGCGCCTTCGGCCGGAATTTCTCGCAGGCGTCGGCGAAGGCGGCGGGCACGATGCCGTCGCCGTCCATGGCGAGGCCGAGCAAGCGGATTCCGAGCTGGGCCGCGATCGCCCGGATTCCGGGATAGGTCAGCGCTTCCGTGAGCACGACATCGCCCGGCCGCGCCACCACATTGAGGATGCCGAGCAAGGCCGAATGGGCGCCCGGCACGACGAACAGACGCTCGAACCCAGGGGTGAGTCCGCGCCGAGCGAGCCAGAGGGCGGCGGCCGCCTTGTCGGAGCGCGAACCGCCAAAGCCCTGATAGCGCAGCAGCGAGACCAGATCGCCCCCGACCTCGACCAGTGCTGCGCGCATCCGGGCGATCAGGGCCGGATCCTCGGGCTCCGGCGGCAGGTTCATCGAGAGATCGACCAGCTCCGGCACCGCCCGGCGCGCCTGGGCAGGCGCCTTGACGAAGGTGCCCTGGCCGACGCGCGAAGCTACCAGGCCGCGGCGCTGGGCTTCGACATAGCCACGCGCCACGGTGGTGAAATCCATCGCAAGACGCGCCGCCAGCTGGCGCTGGGGCGGCAGGCGATCGCCGGCGGCAAGCCGGCCATTGCCGATATCCTCGGCGATCGCCTCGGCGATGGCGAGATAGCGCGGCTTGTCGCTGCGCGTCAGATCCGGCGTCCAGTCGACCATCGGCTTCGCATCGGGGTTCGGATGACAGGTAAGGCAATACGGATGATTGACTGTATATTGTTGCACGCCGCTCCTGTCACCTCGACGCAAGGTCGCAACTGCCGGGTCCGGCCAGCTGAGCGCCCATAGGATTTACAGACGGCCCCCAAATGGCTATAAGCATCATCTCAAATGAATCTTAAAAGAGATCCCTTCTTGGCCCCGCCCCTGCCGCAGCAAGTCTCCGAGGCTCTGATCGAACGGGTCGTGCACGATTTCTATGGCCTCGTCAGGCAGGACGCACTGCTCGGTCCGATCTTCGAGGAGCGCATCGGTGATGGCTGGGACGCACATCTCGCAACCCTGGTCGATTTCTGGTCCTCGCTGACGCTGATGAGCGGGCGCTATGCCGGCAAGCCGCACACTGCACATTTCGGCCTCGGATTGCGGACGGAGCATTTCGAGCGCTGGCTCGCGCTGTTCGAAAGGGTCGTCAACACGCATTGCGCCGGCCCTGCCGCCGCGCTCTTCATCGGGCGGGCGCGCCGCGTCGCCGACAGCCTGCAGATCGGGCTCAACATCGGAGACAAAGCGCTGCACCTGCCAGCCCGGGCCGGCGCGCCCGCGACGGCCTAGAAAGCGAGGCCGGCGAGCCTGACCGCGCGCTGTTGGACCCCAGCGGCCAGCGGGCGGAGTGTCGCAAGGCGGTTGCGAAAGATGCCACAGCGCTACATCTTCCGCCGAGAACCGAGTGCCGCCCGCGACAACGCCGGAAGCCGCAATGCGCCTGACAAACTTTTCCGACTATTCCCTGCGCGTCCTGATGTATGCGGCGACCCGGGACGGGACGCTGGTGACGATCGAGGAAACGGCCGCCGTCTATGGGATTTCCCGCGCGCATCTGATGAAGGTCGCGAATCTTCTGGTGCATGCCGGCTTCCTCAAATCGATCCGCGGGCGCACCGGCGGCCTGACGCTGGCGAGGCCACCCGGCGAGATCGGCATAGGGGCAGTGCTGCGCGTGACCGAGCCGGACTTCGCCCTGGTCGAATGTTTCGGCGCGGATAATCGCTGTCTCGTGACGCCACGCTGCCGGCTGCGTGGCGTGCTCGGCGAGGCACTCGCCGCCTTCGTCACGACGCTGGATCGCTATACGCTGGCCGACCTCGTGCTGAAGCCTGAGGATTTCGGCCTCGCGGCACCGGCGCAGCCTATAGCGGCCAAGCCGGCGCGGCGGCGGGCTGCCCAGGCCGCGTCCTGACGAAGCTGGATCGCCTCCTCAAGCAAAGGACAGCCGTGCCGACCAACCGAGGGACGTGGTAGCCACGATGGATAAGATCTATTATAAATGAATCTTATTCGCCACTGGCGGCGTCAGGACCATTCGCAGGCAGAGGATACCCGGCATGGCAGCGCTGGTGCTGGACCCGTCGATCTTCGTCGATGACGAGATCCTGCACGAGATCGTCCAGTCGCTGAGCGAGCGCCTGCGCCGTCATGCCGGGCTTCGCAGCGGGCTCGACCGGGTCATCGGCAATCGCTGGGAAGAGTTCGAGCGGGACTTCGCTCACTTTCTGGGCGCGCTGCTCGAACAGACCGGTGATCACGGCGGCGGCATCGTCGCGCTGCATCAGAGCTTCCCGGCTCTGCAGCCGCAGCATGTCCGGGATGCCTGCGAGGTCTTCATGGAAGCGGCCTTGGAGGTCCTGCCCTTTCACGCGGCCGCGAGCCTGTCGGAACTTTCCGAGCATGTCGGCGCGCTCGTCCTGCGCGCCCTCGAACCTGCGACCACCGCCGCCGCGGCGATGCCGCTGGCCCTGCGCCTCAACGAGGCCGAGGAGGCGCTTCGGGCGGGCGCGGGCCTGAGATAGAATCCGCCTCCGGCGCAGCGCCATCCGCAGCGCTGCCCTCGCCGGAGATCGTTTCCGCCGGTGGAAGTGCCTCGTCCTCGAGCAGGATCCGTGCCGCCGCACCGTCCAGATCCTCGTATTGACCGCTGCGCAGCGACCACATGAAGGCACCGAGCCCGACGACACCGAGCCCGATGGCGATCGGGATCAGGTAGAAGAAATCCATCATCGCAAGGCCATGGCGGGCGCTCCCGCCGGCTTCCGCGCCAGCGGCGTTTTGGCGAGCCCGCTGGCGGCGTGCCGTCCCAGGCGCAGTGCGTTGCCTATCACCAGCAGCGAGGACAGCGACATCGTCACCGCCGCGACCAGCGGCGTGACATAGCCGAGCACCGCGATCGGAATCGCGATCGCATTATAGGCGACCGCGAGAAAGAGGTTCTGCCGCACGAGCCTGCCCGCCTCGCGCGCCACGGCGAGCGCCTGCGGCACGGCGAGCAGGCTCTCGCGCAGGAAGACGAAATCGGCGGCGTTGCGGCCGATATCGGCCGCCGTCGCCGGCGCCATCGAAGCATGGGCGCGGGCCAGCGCCGGCGCATCGTTGAGCCCGTCGCCGACCATCAGCACCTTGTGCCCGCTGGCTGCGGCGGCCTCGATATGGGCCAGCTTGCCGCCGGGCGAGATTCTTGCACCATGCGGCAGGCCAAGGGCGGCAGCGAGCCGGCGCACCGGCTCCTCGCGATCGCCGGAGAGGATCTCGATCGCGAGCCCGGCGGTCGAGAGCGCCGCTATCGCCTCGCGCGCATCGGCCCTGAGCCGGTCGTCGAAGTCGAAGCTCGCCAGTGCCTTTCCATCCCGGCTCAGCACGACGCGGGCTTCGCTCCCCACAGCCTCCGGCGCGGCGGCGGAGCCGAGCGCCCATTCCGGCCGCCCGAGGCGATAGAGCGAGCCGCCGGCCTGCGCCTCGAGCCCAGCCCCGGGCTGCTCGGCAACCTCGGAGAAGACGGTGCCGTCAGCAGGGCGCCCGAGCCCGGCCGCTGCAGCGATCAGGGCGCGCGAATAGGGATGGCGAGAATGGGCAGCGAGCGCTGCCGCCAATGTCAGGGCGTTAGAGTCATGGGCCTGCGCATCAAGCAGGCGCGGATTGCCCTCGGTCAGCGTGCCCGTCTTGTCGAAGGCGACGTGGTCGATCTCGGCGAGGCGCTCCATAGCCGCACCATCGCGGACCATGATGCCCTTCTCGAACAGCCGCCGCGCCGCCATGATCTGGACCATCGGCACGGCCAGGCCGAGCGCGCAGGGGCAGGTGACGATCAGCACGGCGATGGCGACAGTGATTGCGCGATGGGCGTCTCCGGTCGCCGCCATCCAGCCGAGGAAGGTCAGGAAGGCGGTGAGATGGATCACCGGCGCATAGAGCCGCGCCGCCCGATCGGCGATGCGCCGATAAAGCGAGCGCCCCTCCTCGGCCGCCTCCATCATCCGCATCATCTCGGCCAAGAAGGAATCACGCGCCGCCGCGGTCGCAGTGATCGTGAGTGGGCGCGTCAGATTGAGCGTGCCGGCCTGCAGCGCCTGTCCAACTCTTGCGGGCTGCGGCAGGCTCTCGCCCGAAACCAGCGAGCAGTCGAGTTCCGAAGCACCTTCGAGCACGCGGGCATCGACCGGCACCCGCTCGCCGGCGGCGAGCAGGATCGTCATGCCCGGCTCGATCTCGGCGACCGGCAGATAGGTCCCGCTGCCGTCCGCGCCGATAACGAGGGCGCCGCGGGCCGCGAGCCGCGCCAGGCCCTTGACCGCGGTGCGGGCCCGCTCGCGCATGACATGGTCCAGCGTGCGGCCGATCAGCAGGAAGAAGAGCAGCGAGATCGCGGCATCGAAATAGGCGTGCGGGCCACCATGCACCGTCTCATAGAGGCTGAGCGCGAAGGCGAGCGAGACGCCGATCGAGATCGGCACGTCCATATTGGTGCGGCCCTTGCGCAGGGCGCCCCAGGCGGAGCGGAAGAAGACGCGGCCGGAATAGGCCAGCGCCGGCAGGGCGATCAGCGCCGAGATCCAGTGGAACAGGTCGCGCGTCGCCGGCTCGGCGCCGGACCAGACGGAGACCGAGAGCAGCATGATGTTGCTAGCGGCGAAGCCGGCGACCGCGAGCGATCGGATCAGCTCGGAGAGCGCCGCATCTGTGCCGGACTCGGCGAAATCAGCGAGATGCGCGTCATAGCCCACGGCGACCAGCGTCTCGGCGAGGGCCGGCGGCACGTCGCCGCGCCAGCGGATCACGACCCGCTTGGTCGAGAGGTTGACCCTGGCCCGCTCAATGCCCGGCAGCGCCGAAAGCGCCTTTTCGATCGTGGCGATGCAGCCGCCGCAATGGATGCCGGGGACGGAAAGATCGGTCTGGCGCGCCCCGCCGCCGACCTCGCGGCTGGCCAGCATGATCTCGTCGGCGGTCAGCCGGTGATCCACCGTCGGGCTGTCGGCGCCGGGCGCACAGCAACTCATCATCGACTCCGAAACGGCAGGCCGGCCGCCGAAAGGCGGCGCGCCCCATCCCGTCAGCTCGCGTCAGCCTCGGCGGCGATGGCGCGATAGGCGTACCAGGTGCCATGCCCCAGAAGCGGGAACACGACGATCAGGCCGAGCAGGCCCGTTGCCAGGCTGAGCAGGAACAGACCGAGCACCAGCGCACCCCAGGCCAGCATTACCGGCAGATTGTTCCAGACCAGCGCGGTGCTCTTGCCCATAGCCGTCAGCGCGTCGACCCGTTTGTCGAGCTGCATCGGGACGGAAAAGACGCTGATCGCGAAGGAAAAGGCGGCGAACAGGCCACCCACGGCGCCTCCGACCAGCAGCATGGCGAGCCCGATCGGTGTCGTGAACAGCATCGCGGCGATATGGTCGAGCCCGGGGAACGGACGCAGGCCGAAGAACAGCGCGTAGATCAGCACCGCCGCCCGCATCCAGAGCAGCATCAGCAGGCAGAGCAGGACACCGGTGAACAGCACCTGCCCACCCGAGGCCGGCTTGACGAAGAGCATGCGGCCGAGACCGATGCGCTCGCCCTTCGCATGGCGGCGGCTCTTCTCATAGAGCCCGATGGCGAAGAGCGGGCCGACGACCATGAACCCGGCCAGGGCCGGGAACAGGATGTAGTCCCAGCCGAAGGAAAAGAAGCAGGCGACGACGGCGAGCGAGACCAGGAAGACCAGGAGCCCGTAGCTCAAGCTCGGCACCGGGTTGTCGACGATATCCTGCCAGCCGGCCCGCAGCCAATCCAGGGCGGCAGAGGCCGGCAGGCCGCGGCTCCATTTGTTCTCGCGCGGGAGCGGAGGGACGACTGCCGGGATGATCATGGTTCGCCTCGCTGCGGGCTGATGCCGACTTCGCTCGAAAATGCTCCAGGCGTCACTGCGCTCACCTCGACTGACAGGCCGAGCGGGCGGCGCTGTAGGCGCCCGGCCGGCCCTCGCCTTCGCCCTGCCGGAGATGGGGCACGCAATCGGGCTGGGACGAGATCGCGACATGGACGAGATGCCAGTTGGCGCCGGCGAGCAGCAGCAGGCCACCGCCGATCGCCAGGCCGATGGCGAGCCTGCCGCGCCGGACCCGCTGGCTGGTCGCGATCTCGCTCATGGCCCCGGTTTCCTGAGGTCGGCGAGGTAGAGCGCCAGGATCTTGCGATCGACCGGCGACAGCCGGTTCTCCCAGGCCGGCATCTGGCCCTGCCGGCCATGCCAGACCGAGTTGAAGATCGACTGCGTGTCGCCGCCATAGATCCAGGCCTTGTCGGTCAGGTCCGGTGCGCCGAGCTCGGCATTGCCCTTGCCCTCATCGCCATGGCAGGCGGCACAGTTGGCGGCATAGATCGCCTTGCCGGCCTCGACCCTGGCCTTGTCGATGCTGCCCGGCGCCGCCGATAGCGACTGGACGAAGGCCGTGACGTTCTCGACATCGGCGCGCGGGATCATGCCGTCGCGGCCGAAGGCGAGCATCTGGGCGCTGCGGCTCTCGCCATGGCCGGAATTGATCCCGACCCGGATCGTCTCCATCAGCGCCTCGGGCGTGCCACCCCAGAGGGTCGAGGCGGCCGTAAGATCGGGGAACCCCTTGCTGCCCTTGGCGTCGACGCCATGGCAGACCGCGCAATTATCGCCGAACAGGGCGCGCCCGCTCTGGCGCACGATCGTCATCAGGGCCGGATCGGCCTGGATCGCGGCGAAGTCGGCGCTCTCGATCTTCTTGCTCCAGGCGCGCGCCTGCTCGGCCTGTTCCAGCGAGCGCGCGATGCTCTTGCGATCATCGGCGCCGAGCAGGCCCTTGGTGAAGCTTGCGCCGGTCGGCCAGGTCGGCATCAAGAGCCAATAGCCAAGCGAAAAGACGAAGGTCGCAATCAGGAAGAAGTACACGGCCCGGGGGACCGGCGTGTTCAGCTCCTTGATGCCGCTCCATTCATGACCGGTGGTCATGAAGCCGCTGTGAGGATCGCGTTCCTCTACCGCCATGGCCGGTCCTCGTCGCGCAGGATGGAATCGGCGGCCTTGTCGAAATGCTGCTTGTTCGACGGCCAATAGGTGTAGACTAGGACGGCGATCGAGAGACCGATCAGGTAGAACAACCCGTAGGATTTCGAGAACCAGACGGTCGTTTCATGGGCGAGGCTCATGGCTTGCCTCCTGAGGGCTTGGCTTCCGCCGACTTGGCCGCTGCCGACTTGGCCGCTGCCGGTTCGGCTTCCATCGCGACGGCCGGCTTGTGGGCTGCGTCGGTCAGGCGACCGAGAATCTGGAGATAGGCGACCATCGCGTCCATCTCGGTGAGTTCATTGGGCTTGCCATCGAAGGCACGCACCGTGGTCGCCTCGCCATAGCGCTTGGTCACGCCCTCGGCGAAAGGCGAGTCCGGCGCGGCCTGGCCGTAGGCGTCGGCCGGGGCGTTGGCGATCATCTCGTCGGTATAGGGCACGCCGACGGCGCGCAGCGAACGCAGGTGCTTGCCGAGATCGTCGGTCCGCAGCGGCGTGCGCAGGAACCATGAATAGGCCGGCATGATCGAGACGGGGACCACATCGCGCGGATTGTTGAGATGCGCGACATGCCAGGCGTCCGAATACTTGCCGCCATTGCGGGCGAGGTCCGGTCCGGTGCGCTTCGATCCCCAGAGCATCGGATGGTCGTATTTGGACTCGACGGCGAGCGAATAGGGCCCGTAGCGCTCGACCTCGTCGCGCAGGGTCCGGATCATCTGCGAATGGCAGGCATAGCAGCCCTCGCGGATGTAGATGTTGCGGCCGGCCACCTCCAGCGGCGTGTAGACGCGCATATCGGGCGCGTCCTCGACCGTCTGGTTGATGGTGAAGAGCGGCGCGATCTCGACGAGGCCGCCAATGCTGGCGACGCCGATCACCGCCAGCACGAAGCCGAGCGTCTTGCGTTCGAGACGATAGTGCAGACCAAACATCGCCTCACTCCCCGGGCTGAAGGGCCGGGGCCGGAACCGGCACCGAACTGTCCGCGGCCGGATCATGCAGATGGGCCGCCCGGATCGTCATCCAGATATTGTAGCAGCCGACGAGCGCGCCGATCAGGAAGAGCAGGCCGCCGATCGCGCGGGCGATGTAGTAGGGCCGCATCGCCACGAGCGAGTCGAGGAAGGAATAGGCCAGCGTGCCGCTTTCATTATAGGTCCGCCACATCAACCCCTGGATGATGCCGGAATTCCACATCGAGAAGACGTAGATGACGGTGCCGGCGAGGGCGAGCCAGAAATGCACCTCGACCAGCCCGGCCGAATACATCGCCTTGCGCTTCCAGAGCCAGGGCACGGTGGCGTAGATCGCGCCGAAGGTGATCATCGCGACCCAGCCGAGCGCGCCGGCATGGACATGGCCGACCGTCCAGTCGGTGTAGTGCGAGAGCGCGTTGACCTGGCGGATCGCCATGAACGAGCCTTCGAAGGTCGAGAGGCCGTAGAACACGGCGGCGACCATCATGAAGCGCAAGGTCGCGTCGTCGCGCACCCGGTCCCAGGCGCCGTTCAGGGTCAGCAGCGCGTTACCCGCCGAGGCCCAGGACGGGACGAGCAACATCACCGAGAAGGTCACGCCCAGACTCTGAACCCATTGCGGCAGCGCTGTGTAGTGCAGGTGGTGCGAGCCGGCCCACATATAGAAGAAGGTGATGCCCCAGAAACTGATGATCGACATCCGGTAGGAGTAGATCGGCCGGTCGGCGCGCTTCGGCAGATAGTAATACATCATGCCGAGGAAGCCGGCCGTCAGGAAGAAGGCGACGGCGTTGTGGCCGTACCACCATTGCGTCATCGCATCCTGGACGCCGGAGAAGGCGGAATAGCTCTTCGCCTGGCCGAGCGAGATCGGCATGGCGAGGTTGTTGACGATATGGAGGATCGCCACGACCAGGATGAACGCCATGTAATACCAGTTGGAGACGTAGATATGCGGCTCCTTGCGGCGGGCGAGCGTCCTGACATAGAGGATGAAATAGGTGACCCAGACGATCACCAGCCAGATATCAGCATACCATTCCGGCTCGGCATATTCCTTCGACTGGGTGATGCCCATCATGTAGCCGCTGACGGCGATCAGGCAGAAGAGATTGTAGCCCAGCAGCACGAACCAGGGGCTGAGCTGGTCAGGCAGCCGCGCCCGCGAGGTGCGCTGAACGACGTAGAAGGACGTCGCGATCAGCGCATTGCCGCCGAAGCCGAAGATCACGCCGGTGGTGTGGATCGGCCGGATGCGGCCGAAGCTCGCCCAGCCGGCATCGAAGGTCAGCTCGGGATAGACCAGGAGCCAGGCGACCCAGTCGCCGACGAACAGGCCGATCACGGCCCAGATCATCGCCATGATGATCCCGAACTTGGTCGGCTCGTCATAATAATGCTGTAGCCGCTCGGGGCCCGGCTCAGGCGCTAGATAGCCAGCTATGACCAGGAAGGCGCCCCCGGCCCCGGCGATCAGGAACATCAGGCCGTGCACACCGATCGGGTCGCCCTGACCGGCAATGGTGAGAAGAAGGCCGCCCAGCGCCAGCGCGACCAGGATGGTGAGCGCCAGCCGTCTTTCCGGAATCGTCAACTGGGAGATCATCGGCGATCGTCCTTCGGCTCGCTACACGCATGTCGATACAATCTGCGACATCGAGTCCACGAACCCGATCCGCGCCGGTCCGACAACAATGCCGCACAGGCAGGCCGGAATCGTCAAGGGCATTTAATATATATCAAAGATGATTGTTTCTCCCAACACGACAGGGCGTCGCAGGCCGGGCCACGAGGCCGCATCCGCCGAGCGGAAGCGCGGCGCAGCCGGCGCTACCGCGCCCTTTATCCGTAATGCTGCGTGAAGACACTCCATTGCCGATGGAAGCATCCCCCACCAGCTCAGATGACCCAATCTGGCCACTAGCCGACAAGCTCATGTCTTCCCGACAGCGAGCGCCCGGGTCTCAGGAAAATCCGCGAACTCGACGAAAGGCGGTACCGCGCTTGACTTCCCAGTCAACCATACTAATCCTAGCGCGCCATGATCAATTTTCGGCTATACGGTATCCACGGGACGAGACATCGTCCTGCAAGCGCCCAGCCCTGAGGCGAATATCACGGCCTCGCCCGACGGCCAGGCATTTTTGTCAGCAATCCGAGCACGCGGCGCCTTTTTCGGCGAAAATGCGTATAGTCCGCCCTTCACGGGCGAGGGTCGCCCCCATGGAAACGGCAGTGAACATCGCAACATTCCTCCGGACAGAAGACATCGCGCTCGACCTGTCCGCCGTGAACAAGCAAGCCGCCATTGAGGCGGCATCGGAGCTGCTCTGCCCGGGCGAGGATGCTTGCCGCAAGGCGGTGCTCCAGGCGCTTCTGGCGCGTGAGCAGCTCGGCTCGACCGGCCTGGGCCGTGGCGTCGCGCTGCCGCATGCGCGCTCGAACACGCTGGCCGCACCGAGGATCGCCCTGATGCGCCTGGAGCAGCCGGTCGATTTCGGCGCGGCGGATGGCGACCCTGTCGACCTCGTGCTCGCCGTGATCTGGCCGGCCGAGGCGATGGACGACTTTCTGAGCACGCTTTCCAAGTTCTGCAAGATGCTGCGCGAGCCGCGCCTGCTTCAGGGCTTGCGCGACGTCGCCACTCCCGAGGAAGCGAGCGAGCTCCTGCGCCTGACGGCGGAGCAGACCGCCGGTCCCGACAAGGCGCGCGCCTGACAGCAGGACCGGCGCAAGCACCTGACGCCTCCCGCCGCCGGAGACACAGCCGGCGCGGCTTCCCTATTCAACCGGCCAGCGGATTTTTTCGAACCCAGGAGGACAAGGACGTGCGGATTGCCGATCGCACCGTTTTCGGACGGAAGATCGCTGACGAGGCGACCAATGCCGCCAATGACGGCCGAGAGCCCGGAGAACCTATCCGCATCCAGTATGCTGCGCTCCCCCATCGCCTCTCGCAGACGGGAAGCCTCGATGTCATGCTGATCACCTCGCGCGATACCGGCCGCTGGGTCCTCCCAAAGGGCTGGCCGATGCGCGGCAAGACGGCCCGCGAAGCAGCGGCGCGCGAAGCTTATGAGGAAGCCGGGCTGATCGGGCAGGCCGATGCCGCCGCCCTCGGCTCCTATCATTACCGCAAGCGCCGGCGGCGCGGCACATCCGTGCTGTGCCGGGTCGAGGTGTTCCCCCTCGACGTCCTGGCGGAACTCCAGCGCTGGCCGGAGAAGCGCCAGCGCCGGCGCTCCTGGTTCTCCGTCGAGGACGCAGCCGGGCTGGTCGACGAAACCGAGCTGAAGGCCCTCATCCTGGCGGCCCAGGCGCGCATCGGCCTCGGCGGCACGAAACCGGCAGACTGAACCAAGCGGGCTCCCGGGACCGGAGCGCCCCCTAAGGCCGAAAAGCAGTAACCGGCAAGCTTTTCTCAAGTCTATCGAGGAACATTCGCCCGACACGAAATGACAAGGCAGAATGCAGTCATACCGGACCATTCGGCGTGACCGCATACCCGGCGAGTCAGCCTGAAAACGGCCAGAAGCGCGCCGCGGTTGATTTTTCCGTGCACGGCGCTATAAGATGGCGCCTTGCCCGATGCAGGCTACATCTGCTGGTTGGAGAGGATGGAATGTCTCACGACGCCCCCTTCCAATTGAGGATGGGCTCAGTTTTACTGAACGCCTCCCAAAAGGAAGAAACCTTTGCGGCAAGCGCCTTGACGGCGCTGACCGAGGCGACCTGTATCGGTAGTCGCGCCGGCCTCGCGGCGCACGCCGCCGCAAGGCGCCACGCCGAGAAGAAGAGCCGGAACAACAGCGCGAAAGCACTGATCTAGCGCGCGGAAGCGGCGTTCGCAGAGTCGATGCCGCTATCGCCCGGCCGCCTTTTCCGCAGGCGGCCACGAACCGCATACCCTTTGCGCAATCGCATCTCCCCCGGCGCTCCGCGCCGTGCCGGGCGCTGCAACGACGGCGCGTATCACGGCGGCCCGGCGGCCGCACCGCTTTCGACAGGCACGACGCATCGATGATCCAGACCCCTTACTACCTGATCGACAAGGCAGGCTTGCTGCGCAATCTGCGGACGATCGAGCGCGTCCGCACGCAGTCGGGCGCCAAGGTGCTGCTGGCATTGAAGTGCTTCGCGACCTGGTCAGTGTTCGACCTGATGCGCGAATACATGGACGGCACCACCTCCTCCTCGCTCAACGAGGTCAGGCTCGGCCGCGAGACCTTCGGCGGCGAGACCCATGCCTACAGCGTCGCCTATGCCGACCACGAGATCGACGAGGTACTCGCCAACTCGGACAAGATCATCTTCAACTCGATCAGCCAGTTCGAGCGCTTCGCCGACAAGACCGCCGCGACGAGCCGTGGCCTGCGGCTCAATCCGCAGATCAGCGCCTCGGGCTTCGACCTCGCGGACCCGGCCCGGCCGTTCAGCCGTCTCGGCGAATGGGACGTCGAAAAGGTCGCGGCGATCATCGGCCGGCTCGACGGCTTCATGATCCACAATAACTGCGAGAATGCCGATTTCGCCCGCTTCGACGCGATCCTGACCCAGATCGAGGAGAAATTCGGCGGATTGCTCAAGCAGGTCAACTGGGTGAGCCTGGGCGGCGGCATCCACTTCACCGCCGAGGGCTATGCGCTCGACGCCTTCTGCGACCGGCTGAAGAGCTTCTCGCAGCGCTATGGCGTGCAGGTCTATCTCGAGCCCGGCGAGGCGGCGGTCACCAAGAGCACCACACTCGAGGTCACGGTGCTCGACACGCTCTTCAACGGCAAGCATCTCGCGATCGTCGACAGCTCGATCGAGGCGCATATGCTCGATCTGCTGATCTACCGGCAGACCGCCAAGATCGCGCCCGATGCCGGCCCGCATCGCAGCATGATCTGCGGCAAATCCTGCCTCGCCGGCGACATTTTCGGCGAGTTCCATTTCGAGCAGGCGCTCAAGCCCGGCGACCGGATCTCGATCCAGGATGCCGCCGGCTACACCATGGTGAAGAAGAACTGGTTCAACGGCGTCCAGATGCCGGCGATCGCGGTGCGTGAGCTCGACGGCAGCATCCGCAAGGTTCGCGACTTCACCTTCGACGACTTCAAGGCGAGCCTCTCCTGAGGCCCGCCACGCAACGCCACAGACAACACGAACAAAGGAGGCTCAGGCCCGAAATGCAGAAGAAGAATGTCCTGATCATCGGCGGCGGCGGCGTAGGCCAGGTGGTGGCCCATAAATGCGCCCAGAACAACGACGTGCTCGGCGACATCCATATCGCCTCGCGCACCCTGGCGAAATGCGAGGCGATCGTCGCTTCGGTCAAGCAGAAGGGCACGCTCAAGACCAAGGGCGAGATCGCGGCCCATCAGCTCGACGCACTCGACATCGAGGCGACCAAGGCGCTGATCGCCAAGACCCGGGCCGGGATCGTGATCAATGTCGGCTCGGCCTTCCTGAACATGTCGGTGCTTTCGGCCTGCATCCAGACCGGCGTCGCCTATATCGACACCGCGATCCACGAGGATCCGCTGAAGATCTGCGAGACGCCGCCCTGGTACGGCAATTACGAGTGGAAGCGCCGTGAGGAATGCGCCAAGGCCGGCATCACCGCCATTCTCGGCGCCGGCTTCGACCCCGGCGTGGTCAACGCCTATGCGCGGCTCGCCAAGGACGAGTATTTCGACAAGATCGACTCGATCGACATCATCGACGTCAATGGCGGCGACCATGGCCGCTATTTCGCGACGAACTTCGATCCGGAGATCAATTTCCGCGAGTTCACCGGCACGGTCTGGTCCTGGCAGAACCGCCAATGGACCTCGAACAAGATGTTCGAGGTCCGCAAGGACTGGGACCTGCCCGTCGTCGGCACGCGCCCGACCTACCTGACCGGCCATGACGAGATCCATTCGCTGTCGCGCAATCTCGACGTGCCGGACATCCGCTTCTGGATGGGCTTCGGCGAGCGCTACATCACGGTCTTCACCGTTCTGAACAATCTCGGCCTGCTCTCCGAGCAGCCGATCCGCACCGCCGAGGGCCAGGAGATCGTGCCGCTCAAGGTGGTCAAGGCCGTGCTGCCCGACCCGTCCTCGCTGGCGCCGAACTACACCGGCAAGACCTGTATCGGCGACCTGGTGAAGGGCAAGAAGGACGGCAAGGCGCGCGAGGTCTTCATCTACAACGTCGCCGACCACGAGGAGGCCTATGCCGAGGTCGGCAGCCAGGGCATCTCCTACACTGCCGGCGTGCCGGCGGTCGCCGCCGCAATGCTGATCGCCAGCGGCGAGTGGGATGTGCGCGGCATGCTCAACGTCGAGGAGCTGCCACCGCGGCCGTTCCTCGGCCTGCTCGACCGGATGGGCCTGCCGACGCGGATCCGCGACGAGGCCGGCGACCGTGCGCTGAGCTTCGCGGCCACGCCGGACGTCGCCAAGCGCGCGGCCGAACCGGCTCTGGCCGACTAAGACACCGAGCGTCCCGGCGGACGCGGAAGGGCGATCCGGCGCCATGTGAGAGCATCGGCCCGAAGAAGACTGGCCGGACAGGGGCAATCCCGTCCGGCCAATCCTCGTTGCGGCAGGCCACAGCGTCCGGACAGCGATACGGCCCGTCGGAGCGCACGACGACCGCGCGCCTCTGCAGCAAACCTCGTAAGCAATACCTGAATTTTACAGGGTAATTTATTTTCTTATCGACTAAAAAAGGCACCAAAATCAGATTTCTCGGAAAATATTATTTCCATTGAATTCGATTCTTTGGGCCGCATCTGGCGATATTTGACTTCCTAATACTTTCGGCCGATGCTGGCTTTGCCATGATCGGAAATCATCCCCCAGCCGGGGTCTTCTGCACAGCTTCGCGCCTCGCACGCCCCTAGCCCTGGTTCGGCGCGGCGGCCTTCGGCCCCGAGCGACGAGCCAGGGAGATCCAGCATCGCCCGCAGGCATGACAGGCGACCGGCACATGCCGGGCGCTCGGTCGCTGCCGCCCTACCGGGCCAAGCCCTTTCATTCTGCAGCCCGCCCTTCTTGCGGCCGCGCCGAGATGCGCGCCGCCCGCGGCTGCGCGCCATCAGGAAACCAGGACCATGAGCAACAAGCGCAAAGGCAACCGCGAAGCCAAGAAGCCGAAGCAGCAGAAGCCCGCTGCCCAGACGGCGTCATCGATCGCCGAACTCAGCAAGCAGCCGCTGCCCGTCAAGAAGCTCGGGCGCTGACGGCGTTCCGAGCCGAATGCAGCCATGACGCACGGGCGGGCCCTCACCACGGCCCGCCCGCATCATTTGTTCCCAAAATGGACCCGCAGGCCCGATGAAAGGCAAAGGTGACCCCGCTTCCACAGATCATCATCACGCATGAGGACCTCGCAATCCTCTCGGGCCTCATCGAAAAGGCCATGGCGAGCGGCCGTTACACCGCCGCGACCAGGCTCGCCGACGAACTGCACCGGGCCCAGGTGGTCGAAGCCGCGCTGGCACCGCAGGACTGCCTGCGGCTGAACATCGGCGGGCAATATCTCGAGGAACGCAGCGGTGCGGTGCGCGACATCGTGCTCGTCGCCGGGCGCAGCAGCGCCGCAGTCGGCCTGGTTTCGGTGCTGAGCCAGGTCGGCACTGCCCTGCTCGGGCTCTCGGCGGGCCAGCGCATCGGCTGGCTCGATCCGCGCGGCAAGCCGCGCTGGCTGCGCCTCCTGCGCGTTGATGGCGGCATTTCGGGGACGGCGCCCCTGGCCTGAAGCCTTCTCGCCTGAGGCCTGCAGCCATGCCACCCCGGCGCTGCGACCGATGACCGCGGCAACCCGTGCAGCCCGACCTTCGGCGCTACCTGCCCAGCGACCCCGACCTCAACCTCAACCGCGCCCCGAGGTCCGGCACAGCCGCACTCCCGGCCCTTCGCGACCGTCCGGAAGAAAGCGGACGCCGGCCTGCTCGAAAGCCGCGAGGACCAGGGCTTCCGAGGCGCGCTGAAGCTCGTGACGCTCGCGCTCGAAATCGCGGACGGTGCTGCGCGAAACGCCGGCGGTGGCAGCGAGCTGATCCTGCGTCCAATTCAGCAGCCCACGCGCGGCGCGGCATAGTTCAGGACGTAAATTCATGACGTTCGCCCATTGCCTTCGGCTGGCTGAGTCAACCATAATGGACGGAATCGGGCAAGGCTGGAGTTCTGCGGCAGTCCAACTGGAAGGATCCCTCATCCATCATGGCGGACGACGCCTTACTCCTGAGCCTGATCGTCGCCCTGCCTTTCCTGGGCAGCCTGCTCGCGGCGCTCCTGCCCGCCAATGCCCGCAATGCCGAAGCCTGGCTCGCCGGGCTGATCACTGTCGGCATCCTGACCATCGCCGGGATCCTGTGGCCGAAAGTGGCCGAGCCCGCCGCCCTGCGGGCACAGTTCGAATGGCTGCCGGAATACGGCCTCAACTTCGTCCTGCGACTCGACGGGCTGGCTTGGCTCTTCGTCATCCTGATCGCCGGGATCGGCCTGCTCGTCGTGCTCTATGCGCGCTATTACATGTCGCCGGACGATCCGGTGCCGCGCTTCTTCTCGTTCCTGCTCGCCTTCATGGGCGCGATGCTCGGCGTCGTGCTGAGCGGCAACCTGATCCAGATCGTCCTGTTCTGGGAACTGACCAGCCTCTTCTCCTTCCTGCTGATCGCCTATTGGCACCATAGCCAGAGCGCCCGCGACGGCGCCCGCATCGCCCTGACCGTGACCGCCGCCGGCGGGCTATGCCTGCTCGCCGGCATGCTGCTGCTCGGCCATATCGTCGGCAGCTACGATCTCGATGTCGTGCTCGCCTCGGGCCCGAAGATCGTCACGCATCCGCTTTATCTGGCGGCGCTGATCCTGATCGCGCTCGGGGCCCTGACCAAGAGCGCGCAGTTCCCCTTCCATTTCTGGCTGCCGCGGGCCATGGCCGCGCCGACGCCGGTCTCGGCCTATCTGCATTCCGCCACCATGGTGAAGGCCGGGGTCTTCCTGCTGGCGCGGCTATGGCCGGCGATGGCGGGACACGAATACTGGTTCTGGGTGCTGGCGCCGATCGGCGTCGCGACGCTGGTGATCGGCGCCTTCCTGGCGCTGTTCCAGCAGGATCTGAAAGGGCTTCTCGCCTATTCGACGATCAGCCATCTCGGCCTGATCACCCTGCTGCTCGGGCTCGGCAGCCCGCTGGCGGCGGTCGCGGCAATCTTCCACATCATGAACCATGCGACCTTCAAGGCCTCGCTGTTCATGGCGGCCGGGATCATCGACCACGAGGCGGGAACACGCGACGTCCGCCGGCTCGGCGGGCTCTACCGCGCCATGCCGATCACGGCGACGCTGGCCATGGTCGCTGCGGCCTCGATGGCCGGCGTGCCGCTGCTCAACGGGTTTCTCTCGAAGGAAATGTTCTTCGCCGAGACCATCGAATACCATGTCGACACGGCGCTCGACCATCTGCTGCCCTATATCGCGACCGTCGCCGGCATGTTCAGCGTCGGCTATTCGCTGCGGCTGATCCATCAGGTCTTCTTCGGTCCGCCCGCGACCGACCTGCCACACAAGCCGCACGACCCGGTGATCTGGATGCTGCTGCCGGTCGGCCTGCTGGTGCTGACCTGCCTTCTGGTCGGCATCGTGCCGGCGCAGACCGTGGGCGGCGTGCTCGCTGTCGCGGTCGAGTCGGTGCTGAGGGGACAGACGCCGAGCTACAGCCTGGCCGTCTGGCACGGCTTCACCCCCGCCCTGCTGATGAGCTTGGTGGCGACGGCGGGCGGCATCGTCATCTATCTCTCGATGCTGCGCTATCTTTCCGGCAACATCGAAGGCGCACCGCTGCTGCGCGAGCTGAAAGGCAAGCGTCTGTTCGAGCGGGCGATCGTCTTCCTGTCCTGGCGCTGGGCCAAGGGCCTGGAGCAGATCGTCAGCACCGCCCGGCTGCAGCCGCAGATGCGCCTGCTGATCGGCGTCACCATCATGCTGGCGCTCTGGTCCTTCTATACGAGGCCGATCTCGCTGGTGCCCGGCAGCCTGCAGGGAGCCGATCTCGAATTCATGCTGGTCTGGGTGGTCGGTGCCGCCTGCGCGCTCGGAGCCGCCTATCAGGCCAAATATCACCGGCTCGCCGCGGTGATCCTGACCGGCGGCACCGGGCTAGCGGTCTGCCTGACCTTCGCCTGGTTCTCGGCTCCCGATCTCGCCTTGACCCAGCTCCTGGTCGAGATCGTCACCACCGTCCTGCTCCTGCTCGGCCTGCGCTGGCTGCCGAAGCGCATCGAGGGGATCGCCTCCGAAAGCGCCTTATCCGCCAGGCTGCGCCGCTTCCGCGACCTCGCCATCGCGATCTCCGGCGGCGCCGGACTGGCCGGGCTCTCCTATCTGGTGATGACCTGGCCGCTCGCCGGCAGCATCTCCGGGAATTTCCTTGAGCGCGCCTATACCGAGGGCGGCGGGCGCAACGTCGTCAACGTGCTGCTCGTCGATTTCCGCGGCTTCGACACGCTCGGCGAGATCGCCGTGCTCGGCGTGGTGGCGATCACGGTCTACGCATTGCTGCGCCGCTTCCGCCCGGCCCGCGACAGCATCGGGCTGCCAGAGCAGAAGCAGTTCCAGAACCTGTACGACGCCGACATCCAGGGCAGCGGCAAGGATCCGATCACGGCACATTACCTGCTGGTGCCGGGCCTGATCATGCGCCTGCTGTTCCCGGTGATCGCGATGATGGCGGTGTTCCTGTTCATGCGCGGACATGACCTGCCGGGCGGCGGCTTCGTCGCGGGGCTGACCTTCGCAATCGCCTTCATCCTGCAATACATGGCCGGCGGTGCTCGCTGGGTCGAAGCCCGGCTGCGCATCCTGCCGGTGCGCTGGATCGGCGTCGGCCTGCTGGTCGCTGCCTTGACCGGCGCCGGCGCCTTCGCCTTCGGGCGGCCATTCCTGACCTCGGCCTTCGCCTATGCCGAGCTGCCGCTGCTCGGCAAGCTGCCGCTGGCGAGCGCCCTCTTCTTCGATTTCGGCGTGTTCGCGCTGGTGCTGGGCGCAACCGTGCTGGTGTTGATCGCGCTGGCGCACCAGTCGCTGCGCGTCTATCGCGCTGGCGCCGCCCGCGCCAACGCAGCAAGCGGCGGGAAAAGCTGATGGAACTGATCGTCTCCCTCGCCATCGGCATCCTTGCGGGATCGGGCATCTGGCTCTTGCTGCGACCGCGCACCTTCCAGGTCATCATCGGCCTGTCGCTGCTCTCCTATGCCGTCAATCTCTTCATCTTCGGCATGGGCCGGCTGCGCGTCGGTGCTCCGCCCGTGCTCGACCCCGCCGCCGGCGGCGACATCTCGCGCTATGCCGACCCGCTGCCGCAGGCGCTGGTCTTGACGGCGATCGTCATCAGCTTCGCCATGACCGCCCTCTTCCTCGTCGTCCTGCTGGCCTCGCGCGGGCTGACCCGCAGCGACCATGTCGACGGCCGGGAGGGCGGCTCGTGAGCTGGCACGACCATCTCGTCATCGCGCCGATCATCCTGCCGCTGATCACCGGCGCGACGATGCTGCTCTTCGACGGTCGCAGCCGAACGGTCGCGGCCGTGCTCAACCTCGTCTCGACCTTCGCCCTGCTCGCGATCGCGATCAGCCTGGTCACGACCAGCGGCGGCCCCGATCCGGCCGCCGCCGTCAGGGTCTACCGGCTCGGCGACTGGCCGGCGCAGTTCGGCATCGTCCTGGTCGCCGACCGGCTGTCGAGCATGATGCTGTTGCTGACCGCGATCCTCGCCTGTGCGGCGCTGATCTTCTCGCTGGCCCGCTGGCATCGCTCCGGCAGCTATTTCCACCCACTCTTCCAGTTCCTGCTGATGGGGCTGAACGGCGCCTTCCTCACCGGCGACCTGTTCAACCTCTTCGTCTTCTTCGAGGTGCTGCTCGCCGCCTCCTATGGTCTCGCCTTGCATGGCTCCGGCCATGCCCGCGTGCGCGCCGGCCTGCATTACATCGCCATCAACCTCGTCGCGGCGCTGGTCTTCCTGATCGGCGTCAGCATGGTCTACGGCGCCGCCGGCACGCTCAACATGGCCGATCTCGCCGCCCGGATCGGCAGCCTGCCGGCGCGCGAGCGCGCGCTACTGGAAACCGGCACCAGCATTCTCGGCGTCGCCTTCCTGGTGAAGGCCGCGGCCTGGCCGCTCGGCTTCTGGCTGCCCGGCACCTATGCGGCGGCGAGCGCGCCGGTCGCCGCGCTGTTCTCGGTGATGACCAAGGTCGGCATCTACGCGATCCTCCGGATGGGCTTTCTGCTCGCCGGCCCCGAGGCCGCCGCCGGCTCCTCTCAGTTCGGCGATGTCTGGCTGCTCGCTGCAGGAGCCGCCACCATTCTCTTCGCCATGGTCGGCATGCTCGCCTCGCAGGATCTCGCCAAGCTCGCGAGCTTCTCGGTCGTGGTTTCGTCGGGAACCATGCTTGCCGTGCTCGGGACAAACGACGTCTCGATCATCGGACCGGCGCTCTATTATCTGGTGTCGTCGACACTCGCGATCGGCGCCTTCTTCCTGCTGATCGAGCTGATCGAACGCGGCCGCGCGCCGACCGACGACATTCTCGCGGTGACGCTCGAAGCCTATGGCATCGAGGACGAGGAGGAGCCCGGCGAAGACGGTGATGCCGGCGTCGCCGTGCCGGCGATCCTCGCCGTGCTCGGCGCGGCCTTCATCGTCTCGGCGCTCTTGCTCTCCGGCCTGCCGCCGCTATCCGGCTTCGTCGCCAAATTCGCGATCCTGGCCGGTGCGCTCGGCGGGAACGACCCGGCGACGGCGACCGGGATCGCCCCGGCCGCCTGGGCCTTGCTCGTGCTGCTGCTGCTCTCCGGCTTCGTGACGCTGATCGCCATGGTGCGCGCCGGCATCCGTTCCTTCTGGGCGGTGATCGAACGCGAGGTGCCGCGCGTGCGGGTGATCGAAGTGGCGCCCGTCGCAGCCCTGCTGCTACTCTGCCTCACCCTGACCCTGCAGGCCGGCCCGGCGATGCGTTTCATGCAAGCCACGGCGGTGGGGCTGCACGGTTCCGAGGCCTATATCCAGGGGGTTCTGACACCGACAGCGATGCCGGCGGGGGGCAAGCCATGAGCCGCTGGCTGCCCTCCCCGCTCGTCTCCGTGGGCCTGCTGGCACTCTGGCTGCTGCTGAACCAGAGCCTGTCGCCCGGTCACCTGCTGCTCGGCGGCGTGCTCGGCCTGCTCGGCCCGCTCATGCTGCGGCGGCTCGATGTCGCGCCGCTGAAGCTGCGCCGGCCGGCCGCGATTCCGCGCCTGCTCGGCGTGTTCATCGCCGACATGGTCCGCTCCAATTTCGCGGTGGCGCGCGTCATCCTGTTCGATCATGCCGATCGCAGGCCCGGCTTCGTCCGCATCCCGCTGCGGCTGCGCTCGCGCTACGGGCTGGCGGCCCTGGCCTGCATCATCACTGCGACACCGGGCACGAGTTGGGTCAGCTATGATCCGGCTACCGGCATGCTGGTAATCCATGTGCTCGACCTGAGCGAAGGGGACGACTGGTCCGCACTGATCGAACGGCGCTATGTCGGACTGCTGGTGGAGATCTTCGAATGAGCGCCGCGATCCTCGCCTTCGCCCTCGTCACCGGCCAGATCCTGCTGGCTCTGGCCATGGTCGCCGCCGCCTACCGCATCCTGCGCGGCCCGCGCGCCCAGGATCGTGTGCTCGGCATGGACGCGCTCTATCTCAATGCAATGCTGCTCCTGCTCGTCTTCGGCATCGGCTCCGGCACGACGCTGTATTTCGAGGCGGCGCTGGCGATCGGCCTGCTCGGCTTCGTCTCGACTGTTGCGATGGCGAAGTTCCTGATGCGCGGGGAGGTGATCGAATGATGTCGCTCCACGCCCTCCCTGCCTGGGCGGCGCTTCCGGTCGCGGCACTGATCCTCGCCGGCTCGCTGCTCGCCTTGACGGGGGCGCTCGGCCTGCTGCGGTTCAAGAGCTTCTATGAGCGCGTGCACGCGCCAACGCTCGGCTCGACGCTGGGAATGGGCTGCATCCTCCTCGCCTCGATGCTGTACTTCTCGGTCGGCCAGACGCGCCCCGTGGTGCACGAGATCCTGATCGGCCTCTTCATCACGATCACCACGCCGGTGACGCTGCTGCTGCTGGTGCAGGCGACGCTTTACCGGGACCGGCAGGAAGGCCGCGACCCGCTCGACGCAGACAATCGCCCGGAGGCATAGGGCGCCTCGTCTCGAAGCTGGCTTTTACATCGTCGATTCGGGTGGCCTGGCGCCTTCCGCGAGCAGCAGGGCGAGAAGCTCGCGCTGATTATGCGTCCCGGTCTTGCCGAAGGCACTCTTGATATGGGCGCGGGCGGTTTCGTAGGTGACCCCGAGCTCCTTCGCGATGTCGACCAGCGATCCGCCAAGCCGCAGAGCGCTGGTGATGCGGGCTTCCTGCTCCGTCAGACGATAACGCTCCCGAAAGCGAACGACGACATCCGACCGATCTGGAGGAAGCGCTCTGAGGATCACCAGGGCCGTCACCGCGGGGCTGAAATAAGGCAGCGGACCGCGCCACGCTAGGGAGTGCAGATTCGAAGCGAGCGGCAGGACCGAGACGGAAAGCCGGGTTCCGGCCCATTCGACCGCGAACTCGGCATGGCCTCCAGCGCCGCCAGGATATCTCGCACAGGTGGCCTGGACCGAGCGAGAGAACCTAGCATCGATCTCGGGCAGGCCGAAGGAAACGATATCGCGGGCCCGCACATTGATCAGCATGCCGCTGTCGATCAAGGCCTCGGCAGCGGCATTTGCCGCGACGAGCTTGCAGTCGGCGTTCACGATGAAGGCGGGATCGAGCAGGTGCTGCATGAGACCATCGCTGGGAGTTGCGTGCTGACCGCGCAGAACTGCGCGGTTGCAATCGAGTGCTCTACGCATACGGGCGGCCAAAGCCTGCATCACCGGTGCCAGCACTTCGTTCGTCCGCTCATGAGAGCGGCCATCATAGTGGACGCAGAAGAATGCAACGCGGTCGCGCTCATGCGCGATCTTGAGCCCCAGGGCCATGTCGGCCCGGCCCATCGGCTTCAGCCAGTCATTGTAGAACTCGGTGGTTTCAAGGACCCGACGCGGCAGAAGCGCATCGGCCAACGCGACTTGCGAGGTCGCCATCTCCTTCCAGATTCCCAGCCACGGATTGCGGGAAGCGAAATGCAGAAAATACGGCTCGAAATCGATGTCCTCCCAGCCGGCTCCGGCCAGAGGCATGGCATAGGGCGCCAGCCGATCATGGCCCTGGAAGATAACACGCACATCGGGGCGCAGGGCCTGGAAGGCAGCGCAGACATCCTGCCAGCGCTCGGGAGACAGAGCCGCCGCGTCGATCACTTCGCCGACCTGCGAAACCGCGCGAACGAACTCGGCACCACTCAGGCCGCGCAGCGCCATTCCGGATCCCCCGATCCCTTTTTGATTATGCCGATCATCCTCCAGCGGAAACCGAAGGGCAATGGGCTGTCCAGCTCGCGGCGTGCGATCAGCCGCAACTTAGTGATCCGCGCGGAACCCGTCCTACCCCAATTGGGTGACGGCAAAGATCCCGAACTACCGCAGACTTGAAACCAGCCGATCAAGGCTAGCCTGCTCGAACCGGGGGGATGGGCGGTGAAGGGCCGATGCGTGATGCGCCTTGCCGAAGCCTGGGGCCGCTGTCGCTTCTGCGACGGGACTGATATCGAGCCGTGTACCTGCCGGGACACCCAGGGCGACGCCGTCAGGATGGTCACACTTAGCCAGCTATGGGGTAATGCGGCTCTCGGACGAAGCTCCAACCCGGCCATACGTGCGGCGACCAACTCCAGGGAGCTTCACGCCATCGGCCGCCTTCGCTACCGGCTTTTCGTCGAGCGCGGCGGCGAGAGCTTTGTCCATGCGAGCCATGGCGACGGCTGGCTCCTGGAACCGATCGACACGGCGAGCCTCAATCTCTGGGCCGGTCCGGAACGCCGCTGTCTCGCTGCAGCCCGGCTTACCCAGGGCGCGGACGCCGTCACCGATCCCCGACTCGCAGCGATGCTTCGACGCAGCGCGCTGCCGGAGGGGGAACATCCCCATTCTCTGGTACTTTCGCGCCTGGCGATCCGGCACCAAGCTAGCGCCCTTCCGCTCGCCCAGGCCCTCGCCCGGCATGCCTACCGGGTCGGGCTCGAAGCGGGCGCCGACACGGCGCTCCTCGCCTCCCGCCCGGCAGACATCGTGTTCTTCACACGCCTTGGCTTCAGAGCCTCCGGCGCTGCGTGGACCGAGCCTGGCGTGGGCGAGCTCCGCTGCCTGACACTCGCGATGCGGGACCGCGCAACGCTCCGGGCGGTCAGCTCACCGTTGCTGGCCGAACTCGACGCGTTCGAGGCCAATGGCCCGTCCGCGACCGCAAAGGTCTCGATCCTCGACCTCCGCGACGATCTGTGAGGCCCGTGCCGAGCCTCCGGCCTTTCGCGGTTCCGATGCCCCCCGCCGACGAGGCCTCGACCATCTTCAGGTAGGGAGCGATCAGGCGCCGCCCCCGGCGCCGTGCTTGATCAGTTCCCGCGCGATGATGGTGCGCTGGATCTGGTTGGTGCCTTCGTAGATCTGGGTAATCTTGGCGTCGCGGTAAAGCCGCTCGACCTCGAAGCCCTGGATATAGCCGGACCCTCCGAAGATCTGGACGGCGTTCGCGGTCTGGGCGACAGCCATGTCGCTGGCGAAGCATTTGGCGATCGAGGCAGCCGAGGTCGCGGGCGCGCCATGGTCGATCAGCAGCGCCGCCCGCTCGACCAGCGCCCGCGCGGCGGCGATATCCTTGGCCATGTCGGCGAGCATCCATTGCAGGCCCTGGTTCTCAAGGATCGGCTTGCCGAACTGGCGCCGCTCGCGGGCATAGGCCAGCGCAGCCTCGAGCCCGGCCTGGGCGATTCCGACGGCGAGCGCGCCGATGCCGACACGGCCCTTTTCGAGCACGCTCATCATGATGTGGAAGCCGCGCCCCTGCGGACCGAGCATCGCCTCACGCGGCACTGTCACGCCATCGAAGTTCAGCGCGCCGACCTGGCTGGCGCGCTGGCCCATCTTGTGTTCCTTAGGCCCGCGCGAGACACCGGGCGCGTTGAGGTCGACAATGAAGATGCTCATGCCGCGATGGCCAGCGGCGGGATCGGTCGAGGCCAGCACGAAGCCGAGATCGGCGACCGGCGCATTGTGAATCCAGAGCTTGCCTCCGTCGATGACATAGCCATCGGCAGTCGCGCGCGCGGTCGTGCGGACATTGGAGAGGTCCGAGCCCGCCTCGGCCTCGGTCAGGCAATAGGCGACGCGGGTCTTGCCCAGCAGGATGTCCGGCAGATGGCGGGCACGCTGCTCGGCCGTGCCATAGCGCGTCAGCAGCGTGCCGATCAGCTCGACGAGACCGCACTGGTCGGCGACCGAGGCATAGCCGCGCGACAACTCCTCCATCACCAGCGCATAAGCGAAGGTGTCGAGCCCGGCGCCGCCATGCTCGGGATCGACGGTAAAGCCGAACAGGCCGAGCTCGCCCATCTGGCGATAGATCTCGGCCGGGAAGGCCGAGTCGCGGTCGAGCTCGGCGGCGGCCGGCCGCACCACCTCGTCGGCGAAGCGGCGGGCGGTCTCACGGATCTGCTGATAGAGTGCCGTGTCCTGGAGCGGCGCGTGCATGGCGTTTCCTCCCGTCCTCAGGCGATGCCGTTCAGGGCGCAGAGATGACCCATCCGCGTTGCCGCGCGCTCGGGATCGGCGAAGAGCCCGGCCTGGTCGGCGAGGCGGAAGAGATCGGCATAGTGCAGGATGCCGCGGGCCGCTTCAGCGCCGCCGACCATGCGGAAATGGTCCTGGAAGCCGTTCAGCCAGGCAAGGAAGACGACACCGCTCTTGTAGTACTGGGTCGGCGCCTCGAAGAGCCGGCGCGAAAGCGCGACGGTGGGGTCGAGGATGGCGTGGAAGCCCTGCCGGTCGCCAGCATCGAGGCAGGCGAAGGCGGCCGCCGCCGCCGGCGCGATCGGATCGAAGATGCCGAGCAGGCCATGGGAAAAACCCTGCGCGTCGCCGCCGATCAGCTCGGCATAGTTGAAGTCATCGCCGGTATACATCACGACGCCTTCCGGCAGTTTCCGGCGCATGGTGATCTCCTTGCCGGCGTCGAGCAGCGAGATCTTGATGCCGTCGATCTTGGCGGCATGCTCGCGGATCAGCGTCAGCACGGTCTGCATCGCCGGCTCGAAATCGCGGCTGCCCCAATAGCCGGCGAGGGCCGGGTCGAACATCTCGCCGAGCCAGTGCAGGATGACCTTGCCGCGGCACTGGCCGATCAGCCGGCCATAGACGGCAAGATAATCGTCCGGCCCCTTCGCGACGCGGCAGAGCGCGCGGCTCGCCATCAGTATGATCTTGCCGCCATGCTTCTCGACATGGGCGACCTGCTCCTCATAGGCGCGGATGACGTCGTCGAGCGTGGTCGCGGCATTGGCGTCGAGCTGGTCGGTGCCGGCACCGCAGGCGAGATCGGCGCCCGGCACGGTCTTCGCCTCGGCGAGGACGCGCGCGATCAGCTCGGCGGCATTGCTCCAGTCGAGTCCCTGCCCGCGCTGCGAGGTGTCCATCGCCTCGGCGATCTTGAAGCCTAGGCCCCAGAGATGGCGCCGGAAGGCCAGGGTCGCATCCCAGTCGAGCGCCGGGACGCGCCAGGGCTCGTCCAGCCTGCGCGGATCGGCGACGACATGGGCGGCGGCGAAGACGGTGCGCGTCCGCGACGGCGCATGGGTCCGAGGGAAGCGCGAGGCCGGCGCCTGCATGTAGCGCTCAGTCCCACCATCGGCCCGGGGCAAGGTGATCTCAGCCATCGCATCCTCCCGAAATGGAACGTTCCATTTAATTTATCTACTCCAACCGCTATAATTCATTGTTCCGGCGATTTGAAGAGAGATATTGCCACGTCTGTTCGGCAATGATATGGAACGTTCCAAATTCATAACGCCTTCGGGCAAATGGGACGAAGCGATGCCGCAAGGGGCGCAGCCCAGGGACAAGGTGACGATCATCGAGATCGCGGACGCCGCCGGCGTCTCGAAATCGACGGTCTCGCTCGTCCTGACCGGCCGCGGCAGCGTCAAGCCCGAGACGCGCGAGCGCATCCTCCAGGTGATGGACGAGCTCGGCTACGTCTATAATCGCGGCGCCGCCAATCTGCGCAACACGCAGTCCAAGATCGTCGGCCTCGTTCTCAACGACCTCTCCAACCCATTCTTCGCCGAATTCGCGATCGGCGTCGAAACCGTGCTGCAGATGGCCGGCTATGTCGCCTTCATGGCGAACACCGCCGAAAGCGTGGTGCGCCAGAGCCAGGTCATGAAGATGATGCGCGAGCATGGCGCCCGCGGCATCATCCTCTGCCCCGCGCTCGACACCACCGCCGAAGAACTGGCGCAGGCGAGCGGCCCGGACACGGCCCTGCTGGTCGCCATCCGCCGGCTGCCGGGCGTCGCGGCGAGTTCCGTGGTGCCGGACAATGTCGCGGGCTCGGCCAGGATCACCCGCCATCTCCTCAATCTCGGGCATAGGCGCATCGCCTATCTCGGCGGCATGAGTTCGATGGTGGTCCGGCAGGATCGCCATCAGGGCTTCAGCGAGGCGATGGCGAAGGCCGGCGTCGCGATCGATCCCGGGCTGAACCTCGAATGCATGCCGACCCGCGATGGCGGCTTCAGCGCGATGAGCTCGGCGCTAGCGCTGCCGAACCGGCCCACCGCCGTGGTCTGCTACAATGATGTCGTCGCCATCGGCGCCATGCTGGCCGCTGCAAGGCGCGGTCTCGTCGTCGGGCGCGACATCGCCATCGTCGGCTTCGACGACACCAGCGAAGCCCGGCATGTCTCGCCGGCCCTGACCACGATCGCGGTCGACGCGGTCGGGCTCGGCGAACAGGCCGCGGCCATGCTGCTCGAACGCATCACCAATCGCGCGGCGCCGGCGACCAGTCATGTCGGCCCGGCCGAGCTCGTCATCCGCGAATCCTGCGGCGCCTATCAGCATGCGCTGACGGCCGCCGGCTGACCCATTTTCACAACCGGACCAAAGCAAGATGGCGTTCCCCCGCATCCTCACCGCCGACGAAGCCGCCGCCCTGATCCCGGACGAGGCTATCGTCACCGTCTCCTCCTCATCGGGCCTCGGCTGCCCGGATGCGGTTCTTGCCGCGATCGGCCGACGCTTCGAGGCGAGCGGCCATCCGAGGCAGCTGACGACGCTGCACCCGATCGCCGCCGGCGACATGTCGGGCATCAAGGGCATCGACCATCTCGCCAGGCCCGGCCTGCTCGCCCGCATCCTCGCCGGCTCCTACCCGTCCGGCCCGTCGAGTGCCGAGCCGCCGGCGATCTGGAAGATGGTCACCGGCAACGAGATCCCGGCCTACAACGTCCCGAGTGGCATCCTGTTCGACATGCACCGCGAGGCTGCCGCCAAGCGCCCGGGCGTGCTGACCAAGATCGGCATGGAGACCTTCGTCGATCCGAGGAACCAGGGCTGCGCCATGAACGCGCGCGCCGCGGCCGAGCCGATCGTCAGCCGCGTCGATTTCGACGGCGAGGACTGGCTCTATTTCCGCAGCATCGTGCCGAAGGTTGCGATCATCCGCGCCACCACGGCGGATGAGCGCGGAAACCTCTCTTATGAGCACGAGGGCGGCTATCTCGGCCCGCTCGACCAGGCGCTCTCCGTCCGCAACAATGGCGGCATCGTCATCGCGCAGGTGAAGCGCGTCGTCGCCGCCGGCTCGCTGAAGCCGCAGCAGGTCTTCGTGCCCGGCATCCTGGTCGACGCCATCGTCGTCGCGCCCGAGCAGATGCAGACGACGCAAACGATCTACGACCCCGCGATATCCGGCGAGATCGCCCGGCCGCTGTCGAGCTTCGAAACCCCGGCCTTCGACGTCGCCAAGGTGATCGCGCGGCGCGTCGCGCAGGAGCTGCGCCATGGCGACGCCGTCAATATCGGCTTCGGCATCTCGGCCAATGTGCCCCGCATCCTGATCGAGGAAGGCCAGCACGGCGCCGTCACCTGGGTGATCGAGCAGGGCGCAGTCGGCGGCGTGCCGCTGCTCGAATTCCAGTTCGGCTGCGCCTCCAATGCCGAGGCGATCGTGCCCTCGCCGTACCAGTTCACCTATTTCCAGGGCGCCGGCTTCGACATGTCGCTGCTCTCTTTCCTGCAGATCGACCGCCAGGGCTCGGTCAACGTCTCGAAGCTCGGGGTCCGTCCGCACGTCACCGCCGGCGCCGGCGGCTTCATCGACATCACCGCCCGGGCCCGGCGCATCGTCTTCTCCGGCTATTTCAGCGCCGGCGCCAAGCTCGGCATTGCCGACGGCAAGCTGGTCATCGAGAAGGAAGGCAAGGTCCGGAAACTGGTCGAGGCCGTCGAGCACATCTCGTTCTCGGGCCCCCGCGCCATCGCCCAGGGCCAGGACATCACCTACATCACCGAGCGCTGCGTGATGAAGCTGACCGCCGAGGGCATCATCGTCAGCGAGATCGCGCCCGGCGTCGACCTCGAGCGCGACATCCTCGCCCAGGCGGAATTCGCGCTGCTGGTGCCGCAGCCGCCGAAATTGATGGATGCGGCGCTGTTCCAGGAGGCCCTGCTCGGCCTCGCCATTCCCCGGAGGGCCGCATGAGCGATCCCGTCACCCTCGAGATCGCGGACGGGCTCGCGATCATCACGCTCGCACGCCCCGAAAAGCTCAATGCGCTCGACGACGTGATGGTTGCGCTGCTCGGCCGCCATGCCGAGACGATCGATGCAGACCGCTCGGTGCGCGCGGTGATCCTGACCGGCGAAGGCAAGGCCTTCTGCGCCGGCGGCGACATCGTCGCCTGGGGCGGGCTATCGCCGCTTGAGATGGGCCAGGGCTGGGTGCGCTCCGGTCATCGCGTCTTCGACAAGCTGGCGCGGATGAAGCCGCCGGTGATCGCGGCGATGAACGGTCATGCGCTCGGCGGCGGGCTCGAACTCGCCGTCACCGCCGACATCCGGATCTGCGAGGTCCAGGCCAAGATCGGCCTGCCGGAAAGCGGACTCGGCATGATCCCGGGCTGGTCGGGCACGCAACGCCTGGTCAAGCGTCTCGGCGGGCGCGTCGCACGCCGCCTCGCCCTCACCGGCGAGATCGTCACCGCCGAGACGGCGCTGTCGCTCGGGATCGTCGATCAGGTCGTCGAGAAAGGCGGCGCGCTGGCAGCCGCCAAGGCCATGGCCGAGCGCGTGCTGACGCGCGGACCGGTGGCGAACATGGTGGTCAAGCAGTTGATCAACGCCGCCGAGGACGAGGATCGCGCCGCGATCATGGAGACGCTGGCGACTTCGCTCGTCTCCTATACGGACGATGTCAAGGAAGGCGTCGGCGCCTTCAAGGACAAGCGTCCTCCGAGCTATCGGGGGTCGTGAGATGGCACGCCCCGTCGCCCTGATCACCGGCGGACGGCGCGGCATCGGCCGCGCCATCGGCCTCGCCCTCGCACAGGCAGGCCACGACATCGCCTTCACCGATATCGCCGAGGACGAGGCGGTCGCCTCGTCCAAGGCGGCCTTCGCCGAAGCCGGCGCGCGCGTCTTGTTCGTCCGGCACGATGTCACCGCGATCGAAAACCATGCCGGGCTCGTCGCGGCCGTGCTGCGAGAATTCGGCCGGCTCGACCTCTTCGTCTCGAATGCCGGCATCGGCGCGCCGGTGCGCGGCGACATGCTGGAGATCACGCCTGAATCCTATGATCTCGTCATGGGGGTCAATCTGCGCGGCGCCGCCTTCCTGAGCCAGGAAGTCGCCAAGGCGATGATCGGCCAGAGTGACGTTCGGCACCCTGCGATCGTCTTCATCACCTCCGCCAGCACGGAACTGGTCTCGATCGATCGGGCGCAGTACTGCGTCTCGAAGATCGGCCTCTCGATGTGGGCCAAGGCGCTGGCCGTCAGGCTGGCGCCCGAGGGCATCGCGGTCTTCGAGGTCCGGCCGGGCGTGATCCGCACCGAGATGACGGCGAAGGTCGCGGCAAAATACGACGCCCGCATCGCCGAGGGGTTGATCCCGGCCGGGCGCTGGGGCGAGGGAGAAGATGTCGCGCGCTGCGTGGCCGGCCTGGCCGGCGGCGGCTTCGCCTATGCGACGGGAACGGTGATCAACGCCGATGGCGGGTTGATGATTCCGCGCCTGTAGTTAGGTTCGGCGCCGACAACCCGGCGCCGGAGACGTGGCGGTCGCCGTCAATGGACAAGGAGAAGGGGGCATGATGACAGCAAAGACCGGCATAGTCCCCCGGATGGGACGCACTGCATGAGCTATGAGTTCGATTTCGCTTCGGTCTTCGAAGCCTGGCCCGAGCTGCTCCACGGGCTGATCAATTCGCTGGTGCTCTCGGCCGCAGCCATGGCGATCGGCATGATCGTCGCCGTTGCCGGCGCGCTCGGCAAGACATCCGGCCCGAAATGGCTGGTCTGGATCATCGACGGCTATATCGAGCTGATCCGCAACACGCCGTTCCTGATCCAGATCTTCATGATCTATTTCGGCCTGCCCTCGCTCGGCCTCAAATTCTCGTCCAATACCGCGGCGCTGATCGCGCTGGTGGTCAATGTCGGCGCCTATGGCATCGAGATCATCCGCGCCGGCATCGAAAGCATCCAGAAGGGCCAGGTCGAGGCCGGAAAATCGCTCGGCATGCGGCCGCTGCAGATCTTCCGCTACATCATCCTGAAGCCGGCGATCCAGGCGATCTACCCCTCGTTGACCAGCCAGTTCATCCTGCTGATGCTGAATTCGAGCGTCTGCTCGGTGATCGCGGCGACAGAGCTCACCGCCATCGCCGGCGACATCCAGTCGCGGACCTTCCGCAGCTTCGAGGTCTATTTCATCGTCACCTGCATGTATCTCGGCCTGTCGATGTTCTTCTGGACGGCCTTCGCCGCGATCGAGCGCAGCTTCCTGCGCAAGCCAACCCGCTAGGTCTGAGACGATGCGTGAACTTGGACCCAACGAAATCATCTTCATCCTCGCCGCCGTGCGCTGGACCCTGCTGCTCTCGCTCGTCGCCTTCCTCGGCGGCGCGCTCGGCGGCGCCTTGGTGGCGCTCGCCCGCACCAGCGAGATCAAAGGTCTCAGGCTGATCTCGAACGGCTACATCAAGCTGTTCCAGGGCACGCCGCTCCTGATGCAGCTCTTCCTCGCCTTCTTCGTGCCGGGGCTTTTCGGCTGGTCGGTCGATCCCTGGACTGCGGCCGCGCTCGGCCTGTCGCTGCATGCCAGCGCCTTCCTCGGCGAGATCTGGCGCGGCGCCATCGAGGTCGTGCCGCGCGGCCAATGGGAGGCGGCGACCTCACTCGGCCTGCGCTACACCCCGAAAATGGCGCTGATCATCGTGCCGCAGGCGATCCGCATCGCGATCCCGCCGACGATCGGCTTCCTGGTGCAGCTGATCAAGGGCACCTCGCTGGCCTCGATCATCGGCTTCGTCGAGCTGACTCGCGCCGCCCAGGTGATCAACAACGCCACCTTCCGGCCGTTCACGATCTTCGCGCTGGTCGCGCTGGTCTACTTCCTGATCTGCTGGCCGCTCTCGGCCTACAGCAAGCGGATGGAGCGCAAGCTCCTGGTCGCCGCGCGCTAGCGCGACGGCCCGAGCCACCCCCAAAAAGGCAATCTGAGGAGAAACGCCTGATGTCCCTGTTCAAGTCCATCGCCCGCCGCAGCCTCGGCGCACTGGTCCTCGCCGGCTTCGCCGCCGCGACCCTCGGCGCTGCCCCGGCCAAGGCCGCCACGCCCGAGGAGATCAAGGCCCGCGGCAAGCTCATGGTCGGCCTCCTGACCGACTACCCGCCCTTCGGCGGCACCGACGCCAACCAGCAGCCGGCCGGCTACGATGCCGACGTCGCGGCGCTGATGGCGAAGTCGCTCGGGGTCAAGCTCGAGCTCGTGCCGGTCACCGGCCCGAACCGCATCCCCTATCTCCTGACCAACAAGGTCGACGTGCTGATCGCGACCTTCGGCATCACCGCCGAGCGCTCGAAGCAGGTGCTGTTCTCGAACCCCTACAGCTCGCTGACGATCTATGTGCTGGCGCCCAAGAGCCTGAACATCAAGACGACCGACGACCTGAAGCCGGTGACCATCAGCGTCGCCCGCGCCTCGACGCAGGACACCGCGATCACCGCCGCCGCCCCGCAGGGCACGCAGATCAAGCGCTTCGACGACGACGCCACCGCCCTGCAGGCGCTGATCTCCGGCCAGGTCCAGGCCATGGGCGCGAGCAACACCATCCTCGCCCAGCTCAACAAGGACTATCCGCAGCTCAACATCGAGCCCAAGCTGACGATGCGCGAGCAGGCCAACGGCATGGCCTTCCGCAAGGCCGACACGGCACTGGCAGAGTTCGCCAACAAGTTCATCGCCGAGATCGAGAAGAACGGCGAGCTCTCGGCGATCAACAAGCGCTGGTTCGGCGTCGAGCTGACCAAGCTGCCGCCGATGCCGCAGTTCTGATCCGGGACGACGACGCTGCGCCCGGTCAAGCGCCGGGCGCAGCGCCACAAGACGCAAGCGACGAGAAAAAGTGATGGCGAGCGAAGCGACCGCGACCAAGACCGCGGCAAGGTCGGACGAAGCCCCGATCATCCAGATGCGCAAGGTCGACAAGTTCTATGGCGACTTCCATGTGCTCAGGAACATCGACCTCTCGGTCACCCGCGGCGAGCGCATCGTGATCTGCGGGCCCTCGGGCTCGGGCAAGTCGACCCTGATCCGCTGCCTCAACCAGCTCGAGGAGCACCAGTCCGGCGCGATCGTCATCGACGGCACCACGGTGCATGCCGGGTTGCGCGGCATCGAGGATGTCCGCCGCGAAATCGGCATGGTGTTCCAGAGCTTCAACCTGTTCCCGCATCTGACCGCGCTGGAGAACTGCACGCTGGCGCCGATGAAGGTGCGCGGCATTCCGAGAGCGGAGGCCGAGGCGGCGGCGCGCGTCATGCTCGAGCGGGTGCATATCCCCGAGCAGGCGATGAAGTTCCCGATCCAGCTCTCGGGCGGCCAGCAGCAGCGCGTCGCGATCGCCCGCTCGCTCTGCATGAACCCGAAGATCATGCTGTTCGACGAGCCGACCTCGGCGCTCGATCCGGAGATGGTCAGCGAAGTGCTCGACGTCATGGTCGAACTCGCCGAAAGCGGCATGACCATGCTGGTCGTGACCCATGAGATGGGCTTTGCCCGCAAGGTCGCCGACCGGGTGATCTTCATGGATGCCGGCGAGATCGTCGAGGTCGCGCCGCCCGAACAGTTCTTCCGGGCGCCGGAGAACGAACGCACCCGCAAGTTCCTCGGCCAGATCCTGCATACCGCCGGCCACTGAGGCCTGCCCCCGCGGAAGCTGAGCGAGCCGGAGCGCCGCTCCAGGTCGGCGATGCAGAACATCGACGCGGGTCTCCGCGCCTTCGCTATGCTGGGCGGGTTGAGCTACGGAGCCCGCCCGCAATGCGTCTGAAGCAGTCGCTTCTCGGCTACGCCAATGTGCTGCTGCTGGTCGCAGTTGCGACGGTCCTCGCCGCCACGGTCGTTTCGTTCGCGACGCTGGACAGCGTCTCGGCGATCTACATGCTGCCGGTCCTCATCGCCGCCGTCCACTACGGAACTGGACCGGCGATCATGGCCGCCCTCCTGGGTGCATTGCTGACGACGCTGTTCTACCCGCCGCTGTTCAGCGTGAAGGTCGTCCGTCTTCCGCAGCTCATCGACCTCGTGACCTCGCTGGTCGTCGCCCTGGTGATCGGGCAGCTCGCCGGGCGGATCCGCCAGGAGATGCTGAGGGCCCGAAACCGGGAGCGCGAGATCCGGCAGCTCTACCAGCTCGGCGGCGCCATGGCGGCCGCCGGCGATGCCGACACGATCTATGGGATCGTCGCCGACCATATGAAGCAGGTCCTGGCCCGGCAGGTGACGGTGTTTCGGATGTCGCCGCGCGGACACATCGAGGCTGTCCGCGCACCGACCGGCAGCGCGGTGCCGGAGGCGTTGACCGCCGCAGCCGGCAACTTTGGCCGCGGCGTAGCGAAAGGTGCAGCGACCCCGGTCGCACGCGTCGATCTCGGCGCGCACGGACACTGGCTGCTCTGCCGGTTCGGCGCGCAGGACCGAACGGATGCGGTGCTGGCGGCTGCACTCGGCGATCTCGGCGAAAATCCGGCCGAAGAGCTGGTGGCTCAGACGAGCTCGATCCTCGCCGAAGGCTCGCGTTCGCTGGAGCGGCTCGGCTTGTCCAAGGCGGTCGAGGAGCGCAATCTGCGGCAACGGACGGACGAGCTCCGTGACATCCTGATGGAATCGGTCTCGCATGACCTGCGAACCCCGGTCGCCAGCATCATGGGGGCGGCGAGCGTGCTGGCGGCGGCTCCCGCCATCGCCAGCACGCCCGAGCTCACCGGCCTCGCGGGCGCGATCGGCGGCGAGGCCCGGCGTCTCGACCTGCGCATCCAGAACCTGCTCGACGTCACCCGCATCCGCTCCGGCGCCCTGCAGCCGCGGCTCGACACGGTCGACGCCGCCGATCTCATCAACGCCGCCATGGAGGGCGCCGCCGCGAACCTGCGGGGCCGCAGGATCGAACGGCATTTCGCGGCTGATCTGCCCTTCCTGCGCATCGACCCGGCCCTGGTCGAGCAGGCGCTGATCAACGTCCTCGACAACGCCGCCAAGTTCGGACCGGCGGTGGCCGCCATCGCAATCTCAGCCTCGGTCGAGGCTGAAAAGCTCGTCATCTCGATTCGCGACCAGGGGCCGGGTCTCGACGCTGGCGAGAGGGAGCAGATCTTCGAGCGCTTCTATCGCGGCGAGCGCCATGCCGACATCGCCGGCGGCAGCGGACTCGGCCTCGCGATCGCCAAGGTCTTCGTCGAAGCCAATGGCGGAACGATCGAGGCCTTGAGCGAAGGCCCGAACCGGGGCACGACAATGCAAATCGCGCTGCCGCTCGCCGCCGACCAGCCGACCGGAGACGATGATGAGTGAAGCCACGCGCTCGACCCCGCCGCTGCTTGCGCTGGTCGTCGACGACGAGCCGGAGATCCGCCGCTTCCTGCGCACCGGGCTGGAGATGCGGGGCTTCAGGGTCGTCGAAGCCCCGACGGCGCGCGAGGCCATCGAGCTCGCCGTCATGCGGGCGCCTGATCTGGTGGTGCTCGATCTCGGCCTGCCCGATGCCGACGGCGCGAGCGTGCTCGCCGAGCTGCGTTCATGGTCGAAGGTGGCGGTGATCGTGCTTTCGGTGCGCAGTTCGGAGGCCGAGAAGGTCGCATTGCTCGAAGCCGGCGCGGACGACTACATCGTCAAGCCGTTCGGCATGGCCGAACTGCTCGCCCGTGCCGGCGTCGTGCTGCGCCGGGTGGCGACGCGAACCGCGCCGGCGCCCATCCTGCGCGTCGGCGGGCTGACGCTCGATCTTGCCCAGCGGATCGTCAGCCGCGACGGCGTCGTCCTGACCCTCTCACCCAAGCAGTTCGCGCTGCTACGGGCGCTCGCCGCTCATCACGGACTGGTCCTGACCCACCGCCAATTGATGCGTGAGCTCTGGCCGCACGATCCCGACGAGGACGTGCAGTATCTGCGCATCCTGATGAAGAAGCTCCGCAACCGGATCGAGCCCGACCCTGCCCGCCCGATCTATGTCGTGACCGAGCTGGCTGTCGGCTACCGGCTGCGCACGCAGGAGCAATTCGACGCAGCCGGCTATGCGATGGCTATGCCCTAGCCTCATAAGCGCCATGGAACGGCTAAGCGCATAGCTGCTAGCTCCCGACGAAGTCTGCGCGGCGAAAGAGCCGCGCAGGGCCGCGGCAGGGAGCGTTCATGTTCAAGGTCTGGCTGGCGCTCGCCTCGATCGGCGGCATGGCTTTACTCGTCGCGATAGCCTGGCTGTTCTGCCGGCAGCTGCTGCCGCTTTCCCGCGCCATCGACAAGCTCGGCGAATGGCTCGGCGTGATCGCGAGCTGGCTCGTCCTGCTCGCCTGCCTGGTCAGCGCGATCAACGCGACGGTGCGCTACCTCGTCTCCTACAGCTCGAACGCCTGGCTCGAGCTGCAATGGTACATGTTCGCCGGCATGGTGCTACTCGGCGCCGCCTATACGCTGAAGGTCAACGAGCATGTCCGCGTCGACCTGATCTATGGCACGATTTCCGACCGTGCCCGCCACTGGATCGACCTGCTCGGCGGCGCGATCTTCCTGACGCCGATGTGCCTGGTGATGATCTGGTTCACCTGGCCGTGGTTCGTCCAGGCCTGGACGCTGAACGAGAGCTCCAGCAATGCCGGCGGCCTGATCCGCTGGCCGGTCATCCTGCTCCTGCCGGTCGGCTTCGCCCTGATCCTGCTCCAGGGCTTCTCCGAGATGATCAAACGTGCGGCGGCGCTGCGCGGCTTCCATCAACACGAATACGCTTACGAGAAGCCGCTGCAATGATCGACGCCATCCGCGACAATCTCGGCCCGATGATGTTCGCGGGCCTCGTACTGTTCCTGCTGATCGGCTACCCGGCGGCGTTCTCGCTCGCTGCGGTCGGCCTGTTCTTCGGCTTCGTCGCCATCGAGATGGGTGTGATCAGCCACACCTACATGGGCAACCTGACGTTCCAGCTCTACTCGATCATCTCGAACGACCTGCTGCTCTCGATCCCGTTCTTCACCTTCATGGGCGCAGTGCTCGAGCGCTGCGGCCTCGCCGAGGACCTGCTCGACTCGATCGGCCAGCTCTTCGGCAGCGTCCGTGGCGGGCTGTCCTATGCGGTGATCTTCGTCGGTGCGATCCTCGGCGCGATCACCGGCACGGTCGCGGCCTCGGTCATCGCGATGGGCGTGATCTCGCTGCCGGTGATGATGCGCTACGGCTACAATATGCGGCACGCCACCGGCGTGATCGCAGCCTCCGGCACGATCACGCAGCTGATCCCGCCCTCGCTCGTGCTGATCGTCCTCGCCGACGTGATGGGCAAGTCGGTCGGCGACATGTATGCCGGCGCGATCGGCCCCAGCATCGTCCAGGTCGCGCTGTTCTGCGTCTGGGTGATGATCCTCAGCATCCTCAAGCCCGAGCAGGTGCCGGCGCTGCCGCCGGAGGCACGCACCCTGTCCGGCTGGCCGCTGGCCGTGAAGTGCATCCGCGGCATCGTCCCCTCCGGCGCGCTGATCTTCCTGGTGCTCGGCACCATCTTCCTCGGGCTGGCGACCCCGACCGAGGCAGGCGCGATGGGCGCCGTCGGCTCGCTGATGCTCGCGGCGATGTACGGGACGCTGACCAGGAAGCTCACTTATCAGGCGATGTCCTCGACGATGCGGATCACCGCGATGGTGACCTTCATCCTGATCGGCGCCCGCGTCTTCAGCCTGGTGTTCCAGGGCGTCGGCGGCGGCCTGTGGATCGAGCACATGCTGACCGGGCTGCCCGGCGGTCAGGTCGGGTTCCTGACCTTCACCATGGTGTTCATCTTCTTCATCGCCTTCTTCCTCGACTTCTTCGAGATCGCCTTCATCATCATCCCGCTGCTGGCCCCGGCGGCGACCAAGCTCGACATCAACCTGATCTGGTTCGGCCTCCTGATCTGCGCCAACATCCAGACGGCGTTCATGCACCCGCCCTTCGGCTTCGCGCTGTTCTATCTGCGCGGCATCGCGCCGCCGCAGGTGAAGAGCCGCGACATCTATCTCGGCTCGATCCCGTGGATCGTGCTGCAGCTGATCCTCGTCGGGCTGATGATCATCTTCCCTGAGATGGTTACCTACTGGCTCGAAAAGCCGGTCACGCTCGATCCCGCGGCGTTGCAGAAACAGTTCGACGCCCTGCCCTCAGTCGGCACGTTCGACCTGGAGGGACTGGCGCCGCCCAAGCCCTGACGCTGCCTCGGCGGCAAGCCCGCACCTCTGCGTAAGGGGCGCGCCGCCGTCAGGCTTCGTCGAGCTGGAGGTCGAAGCTGCTGCCGGCCAGCACGGCTTCGACCAGGCTTTCATAGGGCGCGGGGTCCAGCCCCTTCTCCGCAAGCCAGGCCGGATCGTAATAGGTCTTGCTGTAGCGTTCGCCGGCATCGCAGATCAGCGTGACCAGCGATCCCTGCCGACCGACCGCCTTCATCTCGCCGGCCAGCCAGCAAAGGGCGAGGAAATTGGTTCCGGTCGAGCCTCCGACGCGGCGACCGAGCCGACGCGACAGCACGTTCATCGCCGCAATCGAGGCCGCATCGGGAATGCGGACCATCCGATCGACGACCCCCGTCACGAAGGAAGGTTCGACGCGCGGACGGCCGACCCCTTCGATGCGCGAGGCGCGCTCACAGCGGCACTGCGCATCCGCCAGACGGTAGCCGTCGAAAAAGGCGGAGTGCTCGACATCGGCGACGCAGAGCCGGGTGGCATGGCGCTTGTAGCGCAGATAGCGCCCCAGCGTCGCCGAGGTGCCGCCCGTGCCCGCGCTCATCACCATCCAGCTCGGGACCGGATGCGGCTCGCGCTCCATCTGGCGGAAGATCGCTTCGGCGATGTTGTTGTTGCCGCGCCAGTCCGTCGCCCGCTCGGCATAGGTGAACTGGTCCATGTAATGGCCGCCGAGCCGGCGGGCGAGCGCCTCGGCCTCGGCATAGAGCAGGCTGCCATCCTCGATGAAATGGCAGGTCCCGCCATAATGCTCGATGGCAGCGACCTTCTCGCGCGAGGTCGAACGCGGCATCACCGCATAGAAGGGCACGCCGATCATGCGGGCGAAATAGGCCTCCGACACCGCCGTCGAACCCGAAGACGCTTCGACGACCGGCGTGCCTTCCCGGATGTGGCCGTTGCAGAGGGCGTAGAGGAAGAGCGAGCGTGCCAGCCGATGCTTCAGGCTGCCCGTCGGATGGGTCGACTCATCCTTCAGATAGATGTCGATGCCGGCGAGCTTCGGGCATTCGAGCTTGAAGAGATGCGTGTCGGCCGAGCGGTGCTGATCGGCATCCAGCGCCGCGACGGCCTGGTCGACCCAGTCGCGGGAACAGGATCTGGGAATGGCGGGACGAACGATCATGCACGAGGACCAGCAAGGAGAATCCTCCCATTATGCCGATTTCACCCGTGCCCGCCACACCAGCGAACCGCACCACCGGAGCGCAAGCCGGCGGCAGCGGAGCCGGCACGCGCGGGCTGCCATGCCTGCCGCGCATGCGATGAGCGCGCGAGAGGGTCGCGGCCCAAAGCAATGTCGTAGTAGGAAGGCGGGTGATGCGACGCTCCGGGCCCGGCGCGCGCCGAGCACGATATCGCCCTGGCCGGTGCGCGGCGCCATCGCTGCCGCAACCCGTGCCTTGCAGGCATCCGGAGGTGGAGAAACCGATGAAGATTGCGGTCATGGGTGCCGGAGCGGTCGGCTGCTATTACGGCGCGATGTTCGCGCTGGCCGGCCATACGGTCACGATGATCGGGCGCCCCGCGCATGTCGAGGCGATGCAGGCGGACGGCATCGTGCTGCTGAAGGCCGGCACCCGCCATCGGGCACCGGTACAAGCCACCATCGAGCCCTCGGGCGTCGCAGGCGCCGAACTCGTGCTGATCTCGGTCAAGTCGGACGACACGGTCGCCGCCGCCACGGCCATCGCCCCTCACCTTGCCAACAATGCGCGGATCCTCAGCCTGCAGAACGGCGTCGACAATGCCGAGCGCCTCGAAGCGGTCTTCGGCCGCGCCGTCATCCCCGCGGCAGTCTATGTCGCGGTCGAGACGCTCGCGGCCGGGCAGGTTCGGCACAATGGCCGCGGTGAACTGGTGATCGGCGCCGGCCCGGACAGCGAGGCGCTGGCACAAAGCTTCGCGCAGGCCGGGATCCCGACCGATGTCTCGGCGAATGTCCGGGACGTGCTCTGGACCAAGCTGACGATCAATTGCGCCTATAATGCGCTCTGCGCGATCGGAGAGCTGCCCTATGGCGCGATGGTCGGCGTCGCCGGCGTCCCCGAAGCCATGGCCGATGTCGTCGCCGAATGCCGCGCCGTCGCCAGTGCCGCCGGCGTCCGGCTGCCCGATAATCTCGGCGACGCCGTCACGGGACTGGCCGCCGCGATGCCGAGCCAGTTCTCCTCCACCGCGCAGGATCTCCAACGCGGCAAGAAGACCGAGATCGAGCATCTCAACGGCTATGTCGTCAGGACGGCCGAGACATTCGGGATCAGCGTTCCCGCCAATCGCATGCTGCTCGCCTGCATCCGCCTGCGCGAGGAATTCAACAACCGAGCCTCCTGAACCGCGACGAGGCCGGCAACCGATCCGGACGCCGACGATGGGCGCCCACGAACCTGAAGCAGGAAAGAAGCGTGACCATGCCTAGCAAGATTGGGGTCATCGGCGTCGGCCTGATGGGCCACGGCATCGCCCGGAACATTCTCCTCAAGGGCCATGGGCTGACGGTGATGGAGCATCCCGGCAACCAGCCGCTGGACGAGCTTCTCGCCGGCGGAGCCGCGACCCGCACGACAGCGGCCGAGGTGGCGCGCGCATCGGATGTGGTCATTCTCTGCGTCACCGGCTCGGCCGAGGTCGAAGCCGTGCTGTGCGGCCCCTCCGGCCTGCTCGAAGGGCTGCGCTCCGGCGCCATCGTCGTCGACTGCTCGACCTCGGTGCCGGAATCGACCAAGAAGATGGCCGCGCTCGTCGAGAAGGCAGGCGGGCGCTTCATCGACGCGCCGATGACCCGGACCGCCAAGCACGCCCATGAGGGCAAGCTCAATCTGCTGGTCGGCGGCCCGGCGGCGACGCTGGACGAGGTCCGCCCGGTTCTCGCCTGCTTCGCCGAGAACATCACCCATGCCGGCCCGCTCGGCGCCGGCCATCGCATGAAGCTGCTGCATAATTACGTCTCGCTCGGCTTCGTCACCCTGCTCGCCGAGGCTTCGGCCTGCGCCCGCCGCTCGGAGGTCTCGCTCGACGTCTTCGTCGAGGTGCTGGCGAGCGGCGGCGGCAGCGGCGCGGCGCTGGAAAGGCTCAAGCCCTTCCTGCTCGCCGACGATCCGAGCGGCCTGCAGTTCTCGATCGCCAATGCGCTGAAGGATCTCAGCTACTATACGCAGATGGCGCAGGATACCGGCGCCGCGCAGGGCATCGCGACGGCGGTGCGCGAAACCCTGGCGCAGGGCGTCGAACGCGGCGGCAGGCAGGCCATGCTGCCCGAACTCGCAAAGATGCTCTGAGCCCTTTCGCCATCCGGCCATTCGGAGGCCGCGCCGCCTGCTCGCAGGACGGCGCAGTTTCCGGGCCGGGCGGCTGACCCGCGCAGCGGAAACCTCGCCCAAGATCAATCGAACTGCCGACCCAAGCAATCGAGAGCTCGATTTCTGTACGAGGCCGGCGTCCACGCACCCGGATACGACCCGGCGTCAATTGACAATGATCGCGCGCGGGACGAGAACATTGGATCACTAAGGCAGCAAGGACCGATTGCCTTGCGGCGCGAGTATTCAGCGCCAGTTCGACCGCCGGGCGAAGCCGAGGTTCGGCCATGGCTGGAGGAAAGCAACGCGCGGAATCTGCCGACGCACCGTGGCGGGCATGGCCGGCGCGGCTTGCAGAGCTTGTGCCCTCCCCGCGCCTCCCCCGCATTCCCCCCGACGGTTTTTTGTACTGCCGGTACTGTTTCGACGCTTTCCCGCCTGGAGCGTTCGCGCGCGAGGCGGATACCGGTTCGCGCGAGGCAAATCCGATAAAACAAGGAGACAGAGCATATTCGCGCTTCGGAGAGGCGCGAATATGCGCGAGCGGCATCTTGCTTGGCTAAGGTCGCGACGCGGCCCAGGCGCCGCGACCATCACTGGTCTGCTCATCAAGCCCTCGGCAAGGATGACAGAGATGGCTATCGCAATCGCACTGATCCTGGTGGTGATCGGCTCGGTGGTCTTCCACTTCGTGAGCCCGTGGTGGTGGACGCCGATCGCCTCCAACTGGGGCTATATCGACCAGACCCTGATCATCACCTTCTGGATCACCGGTGCGGTCTTCGCCGCCGTCGTGCTGTTCATGGCCTATTGCGTGATCCGCTTCCGCCATCGCGAGGGCAACCGCGCCGCCTATGAGCCCGAGAACAAGCGGCTTGAAGGCTGGCTCGCGATCGGCACCGGCATTGGCGTCGCAGCCATGCTCGCGCCCGGCCTCGTGGTCTGGCATCGCTTCGTCACGGTGCCGGCCGATGCTGCGACGGTCGAGATCGTCGGCCAGCAATGGCAATGGAGCTACCGGCTGCCGGGCGCGGACGGAAAGCTCGGCGCCACCGACATCGCCCATGTCACCCCGGAGAACCCGCTGGGGATCGCCCCGAACGACCCGCATGGGCAGGACGACGTCATCATCCAGGGCGACCCGCTGCATCTCCCGATCGGCAAGCCGGTCAAGCTGCTGCTACGCTCGCTCGACGTGCTGCATAACTTCTACGTGCCGGAGTTCCGCGCCAAGATGGACATGATCCCGGGCGTCGTCACCTATTACTGGCTGACCCCGACCCGTCCCGGAACCTTCGAAGCGCTCTGCGCCGAACTCTGCAGCACCGGCCACGCCTTCATGCGCGGCGGCGTCACCGTCGAGCCCGACGAGAACTACCAGGCCTGGCTGCAACAGCAGAAGACCTTCGCCCAGTTGCAGGCGCCGTCGAGGACGCAGGCGAAGAATTAGGAGCGGCTCCGGGCCAGCCCGAACCGGGCAGCCCGGACCGGCGGAAGCGGAAAGGTCTCGCGATGGCGGACGTGACGCATGGCGTGGCAGGGCCGGTGCCGACAGTCGGGCACGACGATGTCGAGCTCTATCATCCGAAGAGCTGGATCACGAAATATGTCTTCTCCCAGGACGCGAAGGTCATCGCGATCCAGTATTCGGCGACGGCGCTGGCGATCGGGCTGGTCGCGCTCGTGCTGTCCTGGCTGATGCGGATGCAGCTGGCCTTTCCCGGCCTGCTCTCCTTCATCGACGCCAACTACTATTATCAGCTCATCACCATGCACGGCATGATCATGGTGATCTACCTCTTGACCGCGCTCTTCCTGGGCGGCTTCGGCAACTATCTCATCCCGCTGATGCTCGGCGCACGCGACATGGTCTTTCCCTATGTCAACATGCTGAGCTTCTGGATCTATTTCCTCGCCGTGCTTGTCCTCGTCGGCGGCTTCTTCGCGCCAGGCGGACCGACCGGCGCCGGCTGGACGCTCTACCCGCCCCAGGCGATCCTCACCAACACCGCCGGCCAGCAATGGGGCATCATCATCATGCTGGTCTCGCTGATGCTGTTCATCATCGGCTTCACCATGGGCGGGTTGAACTATGTCGTGACCGTGCTCCAGGGGCGGACCCGTGGCATGACGCTGATGCGCATGCCGCTGACGATCTGGGGTATCTTCACCGCCACAGTGATGGCGCTCCTGGCCTTCCCGGCCCTGTTCGTCGGCGCCGTGATGATGCTGCTCGACCGGGTCATCGGCACCAGCTTCTTCATGCCCTCGATCATCGCGATGGGCGAACAGCTGGCCTACAAGGGCGGCAGCCCGATCCTGTTCCAGCACCTGTTCTGGTTCTTCGGCCATCCCGAGGTCTACATCGTCGCGCTGCCGGCCTTCGGCATCGTCTCCGATCTGATCAGCACCCATGCCCGCAAGAACATCTTCGGCTATCGGATGATGGTCTGGGCGCTGGTAGCGATCGGGGCGCTGAGCTTCGTGGTCTGGGCGCACCACATGTATGTCAGCGGCATGCATCCCTCCTTCGGCTTCTTCTTCGCCACGACGACGCTGATCATCGCCATCCCGACCGCGATCAAGGTCTACAACTGGATCCTGACGCTGTGGCGCGGCGACATCCACCTGACCTTGCCGATGCTGTTCGCGCTCGGCTTCATCGTGACCTTCGTCAATGGCGGGCTGACCGGCCTGTTCCTCGGCAATGTCGTGGTCGACGTGCCGCTCTCCGACACGATGTTCGTCGTCGCGCATTTCCACATGGTGATGGGCGTCGCACCGATCCTCGTCGTCTTCGGCGCGATCTATCACTGGTATCCGAAGGTGACCGGACGCCTGCTCGACGAGACCCTCGGCAAGCTGCATTTCTGGATCACCTTCCTCGGCGCCTACGCGATCTTCTTCCCGATGCACTATATCGGGCTGATGGGCGTGCCCCGGCGCTATCCCGAAATGGGCGCGATGGCGTTCGTGCCGCCTTCGACGGTGACGCTGAACATCTTCATCACCGTTGTGGCGCTGATCGTCGGCGCGGTGCAACTCGTCTTCCTGTTCAACCTGATCTGGAGCCTGAAGCGGGGCCGGCCTTCCGGCGGCAACCCCTGGCGGGCGACCACGCTCGAATGGCAGACGCCGCAGACCCCGCCCGCCCATGGCAACTGGGGCAAGGAGCTGCCGGTGGTCTATCGCTGGGCCTATGACTACAGCGTGCCCGGCGCCGCGCAGGACTTCCTGCCGCAAAACCAGCCGCCGGCGCCGAGAGTGGGATAGGGGGCGGGCCATGGTGGTGATCCTCCTCTTCATGACGGTCATGGCAGGCATTTCCGGCTGGTGGCTGCTGCGCCAGGGGCTCGGCGCCAAGCCCTGGCTGGAGGTCGGCATCGCCGGCGAGGCCGACTGGACGGGCCCGGCGCCCCGCCCGACGGCGAAGCTCGGGCTCGCGGCCTTCCTGGCCGTCGCCGGCTCGCTGTTCGCCCTGCTGGTCAGCGCCTATTTCATGCGCAGCGGCATGGCCGATTGGCGGCCGCTGCCGATGCCCGCCGTGCTGTGGTTCAGCACCGGCCTGCTGGTCCTGAGCAGCGTCGCGCTGCAGACGACCGTCACCGCCGCGCGCCGTGGCGAGCTCGACGGCGTCAGGTCCGGCCTGCTCGCCACCGGCGTGTCGGCGCTGGCCTTTCTCGCCGGTCAATTGCTGGCCTGTCGGGAACTCGGCGCCACCGGCTATTTCGCCGTGGCCAACCCGGCGGGCGCTTTCTTCATCCTGGTCACCACGATCCACGGGCTGCATCTGCTCGGCGGGCTGGTCGCGCTCGGCCGGACGGCCGTGCGGGCCTTTGCCGCGCCGATGGCTGGGGCGCCCGAGGCGCTGGCAGGCATGCGGCTCAGCGTCGAGCTCTGCGCCACCTACTGGCATTTCCTGCTTCTGGTCTGGCTCGTGCTCTTCGCCCTGCTGTTGCGCTGGACCGACGATCTGATCGAGATCTGCCGGGCGCTGCTGGCCTAGGCATGCGTGCGGACACGGAGTGAACTACCCGGCGGCACGATCCGCCATTTCGACGAGATCCGGGTGCAGGTTCGAAGATCATCCGGCTCCCGGCTGCGAGCGAGGCGAGCGATGAACGAGGTCTTGCCGTCCACTGCGCATACCGAAGCCAGGCCTGCCGCGGGCTGGCCGGGCATCGTCTCGGACTGGTCGTCCGATCGTCAGGCCTTCAAGGACGTCTCCTGGGGGAAGGCCATGATGTGGGTCTTCCTGCTCAGCGACACTTTCGTCTTCGGCAGCTTCCTGATCGCCTACATGACGGTCCGCATCTCGACCACCGTGCCCTGGCCCAATCCGAGCGAGGTCTTCGCGCTCGAGATCGCCGGCCACCATCTGCCGCTGATCCTGATCGCGATCATGACCTTCTTGCTGATCAGCAGCAGCGGGACGATGGCGATGGCGGTCAATTTCGGCTACCGGCGCGATCGTCGCAAGACGGCGATGCTGCTGCTCCTGACCGCGCTGCTCGGCGCCAGCTTCGTCGGCATGCAGGCCTTCGAATGGTCGAAGCTGATCTCGGAAGGGGTGCGGCCCTGGGAGAATCCCTGGGGCGCCGCGCAATTTGGCTCCAGCTTCTTCATGATCACCGGCTTCCACGGCACGCATGTCACGATCGGCGTGATCTTCCTCGTCATCATCGCACGCAAGGTCTGGCGCGGCGATTTCGACGACGGGCGGCGCGGCTTCTTCACCAGCCGGCGCGGCCGCTACGAGATCGTCGAGATCACCGGGCTCTACTGGCACTTCGTCGATCTCGTCTGGGTCTTCATCTTCGCGCTGTTCTATCTCTGGTGAGGGAGGCTTCCATGTCGCAACCGACGAGCCCCGCCTCGGTGCAGGCGCCACCCCAGGGCGAGGCGCAGCACCATCCGATCAGGCTCTACCTCGTGGTCTGGGTCTGGCTGTTCATTCTCAGCGCCTGCTCCTATCTGGTCGACTATTTCCAGCTCGTCGGCCTGCTGCGCTGGTCGCTGATCCTGCTCTTCATGGCGCTCAAGGCCGGGCTGATCATCGCCGTCTTCATGCACATGGCCTGGGAGCGGCTGGCGTTGAGCTATGCGATCCTGCTGCCGCCACTCGTGCTGCTGGTCTTCGTCGGCATCATGATCCTCGAGGCGGACCATACCCTGCTGTCACGGCTGACCTTCTTCTCCGGTTCCTGAGCAGGCCGTCGCGACTTTCGCCTTCCTGCCGTCGTCAGAGGAGTCTGTGCCCATGGTCGCCAAGGAACTGAAATTCGCCTCGGAGGCGCGCGAGGGCATGCTGCGCGGCATCGAGATCCTCGCCGATGCGGTCAAGGTGACGCTCGGGCCGAAGGGCCGCAATGTCGTGATCGAGAAATCGTTCGGCCCGCCGCGGATCACCAAGGACGGTGTCGCGGTCGCCCGCGAGATCGAGCTTTCCGACAAATTCGAGAACATGGGCGCCCAGATGGTCCGCGAGGTCGCAGCGAAACAGCATGACGCGGCCGGCGACGGCACGACGACCGCAACCGTGCTCGCCCATGCCATCGTCAGGGAGGGCGCCAAGGCGGTCGCTGCCGGGATGAACCCGATGGACCTGAAGCGCGGCATCGACATGGCGGTCGAGGCTGTGGTCGCCGATCTCAGGCGGAATGCCAGGAAGGTCACGGCCAATAGCGAGATAGCCCAGATCGGCACGATCTCGGCCAATGGCGACGAGGAGATCGGCAAGATGATCGCCACGGCGATGAAGAAGGTCGGCAATGAAGGCGTCATCACGGTCGAGGAGGCGAAGACCGCGCTGACCGAGCTCGACATCGTCGAGGGCATGCAGTTCGACCGCGGCTACATCTCGCCCTATTTCATCACCGATGCGGAGAAGCTGCGCGCCAAGCTCGAAGACGCCTATGTGCTGATCCATGAGAAGAAGCTCTCGGCCTTGCAGGCCATGCTGCCCCTGCTCGAAGCCGTGATGCAGACCGGAAAGCCGCTGCTGATCATCGCCGAGGATGTCGAGGGCGAGGCCTTGGCGACGCTGGTCGTCAACCGGCTGCGCGCCGGGCTCCGGGTCGCCGCAGTCAAGGCCCCGGGCTTCGGCGATCGCCGCAAGGCGATGCTCGAGGATATCGCCATCCTGACCGGCGGCACCGCCGTTTCGGAGGATCTCGGCATCAAGCTCGAGACGGTGACGCTCGACATGCTCGGCCGGGCCAAGAAGGTGATGATCGAGAAGGACAGCACCACGATCGTCGGCGGTGCCGGCCGCAGGAAGGACATCGAGGCCCGGATCGCACAGCTCAAAGCGCAGACCGAGGAGACCTCCTCGGATTACGACCGCGAGAAGCTGCAGGAGCGTCTCGCCAAGCTCGCCGGCGGCGTCGCGGTGATCCGCGTCGGCGGCGCGACCGAGACCGAGGTCAAGGAGAAGAAGGACCGTGTCGACGATGCCATGCACGCCACCCGCGCCGCAGTCGAGGAAGGCATCCTGCCGGGCGGCGGCGTGCCGCTGCTCAGGGCCCGCAAGGCGCTCGCCGCGCTGAAGCCGGCCAATGGCGACCAGCGCACCGGCGTCGAGATCGTGCGCCGCGCCCTGCTAGCCCCCGCCCGCCAGATCATCGAGAACGCCGGCGCGGAAGGCTCGATCATCGTCGGCAAGCTGGTCGAGGCGACCGACTACAACTGGGGTTACAACGCCGCGGCCGGCGAGTTCCAGAACCTGATGGCCAATGGCGTGATCGATCCGGCCAAGGTGGTGCGCACCGCGCTCGAAGACGCAGCCTCGATCGCTTCGCTGCTGATCACCACCGAAGCGCTGATCGCCGACCTGCCGAAGAAGGAGGCGACCTCGGCCATGCCGGGTGGCATGGAGTTCTGAAACTTCGGCTGACCGGCCTCTTGCCGCGATCAGCGCAGCTCGATCGCGGTCTCGACGACGTGTTGAAGCGCCGGCGCATCCTCCGAGGTCAACGTCATGCGCAGGCGCACGCTGCTGCGCCTTGCAGGCTGCCTTCGCGCACGATGCGCTCGATCTCACGCTGCGAGGTGACGCCGACCTCCTTGAGGAATTTGCGGATGGCCATGTTGAGACGATCTTCATCCATGCTCGATCTCCAGGGCTTGCCGCCGGAACGGGGCAGGTCCCGGCATGATAGCGCAAACCGCCTGCCGCGCGTCGCTGCGGCGCTTCGCCGCCAGAAGCCGCAACAGTTCAGGTCATGCGCGCGAGCAAGCTGCGGAAACCGGGCAGCACGCGCAAAGTGAGCCAGCACAAAAGAACGCCGCAGACGCCGCCGGCAATCTTGACCAGCAGGTCGCCAAGCCGCGCATGCCGGTCAGCCGAGACCAGCTGGACGAGCTCCAGCCCGACTGCGACGCCGGCGACGAAGAGCAGGACGGTGCCGATCCGCCGCGGATGGAAGGCTGCGAACAGGAATCCCAGCAGCCAGAACGCGGTGAAACGCTCGAAATGAGCGGAGTGGCTGATCCGCGGACGCATCTCGAGCGAGGACAAGGTGGCGAAGACGATGAAACCCAGCAGAAGCCAGGGCAGGAGGCGCAGCAAGAATCTCGGCTTCATGAACTGCGGCTCTCCGGCTCGGCGATGCGCCCGCCTTGTCGCGTGCCCTTCCCCCCGACGCAAGCCGGCCATAGCATCGGACCGAAAAGTGAACTCCACTTTTCGGACAACTCCGATGCGATAACACTGAGATAGATCACCGTGACCGCGTCCGAACGGACGCGCGGTGATCTATTGCGCCAGCGACGCGCGATAGACCTGCAGGGTCTGCTGGGCGACACCCGGCCAGCTATAGGTCTGCTCGACATGCAGCCTCTGGGCGCGGATTCGCTCCTCGCTCAGCGGATTCGCCATCTTGGTGGCGATAGCCCGTGCCAGCGCGTCGATGTCGCCGAGCGGGAAGTAATCCTCGGCCGGCAGATCAATCTCCTTGTTCGCGGCGATGTCGCTGGCCAGGACCGGCAGGCCCGAGGCCATGGCTTCGAGCAGCGCGATCGGCATGCCTTCATGGCTCGAGGGCAGCACGAAGAGCGCCGCATTGGCGAAAAGCTCCGCCAGCCTGGCGCCGGTCTGGAAACCGGTCAGCACCACCCCGGGCGTACGCTTCGCGAGAGCCCGGACCTCGGCCGAATAGGGCGTCTCGAACTCCGCATCGCCGGCCAGGACCAGCTGGAAACCGGGACGATCGAGTCTGGCGAAGGCCTGGATCAGATCGCATTGGCGCTTCTCCGGGACGAAGCGTGCCGCCAGGAGGACATAGCGCTTCGGCTTCAGCGCGAACTCGGCGAGGATGCCGGTCTCCGCAGCTAGCGGGGCGAGGCTGACGCCGTTTGGAACGAAGGCGACCGGCGCGTGATAGCGCTCCGCCATGGTCCGCGCGACCCCGTTCGAGACCGCGATCCGGCCGTGCGACAGGCGCATGCCGAAATACTCGCCGAGCTTCAGCACGCTCCGGGCGAAGCCGCCCCATTTCTGGCGCTCGTAATCATAGCCGTGATGGGTGACGACGACCCGAAGACCGAGCAGACGGGCAAGCGGCACGAACAGGGCCGGTCCGACCGCATGGATATGCAGGATGTCGGGCCGGCGAAGCGCCGTGAGCCAGACACCGAGGAAGGTATGCACGATCGCTTCGAGCGCCATCTTGCGTGGTGCCCATAGCGGCAGGACGCGAATGCCGTTCCATGAGCGAGAGCCGCCCTGCGGCAGATAGCGGCTGCGGCCGATGACCTCGACATCCCAGCCGCAGGAGTTCAATTCGCTGGCGAGCATCTCGACATGTTTCTCGACGCCGCCCTGGATATTGGGGATGCCCCGCAGGCCGAGAAAGACGATCCGCCGCCGCGGCTCCGACTTTGCCGGAGCGGAAGCCGACTGGCCCGGCGGCATCTCGATCGGAAGACTGGTCATGCTCGCCCCCCTCCGCCGCTCCCGGGCCAAACCGTCGACGACGCTGCAAGCCGACAGGCTTTGCACATGTCCCTTCTCAACCCGGTAAGGTCTCCCCGAGGGCCGGAAAACTCTACGGCTGGAGAACGGCACGTCTCAAGCTGCCAGCCGACATAAGGAAAACAAGCATTCGACCGCAAGAGAAGCCATTGTCCGATTGCCATTTTCTATTCGTTAACCTTTACGTAAGGCGGCGTGTCCTGCCCTTCAGCCGGAGAGCGCGCTGTAAAGCGCGAGCGTGCGCTCCTGATAGGCAGCGGCGGAAAATTCCCGCGCGATCCAGTCACGCCCCGCAAGCCCCATCCGCCTGCGCTCCGCGCCGGAGAGCGCCGCCAGCGCCGCCAGCTTGCTTGCGAGCCCCTGCACATCGCCGGCAGCGCTCAGCATCCCGGTCTCTCCCTCCCGGACCATTTCCGGAATGCCGCCGATCGCGGCACCGAGCACAGGGCGCCCGAGCGCATAGGCCTCCAGCACGCTGATCGGCGCGTTCTCATACCATTCGGAGGGCAGGACGAGCGCCTTCGCCCGACCGATCAGGCGATGCAGCTCATGCCCCGAAAGATGCCCGGCGAAGGTCACATCCGCATCGGTCCGGGCGACGAGCTCGCGCAATGCCGCCTCCTCCGGCCCGGATCCGGCCAGGACGAGCCGCTGCCCGGCGAGCGCGGTCGCCTCGATCAGCGTCGCGAGGCCCTTTTCCGGCGCGAGCCGCCCGGCGAAGACGAAATAATCGGCCTCGTCCCAATCCGTCCGGAAGCCCTGCACATCGACGAAGTTGGGGATGTAGACCAGCTTCTCGCGCGGCCAGCCCCACTCGACCAGCTTTTCGAGATAGAAGCGGCTGGGCACCACCACCCGGTCGAGCTTGTCGCGATAGAGGCCGAGCGCCCGGTGCACCATGGTCTCGACCAGGACCAGCCCGCTGAGTGCGACCGAATCCTTGACGCAGCGATGGCGCAGGACGTTGTGGATCCGCCCGCCCTTGCAGTCCTCGCAGACCTTGCCGGCGCGCAGCATCTTGTAGGACGGGCAGGCGAGCTTCAGGTCATGGGCCGTCATCACCACCGGAATCCCCGCGGACTTCAGGGTGGAGAAGATGGCGGGCGAGAGATGATGGTAGACATTGTGGGCATGGGCGATGGCAGGCCGCGCCTGCTCGATCAGCCGCCCGAGATTGCGCTGGGCCTCGACGGAGTAGATCACGCTGGCGGCCTGGGCGAGCTTGCGCAGCGGGCCCGTCTGCCGGCCGTACTCGATCTCGGAGACGAAATAGCCGGACCATGGCGAGGGCGCATTGTTCTCATGCTGCATGGCGAAGGGCACGACGTCCCAACCGAGCTGCGAGAACATCGCCATATGATCGAAGAAGACAGCTTCGGCGCCGCCGCGGCGGTAGAAGTAGTTGTTGATCGCCAGCAGGCGCTTCTCGGCAGGATGCGGGCTCGACATCCCCGTCACCTCACCAGCCGAGCCGGTCGAGCGCACGCTCGACGGTCAGCACGCAACAGCCGCGCGCCAGCGCATGGGCCACCAGATGATCGAAGGTCTCCGGCCTGCAGCCATAGGGTGTCGGGCGCGCCGCGATGTCATGGGTGAAGAAGACGAGCCAGCCGGGCGCCCGCACCACCTCGTCGATCCAGCCGGTCAGGGCACGCGCCTCTTCCTCCGGCTGGCGGATTTCGACCGCCTTCAGCATCAGCGGATCGACGGGGCCGCGGTTGATCGCCTCGCCGCCCGCGCGGCAGCTACGGAAACGGCGAGCGAATTCCGAACGGGCCAGTGGCCAGGCGGCATTGTAGGGAAAAGCGAAATTGACCGGTGGCAAGGCCACACCCGCATCGGCGAGATAGGCTGCGTTGCGGTCGAGCTCGCCCGGCAGCTCCCGCCGCGGGATGTCGCGAACCCGGCGATGCGAGAAGGTGTGGCAGCCGATCTCGTGGCCGCGTTCGGCCAGTTCCCGGCAACCTTCCGGCCCGATCAGGACCCGTTCAGGCTCGACCTGCCCCGCCAGCCCACCGGCAATGTAGAAGGTGCCGCGCACGCCATGGTTTTCGAGGATCGCGGCGCCCTGGTGCAAGGCGCTGTCCGGCACGTCGTCGAAGGTGAAGGAAACCAGCGGGGTCTCGGTTTCGAGGGTGCGCCTCGGGCCGGAGAACTGCCAGATCAGCCGGTTCGCCAGCCGGTCGACCAGCCCGCCCTTGCCGTCGAATTTTTCGAACACGCTAGGCATGCGCGACGTTTCCCTGGGGTTGCGGACGGGGTTCGTGGGCCAGCGTCGCGGAGGTTTGCAGGGACAGCCCGTATATCGCGACCAGGAAGGTGAACCAGAGCGGATTGGGCCCCTCGAAGAACAGGCTTTCCAGACAGGCGTGAAAGACGACGTAGAGCCAGAGCCTGACGAAGAGACGCGTCAGATGGCTGTGTTCGTTCGCGGGGTCGACGCGCGAAATGTGATAGAGCGGCAGCACGACCAGCCAGGCTAGGGTCAGCACGAGGCCGGGCACCCCCATCATCAGGATCACTTCGAGATAGGAATTATGGGCATGGGCCGCCGCCACGGCCCAGGTCTCGACCGCACCGCCGCCATTGACGAGCTGCGAAGTCTGCCAGAAGCCCTTCATGCCGTAGCCGACCAGCGGATTTTCGGCGATCGCCGAGAAGGCCAGGCGCCAGACATCGGCCCGGTTGGTGAAGGTCGCGTCGATGCCCAGGCCCGAGACGAAATCGCCCAGCGGCCGGATGATGGCAGAACCGACGGCAAAGAGATTGAAGAGCGCGATGCCGCCGATGACCATCGGCACCCGCAGGATGCGCACCTTCTCGAAGATCCAGGCGACGATCAGCACGGCCGGCAGCATCGCCGTGGAGGTCTTCCCGCCGGTATTGACCAGAAAGACGAAGGCCAGGCAGACGATCACCACGCCGACGAGGCGCGACCAGACATTCATGACGAAGAGGCCGAAGAGCGCCATGACCACCATGGCCACGGCGGCGTCGTTCTTGTGCCGGAAATGACCCCGCCACAGGCCGGCATTGATCTGTTCCAGCACTTCGGAAGCCTGATGGATCGAAAGGGTCGGCTTGAAGAGGACGCCGTAATACGCCAGCGACAGAACGATCAGGCATCCGATGCCGAGCAGCTTGGCAAAATGCCGCTCGCAGCGCGGCAGCAGCAGGAAGACGCTGGCGTTCACCACGGAGATGACGGCCAGCACCATGCCCTTGATGCCCTGGAACGGATAGCTGGACAGGACAACCGACACGAAGCCGAGCCAGGCCAGGATCAGCGACAGCAGCACCCGCGGCTGAAGGATGATGCCGCGCATCGGGTGCAGCAGGCCGAAGCCGAGCATGCAGGCGAAAAGCCCGAGCGACAGGAGCTGGTTCAGCGCGCTCGAGGCCCGGGCCGACTGATCGAGGACCGCCTCCCCCGACAGATCGACGAACGGGCTGAGGGTGATCCAGGAGAACAGGAAGACCGCCAGGAACAGGACGGTTCCGGCGCGGCTCCGCAGCGCCTGTGCCCTGTCTCCAGCATGTGCGATCGCCTCCCGCATCGCCGGCGGCGCCCTCAGGCGGCCGCGAGCCGCGGATCGCGCAGAAGGCGCCAGGCGCCGCGCGCCAGGGCGATGGCGATGCCGAGGCAAAGACCGAGGAAGACGGCCGCACCGAGCAGGATCAGCGTCCGCGGCGGCCAGCTGCGCGCCTTCGGCGGCAGCGGGCGCGAGATGACGCGGACATTGCTGGTGTCGATCTGCTGGCGTTCGCTGATCTGCTGTGCCCGGGCGAGATGGGTTTCGTAGAGGGCGGCCTTGGCGCGCGCGTCCCGCTGCAGATCGCGCAGCCGCACCTGCTCCTCATTGTCGCTGAAGACGTTCGATTTCTCGTCATCCGCCTTGCCGCGCAGCATTGCGAGCGTCGAGCGATCGCGCTCGAGTTCGGCCTTCGCCCCATCGAGGATGCGCCGCGCCTCGCGCGTCAGGGCCGCCTCCAGCGCCTGCTGCTCCGACTGGGCCGTGACCATCTGCGGATGCCGTGTTCCAAAGGTCGCCCTGATCGAGCCGATCTGCTGCTGCAGCGTATTGTATTGCGCCCGCAGGTTAACCATGGTCGGGGTGTCGAAAACCGACGCGCTGGCGGCCCGCCGCTCGGCAACCGCGGCGCTCATCTGCCTATAGCGCGATTCCGACTGGATGAAGCGCTGCTGGGCTTCCAGAACCTGGGTGTTGAGTTCGCTCGACAATCGCGCACTGACCGGCTCGCCATTGTTGAGCTGAAGCCCCTTGCCGCGGCGGAAATCCTCGACCTTCTGCTCGGCCTCGGTGACGTTCCGGCGCAGCTCGTCGAGGCGGTTGTTGAGGTTCTTGACCACCCGGCCGGCGCTTTCGGCGGACGACTGGAAGAGTTCGGCCTCGAAAGCGTCGACGATGGCGTTCGAGATGGTCACCGCCTTCTCGGGGTCCTCGGCCCAGAAGCGCATCACGACGACGAAGGAGCGCTCCTCGCGCCGTGCGTCGACGCGCTCGGAAAGGGCCCGCATCACGGCGAGCCGGTTGTCGCGCGCGACGCTTTGCGGCGAGATCAGCTGCCAGAGCGGCGTCAGCAGGCCTGGCTTGACGAATTCGGGATCATTGGCGAGGTCGAGCTTGTCGATCACCCGCGACAGGACATTGCGCGAGGTCAGGATTCTCAGCTTGCTCTCGACCTCGAGAAGCTGCGCATCGCGCTGCGGGTTGGAGGTGAAGACGTCGTCCCGCACCACGTTGAGATTGGACGGATCGATCAGAATGTCGGTGTAGACGGTGTAACGCGGCGGCGTCACCGCTGCGTAGAACAACGCCGCGGCCATGCACAGAACGACGGCGCCGATGATCCAGCCCATCCCGGCACGTAGCCAGCCGAGGATATCGTCGACACCGACCTCCGCGAGCAGGCCGAGACGGGAGAGCGGGCTTTTGCCGGCAATGGCGGTACCATCGGAAGCGACGACGAAATCGGCGTCGGCACGCGCGGCATGAGCACGGCCGACGGGTCGAGGCGTCTGACGCTGCTCCGACTCCTTCGGCCCATACATCCCGCTTCGCCCTCGGTACGCAACTCAAGACGGAAGAGACGCACAAGCCCCCCCAAACAAACCCAACAGCTAGGCTTCCGCCCTGAATATTGCGTTAATCCGCTTGTGGAGACACCGGGAGCGAGGTCGCAAGGCAGCGCGCGCGGTCACGACGCAGCGGCAATCGCGATTGTTCAGGGCTCGATTTCACCGCTCGCGCGCCAGCTGCGCCGCACTACTTTCCGCTAGACTGGTGTTTACCATGCGCGCGGATATCCGGGGCCGTTAACGTCTGTGCCTCTGCGACTGGCTATAACTCGCGAAGAACCGACTGAACTTTCGGATATGTCTCCGCATGTGTGGCTTTGTTGGCTATTTCGGCGCCGTCCGGGATGGGAGAGCGCTCCTTGAACGGATGACGGCTGCGATCGCACATCGCGGTCCCGACGAGCAGGGCTTCTTCACCGGACCGGAAGTTGGCCTCGGCCATGCCCGGCTCTCGATCGTCGGCCTCGGCGACGGCCAGCAGCCGATGTCGGACGCGAGCGGCGCGCTGACGATCGCCTTCAACGGCGAGATCTTCAACTATGTCGAGCTGCGCGAGGAGCTGCAGGCCAGGGGCCGCCGCTTCCGGACCGCGAGCGACACCGAAGTGATCCTGCATCTCTATGACGAGATGGGAGAGGACTGCCTCTCGCTCCTCAACGGCGATTTCGCCTTCGCGATCTGGGATGCGCGCCGGCGGCGCATGTTCCTCGCCCGCGATCGCATGGGCGTGCGGCCGCTGTTCTACACGCGCCAGGGCGACCGCTTCTATTTCGCCTCCGAGGTCAAGGCGCTGCTCCAGGTGCCGGGGGTGAGCGCGCAGATCGACCCGGTTGCCCTCGACCAGATCTTCACGCTCTGGGCGCCGATCGCACCCCGGACGGCCTTCCGCGACATCTGCGAGCTCGAACCGGCGAACCTGATGATCGTCCAGGACGGCGGCATCTCGACCCGGCCCTATTGGAGCCTGGACTATCCCGACCACGACACCCCTTCCCGGCACAGGGACGAACGCGAAGCCGCCGAGGAACTGCGTGCCCTGCTGACCGAGGCGACGCGCGTCCGCATGCGTGCCGACGTGCCGGTCGGCTCCTATCTCTCGGGCGGGCTCGATTCCTCGATCACCTCCGCGCTTGCCGCCCGCATGGTTCCGGGCGGTCTCAGGACCTTCTCCGTCACCTTCGACAGCGCCGAGCATGACGAGAGCGAATTCCAACTGGAGATGGCGCGCGCACTCGGCACGCAGCACAGCGCGGTCGCCTGCCGCGAGGGCGACATCGCCGCCGTCTTCCCCGAGGTGATCCGCTTCACCGAGCGGCCGATCATCCGGACGGCGCCCGCCCCGCTGTTCAAGCTCTCGGGGCTGGTGCGCGAGGCCGGCCTCAAGGTGGTGCTGACCGGCGAGGGCGCGGACGAGGTCTTTGCCGGCTACGACATCTTCAAGGAGAACCGGGTTCGCCGCTTCTGCGCGCGCCAGCCCGGCTCGCGCATCAGGCCGCATCTGTTCCGCAAGCTCTACCCTTACCTGCCCGGGCTGCGGCAGCAATCGGCGGAGTATCTCGCCTCCTTCTTCGGCGCGAACAGCCATTCCCTCGACGATCCACTCTATTCGCACCGGCCGCGCCTCGACGGCACGGCGGCGACGAAGCTCTTCTTCTCGGGCGATCTGCGCGCCAGCCTCGGGAATTACGACGCGGCCGAGGAGATGGCCTCGCGTCTGCCGGAGGCGTTCCCGCGCTGGCACCCGCTGCATCAGGCCCAATATCTCGAAGCCCGTTTCCTGCTGCCCGGCTACATCCTCTCCAGCCAGGGCGACCGGATGGCGATGGCCCATGGCATAGAGGGGCGTTTCCCCTTCCTCGATCATCGGCTCGTGGAGTTCGCCGCCGGCCTGCCGCCCGAAATGAAGCTGAAGGGCCTCGTCGAGAAACACATCCTGCGGGAGGCGACCAAGGACCTGCTGCCGCCCTCGATCGGCAAGCGCAGCAAGCAGCCCTATCGCGCGCCCGACAGCGCCTCCTTCGTCGGAGCCGGTGCCGCCGACTATGTCGAGACGGCGCTCGGCGAGGCCGAGATCGGCGCGAGCGGTCTCTTCAACCCGAAGGCGGTCGCCAAGCTGCATGAGAAATGCCGCGCCCGCCCGGCCTCCGGTTTCCGCGACAATGCGGCCTTCGTCGGCATCCTGTCGACACAGCTCTGGCTCAAGACCTTCACCGGTGCCGACAGCCAGAGCTCGAAAGCCGCCTGACACCTCATCAGAAAAGGAACTGACATGACCGATACGATCAGGGACGCGGTGAAGGCCTTCGTCATCGAGAATTTTCTGTTCGGCGACACCGGCAATCCCCTCGCCGACGCGGACTCGCTGATCGAGAACGGCATCATCGACTCCACAGGCGTGCTCGAGCTCGTCGCCTTCATCGAGGACCGCTACGGCATCACCGTCGCCGATTCCGAGATCGTTCCCGCCAATCTCGATTCACTCGGGCGCATCACGGCCTTCATCGCCTCGAAGACCGCCGCGTCCGCGACGGCCTGAGACAGGGACAGGACAGGATATCGAGCCGATGCGGGTCGAGCATTTCGTCATCGACAGCGCCAGGGCGCATGGCACCAAGACCGCGCTGGTCACCGAGCGCAAGCGGCTGAGCTATGCCGAGCTGGACGATCTCTCCAGCCGGCTGGCAGCCACGCTCGCCGCCAATGGGGTGAAGCGCGGCGACCGCGTGCTCGTCTTCATGGATAATTGCTGGGAAGCGGCCGTCTCGATCTTCGCGGCCCTCAAGGCCGGCGCGACCTTCAGCCCGATCAACGCGTCGACCAAGGCCGACAAGCTCGCCTACATCATCGAGGATTGCGAGGCCGCCGCGATCCTGACCCAGGCCAGGCTGATGCCGGTCGTGACGCAGGCGCGTGCGGCCGCCCCCGGACGGCCGCTCTTCGTCGCCGCGGCCCAGGCCACGCCCGGCCAGGCCATCGAAGGAGCGGCGGATTTCGAGGCGTGCCTCGCGACCGAACCGACCCCGGTCGCACATCATGGCGGGATCGACATCGATCTGGCCATGCTGATCTACACCTCGGGCTCCACCGGCCGGCCCAAGGGCGTGATGATGACCCACCGCAACATCGATGCGGCGGCGGAATCGATCACCACCTATCTGCGCAACAGGCCGGACGACATCATCCTCAACGTGCTGCCGCTGGCCTTCGATTACGGGCTCTACCAGCTGCTGATGGCAATGCGGCTCGGCGCGACCCTCGTCCTCGAAAAATCCTTCGCCTTCCCGCAGGCGATCTTCGAGCGCATCCGCACCGAGAAGGTCACCGGCTTCCCGCTGGTGCCGACCATGGCGGCGCTGATCCTGCAGATGCGCGATCTCGAACCGGGCTTCCTGCCGAGCCTGCGCTACATCTCCAATACCGCGGCGGCGCTGCCGCCGGCCCATATCGCCCGGCTGCGCGAGCTCCTGCCCGGCGTGCGGGTCTATTCGATGTACGGGCTGACCGAGTGCAAGCGCTGCACCTATCTGCCGCCGGAAGAGCTCGACCGCCGGCCCGGCTCGGTCGGAATCGCGATCCCGAACACCGAAGCCCTGGTCGTCGACGACGAAGGCAATCGCGTGCAGCCCGGCGTCGCCGGCGAGCTCGTCATCCGCGGCCCGCATGTCATGCAGGGCTACTGGCGCAACGACGCCGCGACCACGCAGATGCTGCGTCCGGGCCCGCACCCCTGGGAGAAGCGCCTGCATACCGGCGATCTCTTCCGCACCGACGAGGATGGCTTTCTCTACTTCGTCGGCCGCAAGGACGACATCATCAAGACGCGCGGCGAGAAGGTCGCCCCCAAGGAGGTCGAGACCGTCCTGCATGCCCATCCCGGCATCGCGGAGGCCGTGGTGATGGGCGTTGCCGACCCGGTGCTCGGCCATGCCATCGCGGCGCTTGTGGTGCGCTCCGACGAGAGCCTGAGCGAGCGCGACATCATCCGCCACTGCGCCGCCCATCTCGAGGACTTCATGGTGCCGAAGATCGTGGAATTCCGCAGCGAGCTGCCGAAGACCGATACCGGCAAGGTCAGCCGCAGGCTGGCCGCCGAGACGCTTGGAGCTGCCGAATGAACATCGCCCCTGCCCCTGAAAGCCTCGCCTTCTCGGCGGAGACGCTGAAGATCGACGGCGCTGCCGAGATCGAGCGGATCGTCACGGGCCTGCGCGCGCAACTGCGCGGCATGCGCAAGCGCGGACTGGTGCTCGGCCTGTCAGGCGGCATCGATTCCAGCGTCTCGGTGGCGCTGGCAGTGCGCGCGGTCGGCGCCAAGAACGTCTTCTGTCTGTTCATGCCGGAGAACGATTCCGATCCCGAGAGCCTCAGGCTCGGCCGGCTCGTCGCCGAGACCTTCGGCGTCGCCGCCGTGGTCGAGGATATCGGGCCGACGCTGCAGGCGATGGGCTGCTATGAGCGGCGCGACGCGTTCATCCGCGAGCTGGTGCCGGGATACGGACCCGGCTGGGGTTCGAAGATCGTAATCGCCAACGCGCTCGCCGGCGAGGGCTACAACATCTCCTCGCTGGTGGTCGAGGATCCGCAGGGCAATCGGACCAAGCTGCGCATGCCGCCCACGGTCTATCTCGGTATCGTCGCCGCCACCAATATGAAGCAGCGCACCCGCAAGCAGGTCGAGTACTATCATGCCGACCGGCTCAACTTCGCCGTGCTCGGCACGCCGAACCGGCTCGAATACGACCAGGGCTTCTTCGTCAAGAACGGCGACGGCGCGGCGGATGTGAAGCCGATCGCGCATCTCTACAAGAGCCAGGTCTATGCGCTCGCCGCCGATCTCGGCATTCCCGAGGAGATCCGCCGCCGGCCGCCGACGACCGATACTTTTTCGCTCGAGCAGACGCAGGAGGAGTTCTATTTCTCCCTGCCCTATGACCGCATGGACCTGTGCCTCTACGGCCTCAATAACGGCCTCCCGGCCGAGCAGGTCGCCGCGGCCGCGAAGCTGAGCACGGTCGAGGTCGAGCGCGTCTTTGCCGATATCGCCGCCAAGCGGCGGGCGACGCGCTATCTGCATCTCGAACCGCAACTGGTGCAGCCGGTGACGGAGATCGCCGGCTGAGACCGGAACCGTCGGCGCGCCTGACCTTCGCGCCGGCTCCGCGCCCTATTCGAAGCGCCCGCCGACCAGCCGGCTCCAGCTCTCGCCCGCCAGCCCGTTGAAGAAACCACGGCCGGCCAGGAAGGCGTCGACCAGCGCCGGCTCGCGCGCATGCACCACGGTCGAGGCGAGATGGGTGAAGGCGATGCGGCGCCCGAGCATCGCCTCGAGCAAAGCGGGCTGCGTACGGCCGCGCAAGCCGGCCGCCCCGCGCCGCGCCGCATGCCCGATCAGGCAGTCGATCACGGGACCGGCCTGGCCCGGCGCGGTCAGGATCTGCAGGACGCGCGCGATCCCGCCATGGCGCAGATGGTAGAAGAAGGCACCGATCGGCGCGCCGCCAGGCGTGAGGACCGAGGCGAACACCGCTTCGCCCTGTTCCGGCTTCCTGGCCGCCTCGGCGATGATGTGGGCGAGCTGCTCGGCGCTCCAGTCCGGGCGGAGCGCGAATTGCCGCGTCAGCGGCTCGACCAGGGCAGCAAAGCCGGGCTGGTCGATCTCGACGACCTTGAGGCCGCCCTTCACGGTCCAGTCCTCCGGCACGCCGGACCAGCGCAGCTCATTCTCCTGCATCTTCCGGCGCAAGCGGCGATCGACCAGCCCGGCGAGCGGGGAAAGCAGGCGCGCCGCACCAACCCGCTCGGATGCCAGTGCGAGCATGAAGGCCGAGGGCCGGATGGTACGGACCCAGTCGAGGCTGTATTGCGGCAGCGCCACGCCACGCAGCCTTGCCCACATCTGCGCCGAGACCTCGCTCGCCGTCTCGCTGAAGGAAAGGTCCTGCGGCCCGGCCAGGAAGGTCTTCAGCAGCCTGGCGCCGGCCATCGGATCGCTGCCCCGCCGCTCGACCATCAGCGAGCCGCAGATCGCGGCCTTCAGCTTGCGACCCTCATGGCTCATCGGCAGCGCGTTCACGCCGATGAAGCCGGAAATCTCACCCTCGCCGGAAACATGGACCAGCGGCGCGATCTCAGGATCGCAACCCGGCGCTTCGAGATAGTGCCGTCTCAGATAGGTGACGAGCGCCGCTGGTGGCGGCGCATCGCTGTCCCGGAACACCCGCTGGAACAGCCCCGCAACCGCCGGAATATCGGCTGTCTCCAGGGAACGAACCAGGCTCATGCCGGCCGCCCCGCCGTCTCGCCGGATGCCGGCGCGGCGGCCAGCTTGCGGACCAGCGCGACCCGCGGCGTGCCGGCCTCGTTCGTCGCGAAACGCACGGGCTCATAGGCCCTGGCCCGCGCGATCAGCGCCGCGGCCTGACGATCCTGGCCCTCGCCGAACTCGAACAGCAGCCAGCCTCCCGGCTTCAGGACGTCGACGGCGTCGCGGATCACGCGCTGATGGATCGAGATGCCATAGGGCCCGCCATCGAAGGCCTCGCGCGGCTCTGCCGCGAGCAGATGCGCGCTCTCGCCCTCCAGGCGCGAGGTCGAGATATAGGGTGGATTGCAGACGATCATGTCGACCTTGCCGGCCAGCCCCTCACCAGCCAAGGCATCGAACAGATCGCCCTGGCGGATGGACACCCGATCCTGCACGCCGAGGCGCTCGGCATTGCGGCGGGCGAGCGCCACCGTGCCGTCGGTCAGATCCGCCCCCCAGATGCGGGCGGTCGGGATTTCGGTTGCGATCGCCAAAGCGAGATTGCCGGAGCCGCAGCACATGTCGACCACCAACGGCCCGGGCGGGCCCTCGCGCAGGCGCTCGACGGCGCATGCCCCGAGCAGCTCGGTCTCCTGCCGGGGCACGAGGACGTCGGGAGCGAGTTCCAGCTCGATACTCATGAAGCGCTGCATGCGAGGCCCGCTCTGGCCCGCAAGGTCGACTGCTCTGCCCGTCATCGGGGCTCCTTCCCGCACTGGTCGGATGATCACACCGGCAGGCTAGCGGCATTCCGGTAAACACCTGCTGAAACACGCCTGCCGGTGTTAACTGCGCCCTTATTTTTGCCTGCTACTGATGCCCCGTCGATGCTAGTTCCAGCGGGGCGGCCCCGTTCGGTCGATTTTCGAAGGCGGGAGAGGATGGCTCCGGGCAACGCAAAAGGATCGGGCATGCGCGGAGCCCTGCTCCCGATGCTGCTGTCCTATGCCGCCTCGGGCGGCAGCCTGATCATCAGCTCGGCCGCACAGCTCCTGACCTTCGCGATCCTGGCCCGCTTTCTCGGCGTCCACGAATTCAGCCTGTTCGTCGCGATCACCGCGATCTCGAACATCGCGGTGCATATGTGTGGGCTCGGCGCGATGGAATGCCTCGTTCGCCGCGTCGCGCGCGATCGGGCGATCTATCCCGACATGCTCGGCCACAATCTGATCCTCACCGCGGCGAGCGGCGTCGCCCTGGTCGTGATCGGCGCCGCCCTGCTGCCCTTCTTCTTCACTCTCTCCCCCGACCCGGCAACCAATGCCGCCGTCATCACGCTGATGCTGGTGACGAATATCGTCCTGGTGCGCGTGATCGTTCTGGCGGAGCAGATCTTCATCGCCCATTCCGATTTCGCCTCGGCCAATATGGTCGTTGTCGGCTTCGCCCTGGCCCGGACCGCCGCCGCCGTCCTCGCCTGCCTCGTTTTCGGGGTCGCCAGCGTTGCCTCCTGGGCACTCTGGCAATTCGCCTGCCATGTCCTCGTCGCCCTCGCCTGCTGGCGCGCGCTCGCCAGGCTCGGCCGGCCGCGCTATCGGATCGTGCGCGAGGAGCTGCCGCTCGGCCTCTACTTCAGCGTTCCCTTCATCCTGCGCGCCGTGCGCCAGAATGCAGATCTGCTCGTGCTCAGCCTCGTCGCGAGCCCGGAGATCGTCGCGAGCTACAGCGTCGCCCGCCGCATGCTGGAGAGCAGCTATCTTTCCGTCGAGGCGCTCAATCGGCTCGTCTATCCCGGCTCGGCGCGGGCGACGGCGGAAGGCCTGCAGCACGCCATGCCGCGGGTTCGCAAGGTCCTGGTCGCCGCCACGCTGATCAGCACCGCCGCAGCGGTGGCCGTGTTCGTGCTGGCCCCGATCCTGCCTCTCCTGTTCGGCCGGGACTATGTCTCGCTCGTCTCCTTCGTCCGGGCCCTCTGCTGGGCGGTCATCCCGCTGGCGATCTGGGCCGTGGCGGCCGAGGCGCTGGGAGCCTCGGGCCATCAGTCGACCCGCGCCGCCGTGATGGGCATCGGCAGCGTGCTCGGCGCGGCACTCGCCGCGCTCGCGACCTGGTATGCGCCGCCCGCGGGCACCTTCGTCTCCTTCTATGTCATCGAAATCGCCATGGTGATCGCAGCCTGGAGCGCCTTGCAGCGGGTCGTGCGCCAGGATCGGGAACGGGCCTTGGCCCGAGAGCCCCGAACCGGGATGGCCCATGGGAGCTGAGCCCAATTGCGCACCCATCGCAGCGAGCCCCGGCGGCGCAGCCGTCCGTGCAGCGGGCGTGCGACCGATGGTGCGCGGCGATATTTCGACTGTCGCCCGGCTGTTCAGCAAGGCGTTCCGGAACAGCGACAAGGTCGCGCCCGAGCTTGCCCCCTATCTGGAAACGATCTTCTTCGGCAGTCCGCATTATCGGCCGGAGAATGGCAGCATGGTGCATGAGGGCGAGAATGGCGTGGCCAGCGCGATCCTCGCCGTACCGATGGAATTCAGCGCACATGGTCGCCCGATCATAGCGCGGCTCCTGTGTGCCTTCATGGCCGACGGGGCCGAAGGCGCGGCAGGGGCCGCCCGCCTGGCGCGCCAGATGCGCGCCGCGCGGCAGGACATGTGCTTCTCGGACAATTCTTCGCCGGTCAGCGCCGACCACTGGATTGCCGGCGGAGGCAACGTGCTCCCGATCCAGAGCCTGGAATGGCGTCGCGCCTTCAGGCCAGCGACAGCAGCAGCCCTCGCCTGCAGCCGCGCAGCCCCAGCCTTGGGCTCGCGGGCCGTCGTCACCCCGCTCGGCTGGCTCGACCGGACGTTGCGCCGGCGCAGACGCTCGATCACCCCGGCAGCCATACCGGACTGCCGGACGATCCCCGCCACACCCGACGAGTTCCTCGCCTGCGCCGAGCCGATGATGCAGCGCTTTCAGGTCCGCCCGGTCTGGAGCAAGGCCGAGTTCGACTGGCTGGTGGGCGTCGCTTCGCTGAACGGCCGGCTCGGCACGCTGAACTTCAGGATCGTGCTCGACGGCAGGGAGCAGTCGATCGGCGCCTTTCTCTATTTCGGCCGAAAAGGCCGGGAGGCCACGGTTCTGAACCTGCTCTGCGCCGCCGGTCGCGAATTCGAGGTCGTCGGCCAGATGTTCTCCAGCCTGGATGCCGAAGGCTACGCCGCGGCCAGCGGGATTTCGCAGCCCTTCATGATGAACGCGATTTCCCGGCAGCGCTGGCTCAGCTTCAAGCATCGCGGCTATTTCTGCCTGGTGACGCGTCATGCCGAGATCACCGACGCCGCACTGCGCAACGACATCTATATCGGCGGGCTGGCCTCGGAGAGCTGGAGCCGGCTGCTCACCGACTTCTGACGCCACCCTGCCGATCGCTGCGATATTGGAGGCCCGCTTGGCCGTTTCCATCATCATCAAGACGCTGAACGAGGAAAAGCGCATCGCCGCGACCATCGAGAGCGCACTTTCCGCGCTCGGCGAGATCCCGGGCGAAGTCGTCATCGCCGATAGCGGCTCCTCGGACCGCACCGTCGAGATCGCCTCGCGCTACCCGGTGGTGATCGCCCAGATCGTGCCACCGGCGCGCCCGAGTTGCGGGATCGGGCCACAGCTCGGCTTCCAGCATTCGCGCGGCGATTATCTCTGCCTGCTGGACGGCGACATGCTGCTCGACCTCGGTTTCCTCGGTGACGCAATCCGCTTCCTGGAGAGGAACCCCAAGGTCGCAGGGGTCACCGGCCATGTCGAGGAGATGCAGACCGCCAATCTCGAATATGCCCGCCGGGTGCAGCGGCACGCGCCGGAAAACCGGATCGGGCCGCTCGACCGGATGAATGGCGGCGGCCTCTACCGGCGCAGCGCGATCGAGCAAACCGGCTATCTCTCGGACCGCAACCTGCACGGCTATGAGGAATTCGACCTCGGCATCCGCCTGCGCGATGCCGGCTGGCAACTCCACCGGCTGGACCGGCGCTTCGTCCAGCATTTCGGGCATACGCTGAATTCCTACAAGCTGCTGATGCGGCGCTGGCGGAACAAATATCTCCACGGCATCGGCGAATTGCTGCGCGCCTCGCTCGGGAGGCCGTATTTCTTCCAGCTCCTGCGTGAACTGCCGGAGCTTCGGCTTTGGGGGGCGGTGTATCTCTGGTGGGCGCTCTCGATCGGGCTCCTGCTGTTGCTGCCGCAGAAGGGGCTCGCTCTCGGGCTGGTCCTCGCCCTGCTCGCCGGCATCGTGGCGCTGATGAGCTGGCGCAAGGGCGGGCTGGGCATGGGGCTCTACACCGTCGTCGCCTGGTTCTTCCACGCGGCAGCACTGCCCGCCGGCTTCCTGCGCCAGCGCCTGGAACCAGATGCTCCGATCGAAAGCCGCGTCATCGGGAGCGATCGATGACACGGCTGCTGCGGCTTGCACTGGCGCTCTCGGCTGCGCTCGGCTGGACGGGGGCGCGCGTGCAGGCCGAAGAATGGCTGCCCGTCCGCGAGATTTCGCTGGAGCTACGCCCCGGTAGCCCGCTGGATTTCTCCGCCATCCTGCCGAACGCGAAGATCGAGCCGAGCCGGCGCCTGATCGCCAACGCCGATGGCCGACTCGCCTATGCGAATGCGCCAGGGGAGCCGGCGCGCCTGTCCTGCGCCTCACTGGCCTGGAGCCCGGCTTCCGGCGGCTTCCCCGACCGCGCCAATGCCGACCGCTATGCCAGGCAACTGGCCTTGCACGGCTACAATCTGGCACGCCTGCATTTCGTCGACGGCAGCCTGATGTTCGGCCGGAAGACCGATTTCGACTTCGACCCGGAGACGCTCGACCGCATCCACTATTTCCTGGCCGCGCTGAAGCGGAACGGCATCTACTGGATGATCGACGGGCTCTCCTCCTGGCGCGGGGCCTATGGCGGCCATGACGATCGCTGGGACCCCGGCGGCACGCTCAAGCTCGCCTTGCATCTCGACGACAGCGCCTTTGCGCACTGGAAGCAGTTCACCGAAAAATTCTTCACCCGCGTCAATCCCTATACCGGGGTCGCGCCGATCCATGACGATGCCCTGGCGCTGGTGATCCTCGTCAACGAGAACAATCTTGAATTCGAGAGCGTCGTCCACGATCGGCGTGGCAAGGCGCCCTATGACCCGATGTTCGCGGCACCGTTCAACGCCTGGCTGGCGCGGCACTACCCCTCCAGCGCGGCGCTCGCCAAGGCCTGGGGCGGCCTCGGCTGGACCGAGAAGCTGGAGAACGGCTCGATCCGGCTGCCGGCCGACCGCTATGCCGACAGTCCGCGCCTGCGCGATCTCCAGGCCTTCTTCACCGAGATCGAGACCGCCTCGGCGGCGAAGATGAGCGAGGCGCTGCGCAGCTTCGGCTACAAGGGGCTGATCAGCACCTACAACAACTGGCCGACCGTGCAGGCCGCGCTGAGCCGGCGCGGGCTCGATGTCGTGACGATGAACACCTATCACGACTGGGCGAGCGGCTATGCGCCGGGCAGCAAGCTCCTCCAGCAAAGCTCCCTCGGCGATGCCGCCAACTCCATGCGCATGGCCGCGGCGGCGCGCTGGCTCGGCAAGCCCTTCGTCATCAGCGAATACGACCATCTGTTCTGGAACCGCTATCGCTATGAGGGCGGCCTGGTCTTCCCGGCCTATGCTGCGCTGCAGGGCTGGGATGCGCTCTGCAGGCACGCGCACGGCCCGATCGCGCTGTCCTATGGCGAACCCTATCCGCACAAGCGGGCCATGCTGCCCTATGCGATCGCGCTCGACCCGGTCGCGCGCGCCGGGGAAACGCTCGCCGCCCTGCTGTTCAGGCGCGGCGACGTCGCGGCCGCGCGGCTCGCCATTCCGTTCGCGGTCCGTGGCGAGGCCGATCTTGGCCCGGACATGCAGGCCCGCGAGCCCGAGAATCTGACGGAACTCGCCTTGCTCGGCAGGATCGGACTCGAGGCTGCCGACCGGATCGGCGACCGGATCGCCGTCCTCCAGCCGCGCGGCGCCAACCGGCCCGAGGCGATCGTCGAGAAGCTGCGGGCGAGCCGCCTTCTCCCGGCCGAGAATGCGACGAAGCTCGCCGCCGGCCTCTTCCAGAGCGATACGGGCGAGCTCCTTCTGAACCGCCGCGACCGGCAATTGCGCCTGACGACGCCGGCGACGGAGGCCGTCGCCTTCGCCTCGGCGAGCCTGCCGGTCAAGCTCAAGAGTCTTAGCATCGACGGCTCGGAGGGAGACGGGCTGATCGCGATCTCCTCGCTCGACAAGCCGGCATCGCTGGCCAAGGGCAGCCGCTTCCTGCTGATCTTCGCCACCGACGCCCGCAACACCGACATGGTCTTCCGCGACAGGGAGCAGAAGGTGATCGAGGATTTCGGCAGGCTGCCCGTCCGAATCCGCAAAGGGCATGTCGACATCAGGCTCGACCGGAGCGCCCGGCAATGGCAGCTCTCGCCGATCGGCCTCGACGGCAGCGTGAAGCCGCCGGCCGTCAGCAGCAGCGGTCCCGTCGCCTTCCGGCTCAGCAACGACCTGCCGAGCGGCCCGACCACCTATTTCCTGCTCGAGCTCAAGGGAAGCGGCCCCTGAAGGCGGGCGACCGGAGCGCACCACCGTTTATCGCCGGTGCAAGGCATGCGATAAACCGGCCGGCAGCGAAGAGAGAACCGACGAAGAGCATGATCGATGCGGCTGAACAGGCCTGAGTCCCCCCGGTTCGACCGGCCGGGCGCGGCGTCCGGCAGCGCCTCCGATCGACCGGACGAAGCGCTGTCGGCGGATGCTCGCCGCGCCGACGACAAGCCGGGCCCCGTTCTCGAACTCGGCCCGCGCGTAAGGCGGCTGCGCAAGGCGGCGGCGCTGACACTGGACGGTCTCGCCGAACGCTCCGGCGTCAGCCGGGCCATGCTGTCCAAGGTCGAGCGCGGCGAGAAGAACCCGACCCTCGCCGTGGTCACCCGGATCGCGCGCGGGCTCGGCACCTCGCTCTCCGGGCTGATGGGCGCGGAGAGCGACGCCGCTCCGGTGGCGACGCGGCGCGTCGATCAGCGGCTGAGCTTTCGCGACAGCGAGACCGGCTTCGAGCGGCATGTGCTCTCCCCGGCCCATGCCGAAAGCGGGGTCGAGCTCTTGCTCCACGTCATTCCGCCCGGCATGTCCTCAGGCTGGCTGCCGACTTATGAGGGCAGCGTCGAGAAGCACCTGATCATCCAGGAAGGCCGGCTCTCGGTGGAGATCGGCGCGATGGTGCACCGGCTCGCCGCCGGCGACAGCTTCTATTTCCAGATCCGCGAGCCCTATCGCTTCATCAACGAGACGGACGAACGCTGCAGCTATTACTGCGTGATCGTCCGCCGCCCTTGACCGGCGCTCTGCCAGCTCACGCCGCGGCGGGCAGGCCTGCCGGCTATTGCAGGGTGAACGGGTTCGAGATCGCGGGCCTGGCGTTGATGAAGACGCTCTTCGGCTCGAGATATTCCATGATCGCGGCCTGGCCGTTCTCGCGCCCGATCCCGGATTCCTTGAAGCCGCCGAACGGCGCGAGATAGCTGACCACGCGATAGGCATTGACCCAGACCGTACCCGCCTTGAGCTTCTTCGGCAGGGTCATGGCGCGGCCGAGATCGGTGGTCCAGACCCCAGCCGCGAGCCCGAAGGGCGTGTCGTTGGCGAGAGCGATCGCCTCCTCCTCGGTCTCGAAGCTGAGCACGCTGAGCAGCGGCCCGAAGACCTCCTCGCGCGCGATCCGCATCGTGTTGGTGACGCCAGCGAAGATGGTCGGCTCGACGAACCAGCCCTGCGTGCAGCCGGGACGCGTGCTGCGCTCTCCGCCGAGGACGCAGCGCGCACCGTCGCGGCGGGCGATCTCGATATAGTCGAGCACCTTGGCGAGCTGCTGCTCGGTCGCGACCGGACCGATATCGGTTTCGGAATCGTTTGGATCGCCGAGGCGCGCCTCGCGCATTCTTTCGACCAGCCTGTCCAGGAAGCGATCATGGATCGAGGCCTGCAGCAGGAGCCGCGAGCCGGCCATGCAGGTCTGGCCGCCCGCGGCGAAGATGCCGGAGATAACGCCCTTCACCGCCGCGTCGATATCGGCGTCGGCGAAGACGATGTTGGGCGACTTGCCGCCGAGCTCGAGCGAGACCCGCTTGAACTGGCGGGCGGCGGCCTCGTAGATCCTGCGCCCGCCGGCATTGCCGCCGGTGAAGGCGATGCGCGCCACCAGCGGATGCTCGACGAGCGGCTCGCCGGCCTCCTGCCCCAGTCCCGTGACGACATTCACGACCCCGGGCGGGAAGCCGGCTTGCGTGAACAGCTTCGCCAGCTCCAGCATCGAGACCGAGGCGAATTCCGAGGGCTTGACCACGACGGTGTTGCCGGCCGCCAGCGCCGGGGCGAGCTTCCAGACCGTGAGCAGCAGCGGCGAGTTCCAGGGCGTGATCGCGCCGACGACGCCGAGCGGCTCATAGGCGACGTAGTGGAACATATTGGCCTTGTCGATCGGCGTGACATGGCCCTCGATCTTGTCGGCGAGCCCGCCATAATACTGGAACCAGCGCGGCAGATAGCGCATCTGGCCGAGCATCTCGACGCGCAGCTTGCCATTGTCACGAACCTCGAGATCGGCGAGGCGCTCGGCATTGGCGGCGATCAGGTCGGCGAGGCGGAACATCAGCACGCCGCGATCGCTGGCGCTCATCCGCGACCAGGGCCCGCTGCTGAAGGCTTCATGCGCGGCCCTGACGGCGAGGTCGACATCGGCGGCGCTGGCGCGCGGGATCAGGGCCCAGGGCTTGCCGGTATAGGGGTTCTTGGTCTCCAGCCAGCCGCCGTCGACGGCCTCGCGATCCTTGCCGTCGACATGCATGAAAAAGCGCTCGAGCGCCGGTGCCGTCTTGCTGGTCATCGTGCTGGCTGTCCGTTTCGTCGCGAGGCTGACGGGATGGGCGCGCCGGCACATGCCGACGCGCCAGGGTGATCGGCCGGGCTCAGGGCTTGTAGAGATGCTGGCAGCCGCTCTGTTCGGCCGGGGTGAACAGGCCCTCGCTCGGCAGCGTCGCCAGGACCTTGTAGAGATCGGCCGGGCTCTTCGATTCCGCCGGGGATTTCACCTCGAACAGATGCATGTCCATGACGACGCGGCCATTGTCCTGGATTTGCGCCTTCTGGATCATGTCGCCGGTGATCGGCAGCTCGCGCATCTTCCTGGCGATGCCCTTGGCGTCGTCGCTGCCGAGCGCCTTGACCGCCTTGAGGTAATGCGTGGTCGCGACGTAGGCGAGCGCGTGGCCCATGGTCGGGACCTTGTTGTCGAAGCGCGCCATGTAACGCTTGGCCCAGGCGCGCGTCGCCTCGTTGATGTCCCAGTAGAACGGGGCGGAGAGCTTCAGCCCCTGCGCCGCCGGCAATCCGAGCGCGACGACGTTGTTCTCGTAGACCAGCATCGTCGCAGGCTTCGCCTTGACGCCGAATTCGCGCATCTGCTTCAGCGAGTTCACGAGGTCCGGGCCGGCATTGGCGAGGCCGACGACGTTCGCGCCCGAGGACTGGGCAGTCAGCAGCGGCGAGGACAGATCGGCCGTCCCGAGCGGGTGGCGGGCCTCGCCCACCACCTGGCCGCCAGCGGCCTTCACCGCCTTCCCGGCATCGGCCGCGAGATTGTGGCCGAAGACATAGTCGGCGGTGAGGAAGAACCATTTGTTGCCGCCCTCGTCGACGACGCCCTTGGCGACCGCATTGGCGAGTTCCGCCGTCGAGGGCGCCCATTGCGTGCCATAAGGCGAGCACTGGTTGCCGGTGAAGTTCGGGGCGTAGCCGCCGCTGACCAGGGTGGTGATCTCTCGTTCGCGCGCCACCGCCTGCACGGCGAGGCCGACCGAGCTCGAGCCGCCGGGCAGGATGACGCTGACGCCACGCTCGTCGATGAACTGGCGCGCCTGCGCCGAGCCGATATCGGGCTTGCTCTGGTGATCGGCGACCACGACCTCGATCGGCCGGCCCAGCACCGAACCGCCGAAATCCTCCACGGCCATGCGAACCGACAGCGCGGTGCCGGGGCCGCCATTATCCGAGAAGGTGCCGGACATGTCGTCGATGACGCCTATGCGGAACGGCTTGTCATTGGCGCCCGCCGGCAAGATGCAGGCGATCATCGCCGCAGCCAGGAACGAAGAGCGCAGCGCAGGCATGGTCATGGTGAAATCCTCCCCTGGACCGTTTCGGTCGCCGATCGGCCGGCCTTGTGGCCTTGGCTTCCGGCCCGGGCTGGCGGGCCGGAAGCAGGGGAATGCTAGCACTCGCTCGTAGAAATTCTACTATAGAAGAAAAATATGACCGCCATAGCCATGGGCTTCAGCCAGGACCTCCGCGAGACCGACCGCCCCCGGCAACCTGCCGGGATGCTTCATGTGCCGGACATCCGGCATCGGCAGTCGGGATTTGGCGCGCCACGGCGACGAGGTTTCCGCCTATCCCTGGAAAACCTCCGGATAGGCGAAGAGGCCGGGGGCGCCGCCGGTGTGCCAGAAGACGATGGTCTCCGTCGGAGCGATGGCGCCGCTCCGGACGAGCGCGAGCAGGCCGGCCATCGCCTTTCCGGTGTAGACGGGATCGAGCAGAATCCCCTCGGTGCGGGCAACCAGCTCGACAGCCTCGATCATGGCGGCGGTCGGCTGGCCATAGCCCGAACCGATCTGGGAATCGTCGACCTCGAGCCCCGCCACCGCACCTCTCTCGCGGCCTTCGAGAGCGAAGATCTCCTGGACCAATCCGGCGACGATGGCTCCCGCCTCCTCGGCAGAGCGCGAGACGCTGATACCATGCACGCGGCAGGACAACCCGGCCTCCGCGACGCCGGCAAGGATGCCGGCATGGGTGCCGCCGCTCCCGGTCGGCACGACGATATGGTCGAGGGAACAGCCCTTCTCGCGGGCCTGCGCCGCAAGCTCCAGAAGCGCCTCGCGATAGGCGAAGCTGCCGAGACCGTTAGAGCCTCCGACCGGGATGAGATAGGGCTTGCGCCCCTGCGCGGCCAATGCCGCCATCGTCGCCGCGGCCGCCGCCGTGCTGTCCTCACCCACAGCGAGGAAACGGATCTGCGCGCCGAATATCCGGTCGAGCAGCTGGTTCCCGTTCGTGCGATAGGCCTCGCCGCGGTTGGCCACCGAGTCGGTCAGCAAGAGGACGCAGCCGAGACCGTGCCGCGCCGCGGCCGCAGCGGTCTGACGGGCGTGGTTCGATTGCAGCGCGCCGATGGTCACCAGCATATCGGCGCCCTGCTGCAACGCTTCGGCGACGAGGAATTCCAGCTTGCGGGCCTTGTTGCCGCCGCCGGCGAAGCCCGTGCAGTCGTCGCGTTTGATGAAGAGCGAAGGCGCAGCACCGCCCCGCCCGAGCGCCTGCGACAGGCGCGGCATCTCCTCGAAAGGGGTGGGGAGCATGGCGAGGCCGGTCCTGGCCGGGCCGGAAGATGTGGCGGGGTTGGTCATTCTACCGATCCTTGCCTGGGAAGCGGGCCTCGATGCCCAGTCTCACCATAGTGCCCCCGCAGAAAAAGACAGCGTCCCGCCGGCCTGCCGCCGGCTTCGCGGACATCCGGCCAGGCTTCATGAAGCCCGCGGGGCGTATGCAGCACAGAGGATTTGGCGGTAGTTCGAGATCGAGGCGCTTCAGCTGGTCAGGGAACGCGGATTACGGCGCTCGCCATCTCCCAGAAAGGCGTTCCAAGCGCGACACGATCCGCGCCCACCGAGAGATCCAAGGTGACTGCTGGTGGACGGCTGGCCTCGGCGCCTGCACGGGCGGCGCAGCCGGTCTGGATCGTGCAGCCGCCGCGTGGTCATCGGGGGATGAAGAGCTCCGGGGCAGGAAGCCTGTAGTCGAGCGAGCCATGCGGGCACAGCGTGTTAAACTGCCGCCCCGAGTCGTTTAGTCCCGGCATTTGATGGATCGGGTTGAGCTTGAACGTTTCGGGCTCGATGGTCCAGCGTTTGCAGATGAGCTCGTAGGGCGTGAGGCCTTTGAGGGTCTTGAG
>NZ_JBSHIO010000010.1:0-177233 GCF_053618995.1 Allobosea sp. NPDC055594
GTGATCCCGCGCGCCTTCTCCTCAGGAGCCTTGTCGATCTGGTCATAAGCCGTGAACGAAGCGCCGCCAGCCTCCGCCAGAACCTTCGTGATCGCCGCCGTCAAAGACGTCTTGCCATGGTCAACGTGACCAATCGTGCCGATGTTGCAGTGCGGCTTCGTGCGGGAGAACTTCTCTTTGGCCATGACACCTTTATCCTCGAAGGCGGCCGCTGGGGGCCGGAAAGCGCGGTGGAATTAGGGGTTTTTGCCGCGTGATGCAAGCGCTCCGGCCTGCCCGATCGCCCCGTCCCGCAACGCCGTGCCGTCACGCCCTTGCGGTGGCCGCTCCTTTCCCCGTCCGGAGCCGCGCCCGGCCGCTTGGCAAGCGAGGCCCGCAGGCGCAAAACGGCGCCACCAGCGCCACCTCGCGTCCCCGGAGCCTCCGCCATGACCGTCACCACATCCGCCCCCAAGCCCCTGCCCCGCATCGCCTTCACCTATTGCAGCATGTGCAATTGGCTGCTGCGCTCGGCCTGGATGGCGCAGGAGCTGCTCCAGACCTTTGGCCAGGATCTCGGCGAGGTCGTGCTGATCCCGCGCACCGGCGGCATCTTCCAGATCCACTATGACGGCGAGCTGATCTGGGACCGGACGGTCGATGGCGGCTTCCCCGATGTGAAGCAGCTCAAGCAGCGCGTCCGCGACCGGCTCGACCCGGCCCGCGATCTCGGCCATCTCGACGGCCACAAGGCGCAAGCCACCGAGGCCTGAGCGCGCGAGCTGCCAGACTGCCTGCCTCGGCTCGGTCGAGGCGGGCGCAGCCGGGATCGGCCCGCATCACATGCCGAAGCCGACATAGACGGAGTCGCCGCTGAGCTCGCTGAACTTCTTGTTCTTGTAGCCATGGCCCTGCAGCGGGTCGAAGACGCTGAAATGCTCCTGCGACGGCTGCCCGACGCCATAGACCACATAGGTATGGCCCATCTCGCCGAAGGAGGTCGCCATCAGCAGGAAATGGCCGTTGGCCTTCAGCTTCCCGAAGACGTAGTCATAGGTGAAGTCCTTCCGCGGCAGGCTCTGGATGCCGATGCCCAGCTTGCCGAAGACGGCCTTCATCCCGCCCTTCTGTGCCGTCGGGTCGTCCGGCTCGCCTTCGGGCAACGAGCCGTCGGAATTGAGATAGCCGCCATATTCGGCGACGAGGTCGTCGACCTTTTCCGAGCCCCGGTTCTTGACGCGCCGCCAAGACGCCGCGCCAGCAGCCCAGCAATACAGGCTCTTCTGGTAGACCTCCGGAGGCTGGGCCAGGATCAGCGGCGATGGCGGGGCAAAGCCGGGGGTCGCGGCCTTCAGGATCTTGTATTTGCCGCGATAATAGCTCGAATCATACCAAGTGCGGTCAGTGCTGGGGGTCAGCGGTCGTAACCAGCTTTCGCGGGTCGCGGAATCCTTCCAGGCGATGTTCACCATCTTGGCGTTGGCCGACCAGCTGCCTGAGCCATTGTCCGAGCCGCCGCTCTCGCGCCATGCGCCCTTGCCGTCCTGGGAGAACTCGTATTCCCAGGTCCAGCCTTTGACCTTCACGGTCCATTTTCCGATCAGCAAGTCCAGGTCGCCGGCCATGCCCGCCTCCCTTATAGTGCCGTCCGCTCTGAAGTCTTGAAATGCCGATATCGGCCGTACGGGCGCGCCGCGCGATCATGGTGCTGCGGTTGCCCGGCGGACGCAATCTGCCTCGATTCGGCCGGCCCTCACGCTCGCGGCATCACCGCGAAACGGCCATCGTCGCGGCGCGGCGCGCAAATCTGGATCATCGGGAGGGAAATTGGAGCGGGTACCGGGAATCGAACCCGGGTATTCAGCTTGGAAGGCTGCTGCTCTACCATTGAGCTACACCCGCGCAGGGCGACAAGTTCCGCATCGCGCGGCCCGGTGTCAACCCGTCATCGCCAGCTGCCGGCAAGGGCCGCGGACGTCGCGGTGAAAGCACTGCGCTGTCACCGCCTGGTCGTTCGGCGCGTCTTTTAGGAAGGCGCGCCTGCTTCGTCCCGCAGGGCGAAGGTGGTGGGGGAAGCAGGACTCGAACCTGCGAAGGCATAGCCAGCGGATTTACAGTCCGCCCCCTTTGCCGCTCGGGACATTCCCCCGCCTTTTCGCTGGCTGGCCCGAAGGCCGGCCGCAGCCGCTGTTTCACTTTTGTGAAGGGCGGCAGGCGCGGCCGGACTTATGGTGAGAGGGCGCCCGCCTGTCAACGCCTAAAACGATCGATCCGCGACAAGGCGCATTTCAATCCACCGCTCGTGCCGCCCCGTATCGCCGCAGCCAAGCCTTCGCCGCCGGCACCAGGGCCTGAAATGGTGTGGTTTCCGGCCGCTCGATCGCATCGGCGAGATCGGGCGGCGGATAGATCAGCGTGCGCACGCCATGGCGGTACTGCCAGACCGGCAGCGTGCCCTGGCGCACGAACATCGCGATGACCTCTCTGACGAGCGGACTGCGTAAGGCCCGCGATTTGCCGATCGGGCGCGCCACCACGCAGAAGCGCGCGAACGGATTCGGGTGGCTCGCCTCGCCTTCCAGGCAGAAGATCACGCCGCTTCGGTCCGGCCGGGCCTCGTCCGGCATCGCGTCGATTCGCCGCCACAGACAGAACCAGCTCCGGCAGATCTGCGGCCGTGTCGCATGGATGCCGCAGCCTTTGCCGGTGTTGTGGCGGCACATAACCCCAGCCGACTTGCCGACCTCCGGGTCGACGATGCGCAGCACCTCGCAGCAGGCGACGCAATCGCCGCATTCGCGCCCCGGCGTCAGATGGTTCAACGTCCGACCGGCGCGCATCGCCCCGGCTTCCGGCATCGCGTCCATGAGCCCTCCCCCGGAGAACGGAGTGGGTCGCCAGAATAGCGCCGACCGGCCCGCAACGGAATGCGAGCGCTTCAGCCTGCCGCCGCGATTCGCGCCCTGACGAAGGCGACACGCTCGGCGACGCCGGCGAGCGGCAGCTCGACCGGCTCATAGCCGAAATCGCGATAGGCGCCGGTCACCGCCGCAAAGGTGCGTTCCGCTTCCGCGAAATCCTGTTTGCGCTCTGCGTCCCCAGCGAAGATCGCGCGCCAGGGCGGCGCCGCGAAGACGAGGGGACGATAGCGGATCTGGCGCGCCGCTCGCTCCAGATGCGCGGGGATCGCGAGCCCCGACAGGGAGAGGTAGCCCGCGATATCGGGCACGCCGCGGTCGAACAACACGAGGCCGCCCCGCTCGCGCGCCTCGGCATGTGAGCGCATGTCCCAGCCCAGCATCAGCTCGGCGAACAGGGCCCGGTCACGCCAGGGCAGCGCCGGCCCGTCGATCGCCACCTGATCGCGGATGATCGCCCGCCCGCCTTCCGGCGCGGTCGCAAAACCCTCCGCCGCGAGTGCGGACAGCAATGTGGTCTTGCCGGCCCCCGGTCCGCCGGTGATCACGAAGAAGGCGTGGTCGTCAGTCATCGTCGTTTCCCATGTTTCGGTGAAGGAATGGCGGCCCGGCTCCCGCCCCCGGGCCAGCCATATTTGGAATGTTGAGCCCTCGTCCTGAGTGTCCGGCTCAAATCTCCGCCCTCGTCCTGAGGAGGCCCGAATGGGCCGTCTCGAAGGGTGCTCCAGCTGTCTCCCGAGCCTCCTGGGGCTTCCTTCGAGACGCGCTCCTGAGGAGCGCTCGTCAGGATGAGGGCTCAGGGAATGGTCGATCAGGCACTCGGGGTGAGGCTGCGTGGCGAATGCGATGCCCCTGCCCTCGCTCCGCACTGGCCAAGCGCCGCGCATCGTGGCAGGGCAGTCGCTCGACAATTCGAGAGTTCCCATGCCCGCCCCTTTCCGCCCGCGTCCCACCGGCAAGCCTTCCGGCCGCGGCTTCCGCCCACGCCAGGACGGGCCGCCGCCGCATCGCCCGGGCGATATCGACGAAGCGATCCTCTACGGCGCCCATCCGGTGATCGAGGCGCTGCGCAATCCGCGCCGGCGTTTCCGCAAGCTGCTCGCCACCGAGAACGCCCTGAAGCGCCTCGGCGAGGAGATCGGCGATCTGCCGATCGCGCCCGAACTGGTCCGCCCCTCCGAGATCGACCGCCTGCTGACGCCCGACGCCGTGCATCAGGGGCTCTATCTCGTCTGCGATCCCCTGCCCTCGCCCGATCTCGACACCCTGCCGGACGACGCGGTCGTGCTGGCGCTCGACCAGATCACCGATCCGCACAATGTCGGAGCGATCCTGCGCTCGGCGGCCGCTTTCGCTGTCGCCGCCGTGATCGTCACCATCCGGCACTCGCCGGCTGCGACCGGAGTCCTCGCCAAGTCGGCCTCGGGCGCGCTCGAGCATGTGCCGCTGATCGCCGTGAAGAATCTCGGGGATGCGCTCGACAAGCTCGGAAAGCGCGGCTTCCTGCGCGTCGGCTTCGATTCGGAGGGGGATGTCTCGCTCGACGACGTCGCTCTGCGACGTCCGCTCGTCATGGTCATGGGTGCCGAAGGCAAGGGCCTGCGCCAGCGCAGCCGCGAACTCTGCGACCATCTCGCCCGGCTCGACATGCCCGGCGCGATCAAGAGCCTCAATGTCTCCAACGCTACCGCGATCGCGCTCTACGCGGCGACGCGGCAGCGCTGAAGCGGCTCAGCGCTTCCCGGCCGGGCTTCGTCGATCGCCGGTATCGATCGGCACGATGCCGTCGGCGCCGATCCGGATGATCCGCGCCACCTGTCGCCCACCCCGGTTCTCGATCCGGTAGATCACCGGATCCGCCGCCGGCGAGCGCTGGATGCCAACCGCGACCGGAATCGACGGCGGCTCGACACGCTCGAACTGGTAGTCCGGCGCGGCAGTACCCAGCAGGACATTGAGCGAGGAATCGTAGAAGCCCGAACCATAACCCCCAAGGCCGTAGCCATAGGCGAACCCCGGGACATGGCGACCACGGGCGCGCAGACCCGGGCGGACCGGCCGCATCGGCCCGGCCAGCATGCGGCCCGGGGCGGCCGAGGCCAGAGCCGGCGCTCTGACACCGGCCGGCGCGGCAGGGCCGCCGGCAGGCCTGGCGAAGACATTCGAGCCGAGCGCCAGCATAGCGCCCGCAATGCAGGCCAGACGGAAAATCGGGATGCGGACCATGTCGCTCCCCCTCCTGTCCTTCGGAATCGCCGCTGGTCGGAAAGGCTATCCGTCTTGCGCCCGGAAGGCGAGTCGGGCGCCTGCGGGCGGCGGAAGACGAGCCTCATTTGTTAATGAGTCGTTAGTCTTACACCCTTTGGTGCAAGACCAAGTGCCTGCTTGAAGGTTTCGGGCTGTGGGCTCATTCGTTCCCCATCAAACTTGTCTTTTCTAGGGCTTCGCGGGTCGGCCACGTCCGACTCCAACGCAAAGACCGCTGCAAGGCGGCGTCGAGGCGCGGTGGGTGGTCCGCTGCGTCGGGGGAACGAACGACGGAGTGCATCATGAGCATTGCGCAAGCATCAGGGGCCGCCGGCCCACGCCCGATGACCAGGGAAGAGAAGCGGGTCATCCTCGCCTCCTCCCTGGGCACAGTATTCGAATGGTACGATTTCTATCTATACGGTTCGCTCGCCGTGATGATCGGCGCACATTTCTTCTCGGCCTTCGATCCGAATACGCGCGCCATCTTCGCGCTGCTTGCCTTCGCCGCCGGCTTCCTTGTTCGCCCCTTCGGCGCGCTGTTCTTCGGTCGCCTGGGTGACCTGATCGGCCGCAAATACACCTTCCTCGTCACCATCGTGATCATGGGCGCCTCGACCTTCCTGGTCGGCCTGCTGCCCGGCTACAACACCATCGGCTGGATCGCGCCGGTCATCCTGATCGCGCTGCGCATGCTGCAGGGCCTCGCCCTCGGCGGAGAGTATGGCGGCGCGGCGGTCTATGTCGCCGAGCATGCCCCGGTTGGTCGTCGTGGCTTCTACACTTCCTGGATCCAGACCACGGCGACGCTCGGCCTGCTGCTTTCGCTGATCGTCATTCTCGGCATCCGCACCACCATGGGCGAGGCCGAGTTCACCGCCTGGGGCTGGCGCATTCCGTTCCTGGTCTCGATCTTCCTGCTGGCGGTCTCGGTCTGGATCCGTCTGCAGATGCAGGAATCCCCCGCCTTCAAGAAGATGAAGGAAGAAGGCACCGGCTCGAAGGCGCCGCTCTCCGAGGCCTTCGGCCAGTGGAAGAACGCCAGGATCGCCCTGCTCGCGCTGTTCGGCCTCACCGCCGGCCAGGCCGTCGTCTGGTATACCGGCCAGTTCTACGCCCTGTTCTTCATCCAGAGCATCCTGAAGGTCGATCTCTACTCGGCCAACGTGCTGATCGCCTGGTCGCTCATCCTCGGCACCGGCGGGTTCATCGTCTTCGGCGCGCTCTCCGACAAGATCGGCCGCAAGCCGATCATCCTGGCGGGCTGCCTGATCGCGGCGCTGACTTATTTCCCGCTGTTCGGCGCCCTCACCAAGGCCGCCAATCCGGGCCTCGCTGCGGCGCATGAGAACGTCAAGGTCCAGGTCGTCGCCGATCCCGCCACCTGCGGCTCGGTCTTCGATCCGGTCGGCGTGCGCACCTTCACCCAGCCTTGCGACATCGCCCGCCGCACCCTCGCGACGCAGGCGATCGTCTACACCCAGATCGCCGCGCCCGCAGGCACCCCGGCCAAGGTCACGGTCAACGGCAAGGACGTCGCGATCGATGCCAACTTCGCCAAGAACATCGCGACCGAGGCCGTCGCCGCCGGCTATCCGGCCGCCGGCGATGCCCGCATCGTCAAGACCGGCTTCCTGAGCGCGCTGTTCAACGGCCAGTCGCTGACCATCATCGCGATCCTGACCATCCTCGTCATCTATGTGACGATGGTCTATGGCCCGATCGCCGCCGCCCTGGTCGAGCTCTTCCCGACCCGCATCCGCTATACCGGCATGTCGCTGCCCTACCATATCGGCAATGGCTGGTTCGGCGGCCTGCTCCCGGCGACCTCGTTCGCCATGGTGGCCGGCACCGGCGACATCTATTACGGCCTCTGGTACCCGATCGTGATCGCGATGATGACCTTCGTCGTCGGCATGCTCTTCGTGCCCGAGACCAAGGATCGCGACATCATGACCTACGACCACTGATCGACCTTGCGATCGGCCGGCCCCGCCCTCGTGGCGGGGCTTTTTTGTTGGCGGCAAGCCTCGGCGACCGCAGATCGGCGAACGTGCGAGAACGGGGTCAATCGCCTGATGCTGCCTGGTCTTCTTCAACACGACCACCTGCCACGGCCATCCGAGCTGGCGACCTTCGCAGAGGCCGGGCCATGAACAGCAAGCAGGATCTGTTTCGACGCTTTCCGCTGGATGGCAGCGTCACGATCGCGGGGGAGGAACTGACCACCCCCCGAATTTCGGGATGTTCAGGGAGCCCTGATCGCCGAGGGCGCGGTCCGCGCCCCCCATGCTCAACCGCCAGGCCCGTCATGGCAGATCGCCCGCCAGATGGGCCTGCGGGCGATGCTGCGCCTGCTCCGATCCCCCATCGCGAACATCGCTGTCGTCAATACGAGGCGGCTGGAGGATGACTGCAACTATATGTGCCAGACCTATACGGCCTGCGCGCAGCCCTTCATCAGAACGGCAGGTCCCGAAGACAGGATATCCATAGAACATCCCATTTATCGCCGCCTGGATTTCAGCATCGGCTTCGTTCAACAACTCAATCACGTCGGCTTTATTTTTCTGCGCCCGAGCCGCCTCGCCTCGCAGGAGCGACGACAATCATGATGCAGCACAATTATGGAGCCATGGCAGTCGGAGCATTTTGATCGGGTGAGCACCAACCCGCATCAAGAGGTGCGGCAAAACAGAGAATTGGAGCATGCGTCTGGCTCAAAACAGCAGAAAAATACTCTGCCTATCTCCTGTGGCAACCTGGAGCCAATACGGCAGGGCGAGCGCGGGCCCGAAGGAGCAGGTGATGGCAGGCTCCACCGAACCGCGCGGCTCCGCCAGTCGCAGCCGCAAGACCAGCCTTGGGCGCCAACGACTCTTGCATGAGCTCCACGGCACGCTTGCCCTGGCGGCGCCGGGCTGATACCGCAACGCCGGAGCCGGCGTAGCACAGCGGTAGTGCAGCGGTTTTGTAAACCGAAGGTCGGGAGTTCGATCCTCTCCGCCGGCACCATCCTTCCCGCATCCCTGCCGAGCGATACTGCGGGCCTGGCCTGGGCTTTCCCGACTTGGGCCGGCTTTCGGCAGCATTCGCCCCGGGAATGTCGACAGAACCGCAGGCCTCCGCGCCGCTGCGAAATCCCTGCGTGAGCATCCCGATCCCACCCCGCCGCAAGCGGCTGGCGAGGCGCTTTCGCACCTTCGTTTCAAGCCCTCGGCGCGCGCCCTCCGTATAGGATTTGCGGCGAAGCCATCTTTTCGCCTTGCGCCAAATCTAGATGCAGCGCCGAGACGGTTCGGCCAGACCAGGATTTGGTGGCCTGAGCTTCCATTCCCCCTTGTAGAGTAGAACATGCGTCGCGTTGTTTTGGCTGCACTCGTTGCGGCATCCGTACCCGTTTACGCCCAGGCGAATATCCTCACAGACAAGATCTCGTTTCAGCCCCAGGTCAAAGGCTTAGCCTGCCTCAAGCCGGAGACACTGGCCATGATCAAGGAGCTGGTCGACAAGATCGGTCCGATCCAGATCACCTCCACCTGCGGCGGGCGCCATGCAAGGCGTTCCCAGCACTATCGCGGCAATGCCATCGACTTCCGGCCGCTGGCGACCTCGACCCGCAAGGCGGTAGCAGCGACCAAGGCCCTCGCCAGCACCGGCGGCGTCGGCTCCTATCCGAACGGACTGATCCACGCCGATGTCGGGGATCGCGAAATCTCCTGGTATGGCCACAAGCGCGCCAAGCGCCAGCTCGCCTATGTCGCCCGCCGCTAGAGTAATTCAGACCAGACAGGCACCGGCTCGCCTGAAGATAATACGATGACATGAAGGATCAGGACGTTTCCCCGAGCTTCAACGGAACGGGGGAACGCTCTGACTTGCCCTGACTGGTCGGGCCGGTCGCAACGAGGCATCACGGCTGCGCGCCGCGCGTCTGCGGAACGAGGCGCATAGCCCCTCCGGCCCGCCGGGATTCGCAGGAACCACACTCTGTCGTATAGCTCTCCGCCCGAATCGCGCCGGAGAGCGTTCCATGCCGAAGCTTTGCAAGTTCACCTCGCCGATCGACGGCAAGCCGGTCTATGTCAATCCCTCTCAGGTCAGCGTCGTCTACACCCACAAGGGCGAGCCGCCCGACACCATCATCGGTTTCGGCAAGGACTTCATGCTCGGCGTCAAGGAAGGCCTCGACGAGGCCGTGACGATGCTCGACACGGCGATGAGCGAGGACGGACGAAAAGGCTAGCATCCGCCCGATCCGACGGTCGCCATGGTCCGAAAGCGGCGGCAAGGCCGAGCCATCGCTTGGCGGACCGGACAGACGGCCATAGATTCCTGCGGAGCCGGCCCGGAATTTGCGTGGCCGGCGGCGTGCTGAACGGAGCGCCCTGAAACGATGACCTCTGTCGAGCGGCGCGAGAAGCTCCTGGCTCTCGCAGAGCAATGCGAAACCGCCGGTCGCCCCGACCGCAATCTCGACGCCGAGATCTACGAGGCGCTGGGCTACACCGTGCGTCGCAAGCCGACGCTGCTGGCTGGGCCGCGCACGCCACCGGGCGGCATCTACCAGCAGGGCGCACTCTGGAAGGCGATCGGCAAGATCAGCGCCGAGATCGACGTCGCCGTCGGCGTGCTCCGGCAGAAGGCGCCCGACTGGAACTGGAGCCTGCATTCCATCGTCGCCGAGGAACAGTCCTTCGAGGCGCTGGTCGCCGGCTCGAGCGGCCATGGCGCGCTCGCCTCGCTCGCCCTCTGCGCCGCCCTGCTCAAGGCCTTCGCGGCGCGCGGCGGCAAGATCACGGAAAGTTGACCCTGCGCCAACCGGCGGCGGTTGAAGCGGTCGCTCCGCCCGCTAGTTTGCTGCTCAGGCTGAGCCCAGCCCAGGACACGTTTCCGGATGGCGGGCAGCGTCACCGGGGAGGCGTGCCCTCACTCACCGGTGGAGCCCGATCATGACCCGTTTGGACCTTTCGCGCCGCACCCTGATGGCGGGTGCCGGCGCGCTCGCGGCCGCTTCTACCCTCGACCTGCCTTTCGGTATCGCCCCGGCCCATGCGCAAGGAGCCCCCGTGAACCAGAATCCAGGCTTCTATCGCTACAAGGTCGGCGACATCACCGTCACCGCCATCAATGACGGCTTCGCCAGGCGCCCGCTCGAAGGCTTCGTCCGCAATGCCGAGCTCGCCGACGTCAAGAAGGCGATGGAGCAAGCCTATCTGCCGAACGACGCGCTCTCGATCTCCTTCACCACTCTTGCCATCCAGGCCGGCGGCAAGCTGACTTTAATCGACACCGGCAATGGCGATTCCGGTGCCCCGACCTCCGGCGCCTGGATGAAGAATTTCCGCGCCGCCGGCTTCGATCCGAAGGACGTTTCCTCGGTCGTGTTCAGCCATTTCCATGGCGACCACATCAACGGCTTCCGACTCAAGGACGGCACGGCCGTCTTCCCTAATGCCGAAGTGATGGTGCCCGCCGCCGAATGGGCCTTCTGGATGGACGACGCCAAGGCGAGTGCCGCTCCGGACGCGATGAAAGGCGCCTTTGCCGGCGTGCGCCGCGTTTTCGGCCCGGTCGCCAAGGATGTGAAGCAGTTCGAGGCCGGCAAGGAGATCCTGCCCGGCATCACCGCGGTCGCCGCGCCCGGCCACACGCCCGGCCACACGGTCTTCGCCGTCGCCTCCGGCACCGGCAAGCTGATGATCATGTCGGACACCACCAACCATCCGGCCCTGTTCGTCCGCAATCCCGATTGGTCGGCGGTTTTCGACATGGACGGCCCGCAGGCGGCCGCCACCCGCCGCAAGCTGCTCGACATGGTCTCGGCCGAGAAGATGCAGGTCGCGTTCTATCACGCCCCCTTCCCGGCCACCGGCCACATCGCCAAGGATGGCAACGGCTTCGAGCTGGTGCCGGTACAGTGGAGCAGCACGATCTGAAATCGGCGCAGTGACGATCCTCCGGCCGGGGCCAACGCCCCGGCCTTTTCTTTTGGCGCCATGGCTCGCGATCCGCCGCCGGACCATGCTATGGCGGGGTTCGACTGGCGGCTGGGAGGATGGCGCTAGGTATGGCACGGGTTTTCGCGCAGCGCATGCGCTCTCCTGAAGTGTTTCCGCGATGACCGAACGCCGCGGCACCATCGCCTTCGTCGCCAGCGAGACGCCCGAGGCACAGGCTGCGCGCTTCAAGCTGGTCGAGCGCTATGGCGACGCCGATCCGGATGTGGCGGACATCGTCGTCGCCCTCGGCGGCGATGGGCTGATGCTGCAGACGCTGCATCGCTTCATGGGGACCGCCAAGCCGATCTACGGCATGAATCGCGGCTCGGTCGGCTTCCTGATGAACGAATTCAAGGAACGCGGCCTGCGCAAGCGGCTCGAAGCGGCGCAGCGTAGCGTCGTGCACCCGCTGGTGATGACCGCGATCGACCGCGACGGCCACAAGGTCGAGGCCCGCGCCATCAACGAGGTCTCGCTGCTGCGCCGCTCCTATCAGGCGGCGAAATTGCGCCTCTCGGTCGATGGTCAGGTCCGGCTCGAGGAACTCGTCGCCGACGGCGTGCTCCTGGCGACGCCGGCTGGCTCGACCGCCTATAATCTCTCGGCCAATGGCCCGATCCTGCCGCTCGACGCGCCGCTCCTGGCCCTGACGCCGCTCTCGCCCTTCCGGCCGCGGCGCTGGCGCGGCGCGCTCCTGCCCGACCAGGCGCAGGTGACGATCGAGGTGCTGGAGGCGCAGAAGCGGCCGGTCAGCGCCGTCGCCGACCATACCCAGATCGAGAACGTCGCCTCGGTCGCGATCGCCATCGACCGCTCGCTCGACCTCGTCATGCTGCACGATCCCGGCCATAGCCTGGACGAGCGCATCTTGCGGGAACAGTTCGGGTACTGAGGCGCGAGCGCCTCACCGTCGGGGGCGGGCTTGTCCCGACCATCAATGTTTTGCTTGGAACCGCGGGGTCATCCTGGACAAGCCGCGAAGCGGCGCCGGTCCGGGATCCAGCGCAGGGCACCTGCGCCTCATGATGGATCCCGGGCGGAGCTTCGTTCGCCCAGGATGACGGCTGCGGGTCTCTGTAAAGACGGTGGCGCCTATCGCATCGGACCGAAAAGTGGAATCCACTTTTCGGTCCGATGCGATAACAAAAAGATAGATCACCGTGACCGCGTCCGAACGGACGCGCGGCGGCCTAAGCCACGTCGCGCAGGTCCCCGAGTTCGAGCTCGACCAGGAATTGCGGATCGGCCTCGACCAGCAGAGCCAGGGCCGCATCGTCGGCGAGCGAATCGGCAAGCCCCCTCGCCTCCTCGCGAGCGGCCTCCGCGTCGAGACGGCGCAGCAGCGCCATCAGCGCATGCGTCTCGGCTCCTTCCAGGCCGTCGCAGGCGATCAGCACCTCAGCGAGCAGCGTCCGGTTGATGCCGCTCGCGCCGGAGGCGGCGGCGTAGCCGCCGCGCTTCAGCGCAGCCACGACCGCGGCGAAGGCGGGCAGCAGCACGGCCGGCATCGCGGCCCGGCGATAGAGCGCTTTCAGCCCCGAGCCGCTCCTGTCCCAGAGCAGCGCCCGCACGCGCCCCAGCGGCAGCTCGGAAAGCGTCGCGAACGCGGCTTCCGCCAGTGCGGGCTCGCCGCTCAGCAGCGAGCGCAGGATCACGCCCGGCGTCAGCCGTCCGGTCTCGCGCAGGCATTCGACGATCGCCGGCGCGTCGCTCTCCTCGCCGCCGGCGGCGAGCGCCACGGCGACGCGCTCGGTCGCCTCGCGCGCGAGCCGCGCGCTGCGTTCCCCGGTCAGCCAGCCACAACCGGCCACGAAGGCGGCCAGTGCATCCGAAACCTTGGCGGCGATGGCCTGGCGCAGGCCCGCCGGCAGATCGAGCCGTGCCAGCAGAGCCTCGCGCACCGCTCCGGATTCACCCTCGCGCTCGAAGATGCGCTCCAGGGAGAACTCCGGAATCTCGGCCGTCGGATTGGCGAGCAGCGCGAGCAGCGCCTCCTCGACACCGACCTCGGCCAGAGCCGCCGCGACTCCCAGCGGCAGATGCGGCCGCTGCGCGATGGCGCGCTGGGCCAGCCCGTCGCCGATCGCCGCGGCATCGACGAGATCGGCCTCACCGAGCACCGGCGACTGGGCCAGCAGCAAGGCGGCGATGTCGCTCTGCTCGGCGATCAGCGCGAGCACGAGAGTGCGCGGCGCACCGCTCGCCCCGGCGAGTTCCTCGGCGAGCGCCCGCCGCACCAGCGGCGAAGGGTCGTCGACCAGCGAGATCAGCGCCGTCTCGGCCTCGCGCCGGTCCTCGGGCGACATCGCCGAGCGCAGATAGGCACCAGCCAGCGCCGCAGCGCCGGCGGCGCGCGCCTCGGCCGGAGCGGTGCGAGCCCAGAGAAGGAAACGGCGTACGATCATCCGCGCCTGCCATGCGTCATGAAGGTGCTCAGATCGAGCGGGCCGCGTCGAGCCGGAGATGACCGCACTGCCTTGTCCGCCACCGTCGCGACGGCCGGCTGGCTCTCGGCGGCGAGTTCGCGGGGCCGCGCCGGCGGCAATGGCGCGCGCATCGCGACAGGCGCCTGGGTGGCGGCCTGGGGTTCGCCCGCAGCCGCCGCGTTCGCGACAGCCTCGCCCTCCGCCGCGGCGCCGCGGCGCGGGAAATAGCGCGTGGCGGGGTCGGCATCGGCTGCACGCGAGGCCCCGCCGCTGCGCGGCGTCGTCCAGAGATCGGCGACGGCGCGCGAAACCGGCGTGCGCGGCCCCTCGGTCGAGAACAATCCGATCAGCCCCTTGGCGCGCCCCGGCGCCAGCGCGGCGGCGATCGGCACCACCGCCGGCTCGGACGCATAGGCCGTCGCGCTCGTCCCGTTGGGGCGGGCCTGCGCCAGCATCGCGCCGCTCGAAGCCGCGACCTGGGTGTTGGCATGGCTGGCCGCGAGCACGCCATAGACCTCCTGGACGCTGCGCGCCCGGCCGCTCTTGTCGAAGAAGATCGCCCTGTTGGCCGCGGCGGCTTCCGGAAACTGGCTGGCAGCCGAGCGGCCGGGATCGCTGCTCGCGGTCCGGATCAGGTCGCTGGCGCCGCGTGCACCCAGCACATGGGCGATGTAGAGCTCGCCGGCATGGGGCTGGCGACCGAGCGCCGCGCCGAGCTGCTCGCCATTCTTCTGGGTCAGGGCGCCGGCCATCACGGCCGCGACCTGCGGATCGTTGCGCAATTGCAGGATTTTTTCGCGCATGGCCGGATCGGAGACAGTCAGGCGGCCATTCTCGCTTTCGCTGATCGCGCCGGCATAATTGGCCATGCCCTGCTTCGGGCCTTCCTGGCGCATGATCGAGAGCCAGGTCTGCTCGATGAACTGGAACAGCCCGGTCGCGCTCGAAGTGCGCGCCTTGGCATCGGGCTCGAGCGAGGATTCACGTTGCGCCGTCTTCAGCAGATAGTCGAAACCGGCACCGGTCCGGTCGGCGCCCTGCTTGATGGCGCTGACGACCGGATTGACGGGCGTTGTCTCGCGGGTGCTCGGCGTGCTGAAAAGGAACATGAAAACCACTCGGGCTGCAGCCGCTCCGATCGGGCGGAAGCACCTGAGAAGACTGGACCGATTATGGTAAGCGAACCGTTAAAGCGCCTGCCGTGAGCCGGCTTGCGGACGCAGAAAAAGGCCTGGAGCATGCTGCGAAAGAGGGGCGACGGCTTTTCGCGCCAAGCATGCTCTAAATCATGAGAATCGATCACGTTATCTGCAGTTTGACGTTTCCGTCCGAATGCAGCGCGATCTTGGGAGCAGGATGATGACGGAACCGAAACGACATAAGCGCGGCGGGCTCTATTTCGAGGACTTCACGGTCGGCGCCTCGATCGAGCACGGCCTGACCCGCACGGTCACGCAGATGGACAACATGTTGTTCTCCAACATGACCCTGAACCCGCAACCCCTTCATATCGATGCACATTTCTGCGCGACCGAGACCGAATGGGGCAAGCCGCTGATGAACTCGCTGTTCACGCTCGGCCTGATGATCGGCATCTCCGTCAACGACACCACCGTCGGCACCACGATCGGCAATCTCGGCATGACCGACGTGACCTTCCCCGCCCCGCTCTTCGAGGGCGACACCATCAACTGCGTCACCGAGATCGTCGCCAAGCGCGAGTCGAAATCGCGGCCCGACGCCGGCATCGTCGAGTTCCACCATCGCGCCTTCAAGCAGGACGGCACGCTGGTGGCCCAGTGCCGCCGCCAGGCCTTCATGAAGAAGCGGCCGGCAGAAGGGGTACAGGCCTGATGCGCTCGCTCCTGTTCGTTCCCGGCGACAGCCCGAAGAAGCTGCAGAAGGGCCTGGAAAGCGGCGCCGACGCGCTGATCCTCGATCTCGAGGATTCGGTCGCGCTCGACGCCAAGCCGCAGGCGCGTGAACTCACCCGCGACTTTCTCAAGGAGACCGGCGCGCTGGCGCGCCGCCCGCGCCTGATCGTGCGCGTCAACGCGCTCTCGACCGGGCTGACAGAGGCCGATCTCGACGCGATCATGCCCGGCGCGCCGGACGCGATCATGCTGCCCAAGGCCGAAGGCGGCCCGGACCTCACCCATCTCGCCGCCCAGATCGCGGTGCGCGAGGCCGAATGCGACCTCGCCGACGGGGCGACCCGGATCATCGCCATCGCCACCGAGACCGGCAAGGGCATCTTCGCGCTCGGCAGCTATGCCGGCGCCAGCCACCGCCTCGAAGCCCTGACCTGGGGCGCCGAGGACCTCTCGGCCGATCTCGGCGCCGAGACCAACCGGCTGGAGGATGGCAGCTATGCCGACCCCTACCGGATGGCGCGCTCGCTCACCCTGTTCGCCGCCGCCGCCGCCCAGGTCGACGCCATCGACAGCGTCTTCACCGCCTTCCGCGACAGCGAGGGCCTGCGGGCCGAATGCCTCGCCGGCCGGCGCGACGGCTTCACCGGCAAGATGGCGATCCATCCGGCCCAGGTCGCCGTGATCAACGAGGTCTTCTCGCCCTCGCCCGAGGCGCTGGCGCGGGCCGAGGCGATCATCGCCCTGTTCGACGCCAATCCCGGCCTCGGCGTCATCGGCCTCGACGGCGAGATGCTCGACCGCCCCCATCTGATGCGCGCCCGCCGCCTCAAGGCCCGCGCCGACAAGCTGGGCTGACCCGAAGCCGGGTCAGCCCTCGGGCTCGGCGGAGACGGCGCAGGTCGCGACCGCGCCGCCTTCCGCCCGGAGCCGGAACCCGCCGAAGATCACGAAGCTGACCACGGCCAGCAGGCCTGCGCTGATGCCGCCATAGAGCATCACCCAGCCGAAGCCGCGGACCAGCGCCGCATGCACCCCGGCGCCGGACGCATCGTGCAGCGCCAGGGCCGGATAGCTCTGCGGCAGCGCGCCGAGATTGCCGGCGGCGACAGAGGTCGCCAGCGCCTGCAGCTGCGAAGCATCGAGCACGCCGGAGAACCCGGCATGCAGCGACCGGCGGATGCCCTCGACCAGGATCAGCCCCATCACCGGGATGTTGATCGCCAGCGCGATCAGCCGGGCGCTGATGTCGATACCGGACGCCATCCCCGCACGGTTGCTCGGCACCGCGCCGGTCGTGGTGTTGGTCACCGCCGTATTGGTCAGGCCGAGCCCGATCCCGGCGAGCAGCGCGCCTGGCAGCACGGTCGACCAGCCGGGCTCGGCGACGCCACTGCCCAGCCACATCGCGATGAAGCCGGCCGCCATGGTGAGCATGCCGAGCGGAACCACCAGCTGCGGGCCATGGCGGCGCAGCAGATGATCCGAGATCGCCGGCATCACCATGAACGGCACGGTATAGGCCAGCAGCAGCAGGCCGGTCGCCTCGGCGCTAAGACCGAGCCCGCTCTGGAAGTAGATCGGCAGGTAGATGATGAAGGGCCAGTAGCTGAAATTCATCGCCGCGCAGCCGATGATCGCGCCACTGAAACGGCGGATCCGGAACACCGAGAAATCGAACATCGGCTGCGGCGCACGCTTCTCCACGAACAGGAAGGCGGTGAAGCTGGCCAGGGCGAGGCCGGCAAGCCCGAGCGACAAAAACAGGCCGAGCTCGGCACCCTGCGTGATGACGAAGGCAAGCCCGAAAACCGCGAGGGTCAGCGTGACGATGCCGGCAAGGTCGAGCTGCTTCGCCTGCGGATCACGCGATTCGCGGATGCCGATCGCTGCCGGCACCAGCGCCAGCACGGTCAGCGGCACATGGACCAGGAACACCCATTGCCAGCCGACCAGCGTCGCGATCATGCCGCCGACCACCGGACCGAAGCCCAAGCCGACGCCGCTGACGACGCCCCAGAGGGTGAAGGCCCTGCCGCGCTCGCGCCCGTCCGGGAACTGATGCGAGATGATCGCGATGGCGCAGGTCAGCATCGCGCCGCCCGCCATGCCCTGCAGGAACCGGCCGGCGATCAGCACCGGGGCGCTCTGCGCCAGCCCGCAGATCAGCGAGGTCACCCCGAAGGCGGCGGTGGTCGCCATGAAGACGCGCTTGCGGCCATAGCGGTCGGCGAACGTACCGGTCGCCATCAGCACCGCGGTACAGGCGATGGTGTAGGCGTTCATGATCCATTGCAGCGCCCGGAAATCCGCCGGCAGCGTCGATTCCAGGATCGGCAGGATCACCGGGATGCTGGAGATCTCGAGGCCGAACATCAGGGATGCCAGGCAGATTCCGGCCAGTGCCGCCCTGTCACGCGCGTTCGAAGAGCTGGTCATCGCAAGCACCTTTCGCGATCCGCCGCCGCGGCGGGATCGATGGAGGCACTCGTCTAGGGACAGCAACGACATGACGGAAATGATTTAATTTCTCGCCTTTCAGTGAACATGCTAATAAATCTCGGTCATGGATTTCGCCCCCGAGCTTTTGCGCGCCCTCGTCGCGGTCGAGGAGGCCGGCGGCTTCACCCGCGCCGCCGAGCGCCTGCATCTGACGCAATCGGCGGTCAGCCATCAGATCCGCCGGCTGGAGGAGCAGGTCGGCCGCCCGCTCTTCACCCGGACCACGCGCAAGCTGGCTCTGACCGAGGATGGCGAGGATTTCCTGCGCCATGCCAGGCAGATCCTGCAGGCCCATGCGGCCTTGGCGCAGCGCTTCCGGATCTCGGCGCTTGCGGGCTCGATCCGCTTCGGCGTGCCGGAGAACTTCCTCGGCGACGAGCTGCCGCAATTGCTGTGCCGCTTCGCCCGCGCCTTCCCGGCCGTGCGTCTCGAAGCCTCGGTCAGCGTCTGCCAGGATTTCAGCGCCAGGATCGAGAATGGCGAGCTCGACCTTGCGGTGGCGATGCGCCGGGCCGGCGAGAGCGGCGGAACGGTGCTGCGGCGGCAGCGCTTCGTCTGGGCCGCCTCCGATGACTTCGCCGTCCCGCCGGGCGCCTCGCTGCCGCTCGCGCTCTCGAACCCGCCCTGCCTGTGCCGCACGATCGCGATCGAGGCCCTCGCCGATACCGGCATCGAATGGCACACCGGCTTCACCTCTGCCAATCTGCACGGCTTGCGGGCGGCGATGCTGGCCGGGCTCGGCGCCTCGATCATCGCGCATGACGAGCTCGAGCCCGGCATGAGGGTGCTCGGGCCCGCCTATGGCCTGCCGCCCTTGCCGGACCTGGAATTCGCGCTGATCTGGTCGCCCGGCGGCAAGACGCCCTGCGCCCGCGAGCTCGGGCGGCTGATCATCGAAGCCACGCAAGGCAACGGTGGCGCGGTAGCGCGCCGGCTGCGTCAGCCCGCTGCACGGGCTGGCACGAGAGATTAAGCGAAGCCGCCAACCGATTCTGACGATTCAGGCTTTGGCGATTGCGACCCGGCCTTGCGGGCGGCGCCTCGCCCACATGGCAGGCCGTCACAGCGTCCTGATCTGGCGGCAGCTGCGCTGTCCCGAGGACAGGCAATCCTGCGCCTTGCGGCTCTCGTTGAGCTCGCGCAGCAGCCAGAAGCCGAGGCCGAGCAGGGCCAGTACCGCGACGATGGCGAGCAGGTTGACGGTCATCCGCCAGTCCGGGTCCTGCTCGTCATCGGGCGGCGGCATCCGCGTCTAGCCGCCGGGCGGACGCGCGATCGAGAACAGCTCGGTCACCTCGGCATAGTCGGCATAGCCGCAGCGCGCGATCGGGTTGGCGCCGGCGGTGTCGAAGCGGCCATCGCGGATATAGGCCTCGTCGATGAAGACGCCGACGACCTGGCCGAGCACCATCCAGCGCGGCACCTCCTGCCCGTCGAGATCGCGCAATTGCTGCACCGAGAGCAGCTTGCATTCGAGCGCGGCGGGGCTCGCCGCCACGCGCGGCGGCTTGACGAAGCGCGACGGCGCCATTGCGAGCCCGGCATGGGCGTATTCGCTCTCCCCGCGCGGCAGCGGCGCCGAGGTCAGGTTCATCTGCTCGGCGAGCGTCCTGGTAACGAGGCTGCAGGTGAACTCGCCGGTCTCCTCGATGAAGGCGACCGCGTCCTTCCGGTTCTCCGAGGAGAACATCACGATGTTGGGCCGCGAGGAGATCGCGTTGAAGAAGCTGTAGGGCGAGAGATTGACCTCGCCCTTGGCGCTCACCGCGCTGATCCAGCCGATCGGCCGGGGCGCCACGATCGCCTTGAACGGATCGTGCTTGAGGTCATGCGGCTCGCCGCTGCTCGAATAGATCATCGCCGCGCTCACTGCCCGTAATGGCTGACGATGGCGGCGAGATCCGGCCGCTCGCGATCGGCGGGCTTGGTGTCGGCGGTGCCGAGATGCACGAAGCCGGCGATGCGCTCGTCGGCGGCGAGGCCGAAGGCATCCAGCACGTCGCGGTCGAAGGCGAACCAGTTGGTCAGCCAGGAGCCGGAAAAGCCCATCGCCTCGGCGGCGACGAGCAAATTGAAGCAGACGGCGCCGGCCGAGAGCTCCTGTTCCCAGAGCGGGATCTTCTCATGCTGGCGGGCGCGCGACACCACGGCGATGACGACCGGCGCATAGGCGAGGCGCTTGGCCTCGAACGCGACCTTGTCCTCCGGTGCATCGGGATTGCGCTTGCGGAAGACCTCGCCGACCAGCGTGGCGGCCTTGGCCTTGGCCGCGCCCGAGAAGACGATGAAGCGCCAGGGCACGAGCTTGCCATGGTCGGGCACCCGCGCCGCGATGGTCAGGAGTTCGGAAAGCTGGCGCTCATCCGGGCCGGGCGCGGCCAGAAATTGCGGCGGAACCGAGCGGCGGAGCTTGAGCAGGGCGAGCGTGTCGGTCATGAACGATCCAGGCAGGAGAGGATGGCAGGGCGAACGCCGCTGGCGGCCGCTCCTGAGTTAAGGTTTTGCCATGATGAGGACAAGCGAGCCTGCTCCTACTCCGGCGCAAGGATGATGACGGCACGGCGCATGTTTCAAACCGAAGAGTTCAAGCTTGGCGGCGAGCGGGCCGCCCGCCGCTGCGCAGCCATCCTCCTGGCGGCTCTCGTCGCCATGCCCGCCCTGGCGCAGACGCAATCCCCTGCGCCGCCGGCCGCCGGCCCCGCCCCGGCCACGAACAGCTTCCTCGGCACGCGCACCGGTCAGGCGACGCTGGCGCTCGGCGCGCAATTCTCCGCCGATCGCAAGCCGATCCGCTCCGGCCTGGTCTGGCGCGTTCTCGTCGAGACCGCGGACGGAACGCCGCCGCGCATCGTAGCCCGCTCGAACGATGCCGAGCCGGTGTTCCAGCTCGAGCCCGGCGTCTATCTGCTGCACGCCGCCTATGGCTTCGCCAGCGGCACGCGGCGCGTCACGCTCGGCCCGCAAGGCCTGAGCGACAGGATCAGCATCAGCGCCGGCGCCCTCTCGCTGGCCGGCTCGATCGGCGAGACGCCGATCCCTCCGGCGCAGCTCACCTTCTCGGTTTTCGTGCCGCTGCAAGGAAATTCGGAAGGCCGCCTCGTCGTCGCCAACGCCAAGGCCGGCGAATTGATCCGGCTGCCCGAGGGCACCTACCACATCGTCTCGACCTATGGTGACTCGAACGCCATCCAGCGCGCCGATGTCCGCGTCGAAGCCGGCAAGGTGACGCAGGCGACCCTTCACCATCGGGCGGCGATGGTGACGCTCAAGCTCGTCGCCGGCCCCGGCGGCGAAGCCTTCGCCGGAACCGCCTTCAGCGTGCTCACCCCCGGCGGCGACATCATCCGGGAGGCGATCGGTGCCTTCCCGCAGGTCATCCTCGCCGAAGGCGACTATGTCCTGATCGCCCGGCAGGAGGGGCAGGTCTTCTCGCGCGACTTCAAGGTCGAGGCCGGCCGCGACCGCGACATCGAGGTGATCGCCCGCTGATCCGGGCGCTTCACGGCCTCAATTGGTCGGCTTGCCGTCGGATCGCGTCCCGGTCAGCGCCGCCGCGATCCCGTCGGCGAGGCGCACGGCGAGACAGCGATAGCCGGCATCGACGAGATGCAGATCGCCATCCATGCCGACCAGCTCCTCCGGCGTGAACTGCTTGCTGCGCGACCAGCTCCGCATCATGCCGTAGCGCGGAAACACCGAGACATTGTTCTCGGCGGCCGTCTTGGCGAGCACGGCCCGGTAGTCGTCATATTTCGGATAGCGGCCCTCGCGCGGCAGCCATTGCAGGTCCATCAGCACGAGATCGACGCCGGCGCCCTGTACCTGGCGGATACCCTTCTTCAGGATTTTCGCCAGTTTCTCCTCGCCGATATCGCGGATCGCGTCGTTCACCGCCGTCTGCCAGATCAGCAGCGAGGGCTTTTCGGCGATGACGTCGCTCTCCATGCGCAGCAACATGTCATAGGCGGATTGGCCGCCGACGCCCTTGTTGATCACCCTGATCTCGCGCCCCGGCAGGCGCCGGCGCAACTCGGCCTCGAGCACGGCCGGGTAACTGCTATTGGCCTCGCTCGCGCCGGAACCCGCTGTGGTCGAGGATCCCAAGGCGACGATGACGAGCTGATTGGTCTCGGTCAGGGCGCGCTTCGCGGCAGGCAGAACCGGCACAAAGGGGTGCTGGCTGGCGCCGGCCCGGCAGCGCACGTCATTGGCGGGGGCAAACGGCTTCGGCGCCGCGAGCACCGGCGCGCACGCCAATGCGAAGGCGACGGCGATCAGGCCGCGACAGGCTGCTCGCGAGGGGCGCCGGCGGCGCGAGCCGTAAGCGTCTTGTACCACGACAGAAACATTCCTAGCCCGGCCAGGATCGTAATCCCTGCGAGGTTGACAAGCAATTGCACCCACAGGGCGAAAGAGGTCTCGGCCAGGATGATCTGTCCGGCGATGGCGAGCACGATGCCGGCACAGAAGACTTCGAGGGAATGGCGCCCGATCACGGCAAGCCCGCCGCCGATCCGGCTGCGCAGCAGCGCCGAGCCCGGGCGCAGATAGCGCAGCACGAGCCAGACCAGGGCCAAGAGATGGACGAGCCGAACCGGCGCCAGGTTGGTCTTGTCGATGCCGATCTGCAATCCGTCGACCCATTCGCCGAGCATCGGCACGCCGGCGAGGAAGTTGCCGGAGGCAAGCTTCACCGAAGCGGCGAAAACCAGCACGCTAAGCGCCATCAGATCGATCAGGGCGAGCCGCGGCAGCCTCGCGCCGACCAGCGCCAGCCGGCCGAGAACGACTCCGAGCACGAAGGTCACCTGCCAGGCGAAGGGATTGAAGAACCAGCCGGCCTCACCGGGATGGTTCGGCAGGTTCCAGCCGAGATGTGTGGCGACCTGCCAGAGCGCGAGCGAAGCCAGCAGCGTCGGCAAGGGGCTGGTGCGCGCCGCGACATAGATCAGCGGAAACAGCGCCAGCAGCACGATGTAGAGCGGCAGGATGTCGAGATAATAGGGCTGGTAAGTCAGTCCGAGCGCGTTGATCACCGCAGCCGGCGTGTCGCTGAAGAAGGGCTGGATGTTGATCGCTTCCATGTAGAGCGAGTTCTGCGTGCGCACGATCGCAGTGGCGATGATGCCGCAGACCAGCACGAACAGCGCGAGATGGGCGATGTAGAGCGTCCAGATCCGGGCGCCGACCTTGAGCGCGCCGACGAGCATGCCGCGCTGGTCGATCAGTCGGCCATAGGCGAAGGCGGCCGAGACGCCGGCAAGCAGCACGAAGATGTCGGCGGCGTCGGAAAAACCGTAGTTATGCGGCATCCAGGCCGAGACGACATTGCCCGGCATGTGGTTGACGAAAATGATCAGCAGGATCAGGCCGCGAATGGCGTCGATGCGCAGATCGCGCCCGGGCAAGGCCGCTTCACGCGGCCCCTTCCCGAACAGCATCAGGCGCCAGAAACCGCTCACGTCACACCGCTCCGTCAAAAGGCTGAATCGGAAGGCCGCCAGCCTCTCGTTCATCTGACGTTCATCTTAACATTGTGTCACCGACAAGGCTCCGCCGGCGGCGATCACGACACTGTGCTCATAGGGATGAACGCGGCAGGCGCCGGTGCGTTCCGGCGGGCTCGGAGCCAGCCTGACACTTCGCTCAGCCCTCATCCTGAGGAGCCATACCGCCAGGGATGGCGTCTCGAAGGATGCTTCAGGAGGCTCCGGAACCACCTGGAACATCCTTCGAGACGCAGCCTTTTGGCTGCTCCTCAGGATGAGGGCTGCCCTTGTCGAACAGCCTCCCGGAGCCCGTCCAGGTCAGCTTGTTCCAACCCGATCCGACACGGCTCTAGTATGGCGGCTCCGCATGGACGAGCTTGCCGTCGATCAGCAGGCGCTTGATCGCGGCCTGGCCGGAGGCCGCGACGGCCGCGACGATCTCGATCCGCTTGCGCTCGGTCCGCTCGATCGCCTTGCCCGTGCCCTGCGGCACGAAATAGCTCTCCAGCCCATAGACGACCCGGATGGCACGAGTGCCCAGTTTGCAGTCCGGTTCGCCATCGGCGCCGGTCAGGCAGCTACTGGTCGAGGTGACGCGGCCTTCGATCACGCTCTCGCCGGGAGCCGCCGCCGGCTTGGTGAGATAGATGCCCTTGGCCTCGGCGAAACCGTCGGCACCCGGCGCGAGGCGGACATAGACCGTCTGATTGCGCTTCAGCGCCTTCTCGCCGTCGAGCGCTGCCGGATCGAGCGTGCTGATCTTGTAGCTCAGGATGACATAGTCGCCGCGGAACAGGTCGCGCGGATCGACCGGAGCCGTCGCCAGCCGGACCTCGGTACCCGAACGCAGGATGCGGGCGCGGGATTCGACCAGCAGCAGGATCAGCCCACCGAGGATCAGGATCGCGGCGAGCGCCCGCCAGAGCACCGGCAGGCGGCCGACGAGGTGGTCTGCGGCCGGAAGGCGGATCACGGCGAGGCCTCCATCGGCTTGGCGAATTTCGCCAGCAACCGTCTGGCGCCGCTGGCGAGCCCGATCAAGATCGCGCCGGCCGCGAGGAAGAACAGCGACTGGTCAAGCAATGTGCCGATCGTCTGCCAGAGCAGGATCAGGACGGCGATGGCGAACAGGGCGGAGCCGGCGATCGTCAGGCGGCGCACGCCCCCGCCCGCGCCGGCGAGGACGAGCGCGATCGCGATCACCAGGACGAGCGTCGCGATCGCGATCTTGCCGGCCAATGCGACGACGCCACCGCTCCAGAATACCACCGGCACCATCAGCGAAAGCAGCAGCGCCAACGCCAGCGGCCAGACGAAGCGGCGCTCGCGCCCGAGCAAGGCCAGCCCGGTCAGCGCCGGGACGGCCAGCGCATAGGCGAAATAGTTGAGCGACATCGCGGTGCCGGGCCGCGCCTGATGCATGTCGAGGATGCGGCCGAGCTCGAGATTGAGGATCAGCACCAGGCTGATCAGCCCCCAGGGCAGGCAGGCGGTCAAAAGCTCCGGCCCGCCCCGGTCGAGCGCGAAGGCGCCGAGCACGACGAACAGCACGGAGAGCGCCAGGCCATAGGCGAGAAGCCCGTAGTCGAAATGCATGAAGATGGTCTGGCCGGGCAGCGTGACGAACCAGAGCAGCGCCGCCAGCACGGCGATATGGTGGACGAGCCGGTTCCGCCTGTTCCAGGCCAGCCACAAGGCCGGCAGGAAGGCGAGCCAGAAGCCGTAGCCGATCTGGCCGTTGCTTTCGTCCCAGCGCCCACCAGCCCAGGCGCAGATCGCGATCAGGGCGATGACCAGCGCGCCGTTGGAGCGCAGCAGGAAGGCGGCGATCAGCGCGCCGACGGCGATCAGCAGGGCACCGCCCGGCCAGTCGGTCGGCAGATGATACATCTGCCCGACCAGCGCGACGCCGGCTGCGAAGATCAGCGTGCCGCAGGTCGCGGCGGCATCCGCGCCGCCGGTCGAGCCGCGGCTCTCCAGCCTGGCCGCGACGGCAAACGAGCCGGCGAGGCCGAGAAGGATCAGGCCGAGCTTCAGCAGCCGCGGCATCTCCTCCCAGTTCGCCGCGACGAAGGCGGAGACGCTGGCGGCGATCAGCAGGCCGCCGAACAGCCCGAGCAGGGCCGGAAGCCGGAAACCGCCCTCCTGTGTCAGCGAGCGGCGGATGGTGGTCGCGCTCTCGAGGCTGACAAGCCCCTCGCCCACCCAGCGGTTGAGATCGGCGTCGAGCCGCTTGCGATAGGAACCTGTCAACATCGCCGGCCATTTGGCATGGTCAGAGGTGGTTTGGCGAGGGCTGAGCAATTGCTCTCGCGCACGGCCGATCTGCGTCGCACCCGGAGTCCGAACAGGAACGCCGGAGCGGCATGATTCCGGAGCGAAATTCGCTCTGGCGGAGACGTCATTCCGGCCAAGCAGCGAAGCGGCGCTGCTCCGGAATCCATCGAAGGGCGCTGCGCTCTACGATGGATTGCGGCGTTCCGCTTCGCTCCAGCCGGAATGACGCTTAAAGGCGATCGCCTGACGGAAGGCGGCCTCGTCAGCCCGCCCGCGCCTTCTTCACCCTTGCGAGGTCCGGCGGCATCGCCTCCTCGCTCAGCGCCGCGATCACGGCCTCGAGACTCATCACCGTCTGGGCCTGGCTGCCGAGACGACGCACGGTCACCGTCTTCTCCTCGGCCTCGCGCTTGCCGACGGCGAGGATGACCGGGACCTTGGCCAGCGAGTGCTCGCGCACCTTGTAGCTGATCTTCTCGTTGCGCAGATCGGCGCGGGCGCGCAGCCCGGCCGAGAGCAGCGCCATGGTGACTTCCTCACCATAGGCGTCCGCCTCCGAGGTGATCGGCGCGACGACGATCTGTTCGGGCGCCAGCCAGAGCGGGAAATGCCCGGCATGATGCTCGATCAGGATGCCGGCGAAGCGCTCGAGCGAGCCGCAGATGGCGCGGTGCACCATCACCGGCTGCTTCTTCTCGCCGTCCGAGCCGATATAGAAGGCTCCGAAGCGTTCCGGCAGGTTGAAGTCGACCTGCGTCGTGCCGCACTGCCAGTCGCGGCCGATGGCGTCACGCAGCACATATTCGAACTTCGGCCCGTAGAAGGCGCCCTCGCCCGGATTGATCTCGGTCTTGATCCGGTTGCCGGACTGCGCCGCGATCGTCTCCAGCACCTTGTTCATGACGTCCTCGGCGTGATCCCAGGATTCGTCCGAACCGACGCGCTTCTCCGGCCGCGTCGAGAGCTTGATGACGAGGTCGTCGGTGAAGCCGAAATCCTCGTAGACCGAGAGGATCAGCTCGTTGATCTTCAGGCACTCGGCCGCGAGCTGCTCCTCGGTGCAGAAGATATGCGCATCGTCCTGGGTGAAGCCGCGCACGCGCATCAGCCCATGCAATGCGCCGGACGGCTCGTAGCGGTGGACATTGCCGAACTCGGCCAGCCGGATCGGCAGGTCGCGATAGCTCTTCAGCCCGTGCTTGAAGATCTGGACATGGCCCGGGCAGTTCATCGGCTTCAGGGCGAAGACCTTGTGGTCGCGCTCCTGGTCGGCCGGGTTCTCGAAGGCCGAGGCCGACTTCACCGCGAACATGTTGTCCTGGTACCAGCCCCAGTGGCCCGAGGTTTCCCAGAGCGACTTGTCGAGCACCTGCGGGGCGTTGACCTCCTCATAGTCGGCGGCGAGGCGCCGGCGCATATAGGTCAGGATCTCCTGGAACAGGCGCCAGCCCTTGGAGTGCCAGAAGACGACGCCCGGCCCCTCCTCCTGGAAGTGGAACAGGTCCATCTCGCGGCCGATGCGGCGATGGTCGCGCTTCTCCGCCTCCTCGATCTGCTTGAGATGGGCGTCGAGCTCCTCCTGCTTGGCGAAGGCCGTGCCGTAGAGCCGGGTCAGCATCGGGTTCTTGGAATCGCCGCGCCAATAGGCGCCGGCCACCTTCATCAGCTTGAAGGCGTTGCCGACCTTGCCGACCGAAGTCATGTGCGGGCCGCGGCAGAGGTCGATCCAGTCGCCCTGCGCGTACATCTTCAGCGTCTGGTCTTCCGGGATGGCGTCGACCAGCTCGACCTTGAAGGCCTCGCCCTTGTCGCGGAAGAACTGCTTCGCCCGGTCGCGGCTCCATTCCTCCTTGGTGAAGGGTTTGTCGCGCGCGATGATCTCGCGCATCTTCTTCTCGATCGGCGCGAAATCCTCCGGCGTGAACGGCTCGTTGCGGAAGAAATCGTAGAAGAAACCGTTCTCGATCACCGGGCCGATAGTGACCTGCGTGCCGGGATAGAGCTCCTGCACCGCCTCGGCGAGGACGTGGGCGCAATCATGCCGGATCAGCTCCAGCGCGCGCGGATCCTCGCGATTCAGGAACTCGATCCTGGCATCGGCGGCGATCGGGTCGGCGAGATCGACGATCGTACCGTCGAGAACCATGGCGACGGTGCGCTTCAGCAGCGAGGGGGAAATGCCGCCCGCGATCTCCTTGCCGGTGATGCCGGAGGGGAATTCGCGCTTGGCGCCGTCGGGAAAAGTCAGGGAGATCGTCATCGATCGCGCTCCTGCTCACTCGGGGATACGAGCCCCGTAAGTCAAGGCCGGCTGCCTTTGAAGGGCGCGGCCGGCAGCCGGATCGGCGCGCGCCGGCGAGGCCTATACGAGCGGGAGGGCGCAGGCAATCGCGGAATGGAGTGGCGGAGCGCCTGCTCAAGGACAGTTGCCCCCCGCGGCCCTCATCCTGAGGAGCGCTCGCAGAGCGAGTCTCTAAGGATGGCTCAGGAGGCGCCCGAGCTCTCTGGAACATCCTTCGAGACGCAGCCTATCGGCTGCTCCTCAGGATGAGGGCCTCAGGGCCATGTCAGGGCGCTTATTGCGCCGCACACCATCACTCCGGCTCGACCGGCGGCGCGTTGACGCCGCGCCAGCGGCCATAGGACCAGGGCTTGTACCAGGCGCTCCGGGGCGGCAGTTCCTCGCAGACGAGGTCGATGCCGGATGTGCCGAGCGGCGTGCAGCGGCAGATCCGCGCGAAACCGACCCAGCCGCCGCGCCAGAGCCCATGGCGCTGGATCGCCTCGTCGGTATAGCTTGAGCAGCTCGGCCAGTGCCGGCAACCCCGCCCGACCAGCATGGAAAAGCTGAGCTGATAGGCGCGGATCATGAGATGCGCACCCCGCCTCGGGGCCAGCGCGATCATGCGACGCCATGAAAGGCTTTTTTCAGCATGTTCAGGCAAGTATGACATGGCTTGATAGCACCGGCTTCATCGTCGGCCGATTCTGCCCTCCGTAATAGTGGACATGATGCGCGCTCGCTCCTTCGCAAACACCCTCGCCCTCTCCGGGCTGATGCTTGCCCTGGCCGCGGCCGTACCGGCGCAAGCCCAGCAGCGACCCTATCTGATCTGGCTCGACGCCGCCAAAATCGACGTCGCCAAGGTGATCGGCCTGCCGCCCGGCCAGAACACCCCCGAAGCCAAGGCCGAGTTCGAGGAGGTCCAGGCGATCTCCGGCGCCCGCACGCCGGAGCGCGAGAAGGCCGCCATCGCCGACCAGTACCAGACACTCAACGCATTCCTGAACGGCATCGACCACGCCTATGTCGAGAACACCCATCGCGAGGTGCGCCTCCTGATGCGCGAGGCGCAGATCGAGCTCAGCATCCTCCTGAGAAGCGTCAACCGCCTGACCAACCGCACCCGGCCCTTCCTGATGTGGAGCAAGGTCCGCATCAAGCCCTGCCCGGGCGGGCGCCCGAGCGGCACCTCCTTCCCCTCGGCCCATGCCGCGACCGCGGCCCTCTATGCGACCCTGCTCTCGGAAGCGGTGCCGGAGCTCGCGGACAGGTTCGAGGAGCGGGTGAAATCCTACAATGAGAGCCGGCTCGTCTGCGGCTTCCATTTCCGCAGCGACCTCGAGGCCGGCGACAAGATCGGCCGCGTCGTCGGCAAGGCCCTTCTCGCCGACCCGACCTTCCGCGTCCGCTACAACGAGACGCTGCCGGAGATCCGCCTCGCCTTCGGGCTCAAATAAGCGGCTCAACCCGTCGCCGTCTCGCCCCGCTTCGCCTCGATCTGGCCGATCGCATCGACCACCGCGTCGAAGGTCAGCATGGTCGAGGCATGGCGGGCCTTGAACTCGCGCACCGGCACCAGCACGGCAAGGTCGCCCCATTTGCCGTCCGGCGGCTCGGCGTTCTCCTTCAGGATCGCCCTCGCCCGCTCGCGGATCTCGCGCAGCTCAGCCGCCGTCGAGCCGACGACATGCCGGGCCATGATCGAGGAGGAAGCCTGGCCGAGCGCGCAGGCGCGCACATCATGCCCGAAGCCGGTGACGATATCGCCGGCCATGGTGAGATCGACCGTCACGGTCGAGCCGCACAGGCGCGAATGCGCCGTCGCGGTCGCGTCCGGTTCCGGCAGCCGCTCGAGCAGCGGAATGTTTCCTGCCAGTTCCAGGATACGCTTGTTATAGACTTCGTTCAGCATCGGCCGCCCCGGCCGGGTCTGGAGTTGCCGGCTTTCGCACCCAATATAGAGTGCCGGCGCTCTCTCCGGGAGGGCGCCCGGCATTTTGGACGAGCAGGGCGAACTTGTCTGTCACGCTGGCCCGCACGAGCAGGCCGGCTAAACCGTAACGGGAGGCTCCACATGGACAATGTGGTTAAGTCCTTGTCCGTAGAGCGGGCGATCAGCCCCTCCGCAGACAAGTTCATCATCACCCAGCCGACGCAGGCTCAGGTCGAGGAGGCGGTCCGCACCCTGATTCTCTGGGCGGGCGACGATCCGTCGCGGGAGGGACTTCTCGAGACCCCGGCCCGCGTCGCCAAGGCTTATCGCGAACTGTACAGGGGCTATGATCAGGACGCCGGCGAGATCCTCGACCGGGTCTTCGAGGAGGTCGACGGCTATCAGGACATGGTCCTGGTCCGCGACATCCCGTTCCATTCGCATTGCGAGCACCACATGGTGCCCTTCGTCGGCAAGGTCCATATCGGCTACTACCCGAATGGCGGCGTCGTCGGCCTGTCGAAGCTCGCCCGCGTCGTCGATGTCTTCGCAAGACGCCTGCAGACGCAGGAGACGATGACCGCCCAGATCGCCCATGCGATCGAGACGTCGCTGAAGCCCCATGGCGTCGCCGTCCTGGTCGAGGCCGAACATATGTGCATGTCGATGCGCGGCGTGCAGAAGCAGGGCTCCTCGACCCTGACGACGCAGTATACCGGCCGCTTCCGCGACGCCGCCGAACAGGTCCGCTTCTTCACCATGGTGAAGTCGCCGGGGCTTTGACCACTCCGCCATTCCGGGCAAGCGCAGCGCAGTCCCGGAATCCATCGTAGAGTGCCGCGGCCCTGCGATGGCTTCCGGATCGTCGCCGCAGAGCCTGTCCTTGGGCCGGCCAAAGGCCGGACCCGAGGGCGGCTCGTCCGGAATGACGACGAGGGCAGACAAGCGATACCAGCCCGTTCAGGAACTCCCAGCATGACCACCTTCCCCACCCTTTCCGACAAGCGGGCGATCGAGGAAGGCCCCGTGCTCGCGCCGAAATTCGATCGCGACGGCCTCGTCACCTGCATCGCGACCGACGCGAAGACCGGCGAATTGCTGATGGTCGCGCATATGAACGCGGAATCGCTGAAGCGCAGCATAGAGACCGGCGAGGCCTGGTACTGGTCGCGCTCGCGCGGCGAGCTCTGGCACAAGGGCGACACCTCGGGCCAGGTCCAGACCATCGTCGAGATGCGCGTCGACTGCGACCAGGACGCGCTCTGGATCAAGGTCGAGGTCGGCGGAGACGGCGGCTGCTGCCATACCCACCGGCGCAGTTGCTTCTACCGCAGCGTGCCGCTGCGCGATGCGGCCGGCGCAGCCCTGACCTTCGCCTGAGGCACGGCGTTGGCAGTCCTTAAACCAAGCTTTCATATTTATTTCAAAAGCGACCGGTAGCCGCCTCGCGCTCCAGGCGCATTCACCTGGCGCTCATCGGCCGGCGCGATTCTCTGGGTTCGCGGAGGACCGTGCCAATGAGACTGGATCAGATTGCCAGGCGCGCTTTCGGCTTGGGCGGCGGCGGAGCTGTGATGAACGATCTCACCATCCAAACCGGATCCCGCTGCGGGCGGCCGCGGGTCGGGCTGGCGCTCGGCGGCGGTGCCGCCCGCGGCTGGGCCCATATCGGCGTCCTCGAGGCCCTGGATGAGGCGGGCTATGCCCCCGACGTGATCGCCGGCACCTCGATCGGTGCGGTCGTCGGCGGCTGCTTCGCGGCCGGCAAGCTCGCGGAACTCACCGAATTCGCCCGCAGCCTGACCAAGCGGCGCGTCGTCGGCCTGATGGACTTCCATATCGGCGGCGCCGGGCTGATCGGCGGCGGCCGGCTGAAGCGGCTGCTGGAGCGCGATCTCGCCGGGCTACAGATCGCCGATCTCCCGCCGAAATTCGCCGCCATCGCGACCGAGCTCGGCACCGGCCACGAGATCTGGCTGACGCGCGGCTCGCTGGTCGATGCCCTGCGCGCCTCCTACGCGCTGCCCGGCGTGTTCGACCCGGTCAAGCTCGGTGGCCGCTGGCTGATGGACGGCGCCCTGGTCAATCCGGTCCCGGTCTCCGCAGCCCGGGCGCTCGGCGCCGATGTCGTGCTCTGCGTCAATCTGAACACCGACATGGCCGGGCGCGGCACCGTTATCCAGTCGCACGGTGCCGATCCCGACCCCGAGACCTTTGCCAGCGAGCCGGCGCCGGCGGTTTCCGGCTGGTTCGGCGGCGTGCGCGAGCGCGTGCGCGGCTTCACCGGCCGCAACAACGACCAGCCCGGTCTCGTCGGCGTGATGATCGACGCCTTCAACATCACCCAGGACCGGATCTCCCGCTCGCGTCTCGCCGGCGATCCGCCCGATGTGATGATCGGCCCGAAGCTCGGCCGTGTCGGCCTGTTCGATTTCCATCGTGCCGAAGAGGCGATCGCGCTCGGACGCCAGGCGACCGAGCGCGCGCTCGACGAGATCGCCGCCGTGATCGCGGCGAACCGGGTGCCGCTTTCCTGAGGCTTCACAGCCAAGGCGCTGTCTCAATGTCATCCCGGACGCAGCGAAGCGGAGATCCGGGATCCACTCCGGAGCCTTTCCGATCAAAGTTCGGGCATGGGTCCCGGGTCTCCCTACGGTCGCCCGGGACGACCCACGGCGGCAGCGATCAGGAGCCTTCGATCAGAAGGGGAGCCGCGCACCTCAGGCCATGGCGATATAGTCGCGCATCGCCTTGCTCTCGGCCTCGATCTCGGCGACGCGGTGCTTGACGACGTCGCCGATCGAGACAATCCCGGCGATGCGCCCATCCTCCACCACCGGCACATGCCGGAAACGGCCGGAGGTCATGATCTCCATCAATTCGTCGATGCTGGTCTCCAGCCGGCAGGTCACCACCTTGGCCGTCATCGCCCGCGACACCGGGCTCGACAGAGCATCGACGCCGCTCGCGCCGAGCGCCTTGATGATATCGCGCTCCGAGAGGATGCCGAGCAGGCTGCCATCGGCCCCGGTCACGACCACGGCGCCGATGCGCTTTTCGGCGAGCGTGCCGGCAGCTTCGCCCAGCGTGCGATGCGGCTGCAGCGCGACGACTTCGTGACCCTTGTTTCCGAGGATATGAGCGACGTTCATCGAGTATTCCTCCGACGATAGGCGCCGCAAAGGGCGCGTAGGCCACTGGAACCACTGCAACGCCGCCAGCCGACAGGTCGCCCCCATCTGCGATCCGGCGTTACGCTGGACTGGTTCGAATGTGGGCGAACTCTGCGGCGACGGCAAGGCGGTCCTGTGCGGTCCCGCTGCCGGCCTCAGCGCCGGCGGATCGGCCCGCGATCGAGCAAGGGGAAGAGCAGCAATCCGGCGACGAAGCCGCCGATATGCGCCTCCCAGGCGATGCTGGTCTCCTCCCCGAGGATCGGCACCAGCCCGGCGCCGAACAGGATGTTGGTGACGAACCAGATCACGATGAACAGGAGCGCCCGCGAATTGCGCCACAGGCTGCCGAGCGGCTCGGCCGGGATCGCCCGCACCGCCTCGTCATGGCCGAGTCCGCCGAAATGCACGCCCGGCGAGAAGACGAAGCGGATCGCCGCCGCCGTCGCCCCCGAGACGCCGGCCGAGATGCCGACCAGCGGCAGCACGTCGAGCTCGCGCGACCACCAGTGCAGCAAGGCTCCGGCGATTGTCGAAAGCGCCATCAGATTGAGGAAGCGCGCGGTCCCGAGGCGCCTTGCCACCGGGCTGCCGAAGGCGGCGAGCCAGACCACGTTCGAGACCAGGTGCAGCCAGGATCCGTGCAGCAGACCATAGCTCACCAGCGTCCACAGACGCGGGCCACCATCGGCCAGGAGCAACCTGATCAATTGCAGACGCTGGCCGAATTCGGTGCTGCCGGAGGTACCGAGCGACTGTACCAGCTCGTTCAGCCGCTCCGGCTCGAGCCATAAGCTCAGCCGCGCCGGGACGAAGGCGAGCCAGGACATCACGACGAAATCGTCATAGGCGTCGAGGAATTCGCGCGCGCCCTGGACCAGAACCAGCGCCGCGATCAGCCAGACCACGGCGGCGGGCAGGTTGAGGATGGGCTCGCGCGGAGGGAGCCGGAGGCGATCGTCTGGGTTCGCGGACATGGGTCCTTCACTGGCTCAAGCTGGCGCGCCAGACAATCGCAAAGGCGGGAAAAGGAAAAGGGGAGCGCGCGAGCCCTCCCCTTCCCGCCCCCTTGGCCGGTCGCGTCCCCACGCCACCCTTCGAGCCGGATGCCGGCACGCAGCGCGCGACGGCAAATTCCGCAGGCCGAATAGATCGCATTTTAAGCGGTTATCCACAATCCTAACGATTTGTTAACCCTAACAACCCCCTGCCGGCCGATCTCGGCACGCCGCCATGGCATCCCGGCACGCACTCTGCGTCCCTCGCTCAGCCAAGGACTCAAACGTCCCCGATTCGCACGGATGCGCCCCGGTTTGGAACGCATCCGCCACAGATCGAAGGGCGAGGCCCCGATTGGACCATGCTATGAAGAACCCCAGCACCCGTCTGGTTTTTAACTATTGGGACGAGCTGCGCGGCGAGCGCAACGCCCCGGAACGCGGCGAGATCGAGCCCGGTGCGCTGCGCCACGCGCTGGCCGACACCTTCGTTCTCGAGAACGAGCCGATCGGCCCGGTCTTCCGGCTCGCCGGTACGAGGCTCTGCGCCCTGTTCGGCCGCGAGCAGCGCGGCCGCGCCTTCGCCGCGCTCTGGCCCGGTGTCGAGGCCCAGGGGGAGATGCGCCGGCTGGTCCAGACCGTGATGGATGAAACCGCCGGTGCGGTCGCCGGCCTGTCCGCCGAAACCATCTCCGGCGCGAGCGTGCATCTCGAGCTGCTCCTGCTGCCGCTGCGCTATCGTGGCCGCACCCATGCCCGCGTTCTCGGCGCCCTCTCCCCGGCGGTGACGCCGGAATGGCTCGGGCTCGACACCCTCGACTCGATGCGGATGATCTCGCTCAGGATGATCTGGCCCGGAACCCCTTCTCCTCGCCAGATCGAGACGCCGGCTTCCGACAAACGGCCGAAATTGCTGCTCCTGCCCGGCGGCCGCGCCTGAAAAGGCTAACCAACTCTTAACCAGCGTCACCCTAGGGTAACTCCGGTTAAGAACCGGAACCTGCCATGCTGACCGCGCCGAACAATCAGAGGAGAGCGGCGGCGCCTGTCGAGCGCAGGCGCCATCAGCGCATGAAGGTCGTGCTTCTCGGCCGCTATATGCTGCCGAACCGCATGGAATACCCCTGCCAGACCACCGACATCTCGCCCGGCGGCCTGCGCGTCATCGCGCCGGCGAAGCCTTCGGCCGGCGACCGCGTCATCATCTATCTGGAACATCTCGGCCGCGTCGAGGGCTTCGCCGTCCGCAATACGCCGGACGGTTTCGCGATGACCATCACCGCGACGAGCCGCAAGCGCGAGAAGTTCACGGCGCAGCTGACCTGGCTCGCCAACCGCGACGAGTTGGGCCTGCCCGAGGATCGTCGCCATGAACGCGTCGTGCCGCGCAATCCGCGCTGCGTCGTGACGCTGGAGGACGGCACCGAGCATTCCGTGCGGCTGATCGACTTCTCGCTCTCCGGCGCCGCTTTCGCCACCGACCACCAGCTGCCGATGGGCACCCCCGTGCGCCTCGGCAACACTCCCGCCAGGATCGTGCGGCGCTTCGACGGCGGCTATGCCGCCGAGTTCCGGATGCCCCTCTCCGCCGATCTGCTCGACGAGAATCTCGAGCTCTGAGCCGGCCGCGGCCCGGAAAGGGCCGCAACGCTCCGAACATCCCCACCGACAGGGCGTCCGATCGCCCCGGCAACGCCCCGCCAGCACGCCCGGCGCTCCGCCCGCGCGCTCTTCCCGCGCTACGCCCGAGCGGCCGAAGCCCGGCCGCCGAGCCTCCCCCCGCTGCGTTCCCGATCATGTCCGCCGTGGCGGCCTTGCTCCGGCACGGCACGCGGCTGGTTAACAAATCCTTGCGCGAGCGCTCAAAATTATTACAATGAGATTTATACTTGGTTTGTACTGAATTCGATGCTCGGCGCAAAAGCCGATTTAGATAAAATTGCTCGCTTTCACTTCAAGCGATCTGGATAGCCGCAAGTCAAAGTCATCCCCGGGACAGGAAAGGGGACGACATGTTTTCGAAGGTTCGGGGATTTAACAGCTGCCTGCTCGCCGCCGCGATCGGTCTGGCCGCCACCACGGCACAGGCTCAGTCGCAGAGCGCGGGCTTGCCGGTCGCCAGCGCGCCGATCATCGCCAATGGCGATGCCCGTGCGCCCTATGCCTGGACGGATTTCTGCAAGCGCACCCCGTCGGAATGCGCCGTGAACACGCAGGAAGACGACACGGTCGAGCTGACGCCGAAACTCTGGAAGATCGTCGTCGCCACCAATCTCAAGGCCAATCGCGAGATCGAGGCGATCACCGACCAGGATCACTGGGGCGTGGTCGACCGCTGGGACATTCCGACCGACGGCAAGGGCGACTGCGAGGATTATGTGCTCTTGAAGCGCAAGCGCCTCGCCGAGGCCGGCATCCCGCGCCGGGCCATGCGCGTCACCGTGGTGATCGACGAGGACAATGCCGGGCATGCGGTGCTGATGATCCGCACCGATCGCGGCGACCTCATCCTCGACAACAAGCGCAACGCGATCCTGCCCTGGAGCCAGACCGGCTACACCTATGTGAAGCGCGAGTCGCAGGCCCGCGTCGGCTGGACCTCGCTCGGCGGCCTGTCGACGCCGACGGTGGCGTCGCTGCGCTGAACTGGACCGGATCTGCGCCGGACGGGGACTCCGGCGCGATCGAGAACAATGGCAGCGACGGACGCGCATAGCGCTGACGCCCTGCCGGATCGATGGCGCGACCCGGTCACGTCCCCACCCACCCGTCCCCGACCGGGCGACGTCTAGGGCCGGCCCCCTTCCCCGGGGGGCCGGCCCGCTTCGTTTTCGGATGGGCGGCGGTCTCAGCCGATCTGCTTCAGCCCGGCGGCGAAGCGCTTCCAGTTCGCGACATAGCCGGCGGCCGAATCGCCCAGATCCGCGGCGGCAGCCTCGTCGAGCGAGCGCAGCGCGCGGGCCGGCGAGCCGACGATCAGCGAATTGTCGGGAAACTCCTTGCCCTCGGTCACCAGCGCATTGGCGCCGACCAGGCAGTTGCGGCCGATCTTTGCGCCGTTGAGGATGGTCGCGCCCATGCCGACCAGGCTGTTCTCGCCGATCGTGCAGCCATGCAGGATGGCGCGGTGGCCGATGGTGCAGCCGGCGCCGATGCTGAGCGGCGAGCCCATATCGGTGTGCAGCACGCAGCCTTCCTGGATGTTGCTGCGCTCGCCGATCTCGATCCACTCATTATCGCCGCGCAGCACCGCACCGAACCAGATCCCGACCTCCCGGCCGATTCGGACGCGGCCGATCACATGGGCGTCGGGAGCCAGCCACCATTCGCCTTCCGGCGGTGTCTCCGGCTGGGTCCCATCGAGCGAATAAAGCGGCATCGGCATGATCCTCGTTTGGCGGAAGCCGAGGATTGCAGGGCCCGCGCCCCCGCCGTCAAGCCGCGCCGAGCAGCAGCAGCAGGTCGAGCACGACGCGGCCGCTGATCAGGCTCCACAGCGAGGCGATCATGCTCGCCGCCATCACGAAGAAGAAGGGACGTCCTTCGAGGCGCCGGCCGATCACCGTATTGCGAATGATCAGGAAGGGCGCGCTGAAGACGACGACCGGAACGCTCGCCACCGCCCTCACCCCGCCGGTCTCGAGCAATTCGAAGCCGGCGCGACGCTGCGTGAACAACTCGAAGGCGCTGGCCAGCAGCCCGGCGAAGGCGAAGCCGACGAACAGCGATTTCAGCGCCTCCACGGCGGCAGGTTCGAGCGACACGGGAACACGGGCCTCACGCGACTGGCGATGCCGGAGCATGACGCAAGCCGGCCGGAGCGGAAAGCAGCTTCGTAACCTTTGGTTAACCATGCCGCCTCCCGCTGGCGAGGTCCGGCCCGGCCAACATGGTTTACGCCGCGTTAAGCCCGCTCTGATTCAGTCTTGGCAAAGGCCGCGCCGCCGGCTGCCCGGATGCATCGATCATGAGCCTTCACGCCACACCGGAACGCCACTATCCAGGCCACGCCGCCGCCGATGTCGCGACGCTGATCCGCCACCGGCTGCAGCGCCGGCCGGCCCCTGTTCTGCCGAGCGGCGACCGGGCGCTGCTGCGCCTCGCAGGCGCCGTGCTCGCCCTCGGCATCGCCGGCACCGGGCTCGCCCTGCTGGCGAGCCGCACGCCGCAGGACACCGGCGACGAGCTTCAGGCGACACGGGTCGGCGCGACCGTGCTGGCGATCCCCGAGAACCTGACCGGTGCCGATTCCGAGGAAGGCCGCCTCGTCGGCATGGCCAGGCTGCGGCTGGCCTGGCCGGATCTCGGTCCGGTCTCGCCGGAGACGCGCCGCCGGCTGCTGGTGACCCTGAGCCCACAGGACAAGGTCAACGAGCCGGCGACCCAGCTCTCGGTCTATGCCCGCTTCCTGACGCACACGGTCTGGTCCAATCCCGGCGGGCTGGTCGTGCGCGGCTTCCGCAAGGGCTCGCCTTTCGAAGGCGACGAACTCTTCGTCTCGGTGCCTGACGGGCGCGGCTTTGCGGCGCGCTGCCCGGTCGAGGTGCCGGGCTCGGGCCTGGAAGAGCTCTGCCGGGTGACCTTCCGCCATCGCGGCATGGATGTGAACATCCGCTTCCCGCGCGCGATCATCGCCGATTGGGAACTGATGCTCGGCGGCGTCCGCCGCACCGTCGACCGGCTGGTGCGCTAGATCGCCACGCGTCCGCCAGGACGTGGACGCTGCGAACTATCTCGTTGTTACCGCATCAGAATCACCCGAAAAGTGGAGTCCACTTTTCGGTCCGACGCTATAGAGGGGCCAGCGCCGGCATTTCGGCCGGAGCAAAGCGAAACGCCGGAATCCAGCGCGGGACTCCGGCGTTCCAGGATAGTTTCCGGTGCTGTGCGGCTCCGCCGCCTGCCGGCATGGCGAGCTCGGCTCGGCCGGAAAGCACGTTTCCGCCAAGCCTTCGCAGCCTCAATCGTCGAGATCGACGTCGAGGATCGCCATGGTGAAGTTGAAGGAGCGGTCACCGTCCTCGTCGTCGACATGGATGATGCCGATGAACTCGTCGGCGAGGTAGACCTCGGCGGAATCGGTCTTCTTCATCCGCGCCCGCACGCTGATCTGATGGTTCGAGAAGGTGCGGCGAAGATAGGCTTCGAGCTTGGCGAGTTCGGTCTTGTCCACGTGGGCGATCCTTTTGCGTTGGGCGGACGGATGCCATGCGAGGCCGGCGAGAGCAAGCGAAACGGCACCTCCCCCGGACGAGCGCGACCTGCATGGGCCCATCCGCCGGAGCACCTGACGCAACGGCGCCGCGCGTGACATGTTCCCGCTGAACCGGCTCGAAGGATAGGTCTTGCGATGAAACCCTGGTTGCCCGCCGCCCTCGACTATATCGGAAGCTGGCTCGCCTTCCAGCGTCGCCATCACGACCAGCCCGGCTGCGCGCTCGCCATCGCCAGCGGCGGCGAGATCGCGCTCGAGGCCGCCTTCGGCAAGGCCGACCTCGCCAGCGACGAGGTGCTGACGCCGCGCCACGGCTTTCGCATCGCCTCGCATTCGAAGAGCTTCACCGCCGCCGGCCTGCTGCGCCTTGCCGAGGCCGGCCGCTTGCGTCTCGACGACGAGGTCGGCGCCCATGTGCCGGGTCTGCACGAGGACGTCGCGAAGGTCACTCTCACCCAGCTCCTCTCCAACAGCGCCGGCCTCGTTCGCGACGGCGCCGATTCCAGCCAGTTCTTCGATCGCCGCCCCTATCGTCGCCGCGATGAATTGCTGGCCGACCTCGCGCAGCCGCCGGTCTACCCGCCGGCCCAGCGCCTGAAATACTCCAATCACGGCTTTGCCCTGCTCGGGCTGGTGATCGAGGCGGTCACCGGCGAAGCCTATCCCGACTGGATTCTCCGCGAGATCGTCGCCCCCGCCGGCCTGCGCGAGACGCAGCCCGATATCGGCCTCTGGACCGGCCCGATGGCCAAGGGCCATAGCGGCACCCAGCCGCTCGGCCGGCGCGTGGTGATCCCGGCCGACAATCCCGGCAACGCCATGACCGCTGCCGCCGGCTTCGTCGCGACCGCCGCCGACGTCGCCCGCTATTTCGCGCAGCTTTCACCGCGGGCGCAGACCAGCATCCTCTCCTCGCTCAGCCGCCGCGAGATGACACGCCGGCTCTGGCCGGACAGCGAAAGCGGCCTCGGCCGGCATTACGGACTCGGCACCATCTCCGGCGGCGAAGGCGACTGGCACTGGGTCGGCCATTCCGGCGGCTTCCAGGGCTTCATCACCCGCACCGTCATCCTGCCCGAGCAGGACCTGACCGTCTCGGTGCTGACCAATGCGATCGACGGCCTCGCCCATCCCTGGCTCGACGGCGTTGTCCACATCCTCAAGGCGTTCTCCGAGCACGGCGCCCCCTCCAGGATGACGCAGGACTGGACCGGTCGCTGGTGGACGATCTGGGGAGCCGGCGATCTCGTGCCGGGCGAGAGCAAGGTGCTCTGCGCCAATCCGGCCCTGTTCACCCCCTTCCTCGACGCCCCGGAGATCACGGTCGAGGCCCCCGATCGCGGCCGGATCGTCAAAGCCTCGGCCTTCAGCAGCCCGGGCGAGCCGGCACGGCTCGCGCGCGACGGCGCGGGCAAGGTCGCCTCGGTCTGGCTCGGCGGCGGACAGGCGATCGGCGAGGACGCGCTGCGCGCCGAGATGGTTGAGCGCTATGGCGGGGCCGGGAGCTGAAGCGAAGCGCTCGGACCGACTTCAGAAGTCGTCCCAGGCGACCGCAGGGAGACCCGGGACCCATTCCGGAACCTTCATCGGATAGGCTCCGGCATGGATCCCGGATCGGCGCGGCTGAAGCCGCTTGTCCGGGATGACGGCGCAGATCGACGGAGGAACAACGCAGGCGACGATCTGGCCGCCGAAACCTAACCCAGCATCCCCAGCGCCAGCGTGTGGTCGACGCAGGCGTTGACATGGGTGCCGAGCACGGCCGCCGCTCGGCCAGTATCACGCTTCAATGCGCAGTCGAGCAGGATCTGATGCTCCTCGGCGGCGATCTGCCCGCGGAAGATCACCGCGACCATCTGGTAGCGCAGATATTTGTCGTAGATCGCGGCATGGGTCTCGAGCAGCACCTGCGAGCCGCAGGCCGAGATCAGCGCGTGGTGGAACTCCCAGTCATAGCGCTTCCAGAGCTCGGCATCGGCGCGGTCCTGCTCCAGCATGCGCCGCTCCATCTGGGCGAGCTTGTGATGAGCGGCGACGACGCGCCCCTCCCACTCCATGTCGCCGGCAGCGAAGGACTGGGCCAGCGCGTGGCCTTCGAGCAGCAGCCGCATCGCCGCGATCTCGCGGAGATTGGTCGCCGAGACCGGCGAGACCATGAAGCCCTTCTGGCCCTCGGCCGCGATCAGCCCTTCCGAAGCGAGCCGGTTCAGCAATTCGCGCAAGGTGCTGACGCTGGCGCCATAGCCCTCGCGCAGCACCTCGAGCTTGAGCTTCTGCCCGGGCGCCAGCCTGCCGAAGATGATGTCGGCGCGGATACGGCGATAAGCCAGCTCTCCGACAGACGCGTCCGGCGGGGCGATGGTGAGCATCTTCACGGCCTCGATGCGGGTGAACGGATCATGCCGGCGCCGATGCTCCCGCCCCGTGCCGCCGGCTGATGCTAGCGTAGCCTCAGCGCAATAGACAATCCTATGTCGAAATCGAAAATCTCATATGAAAGCAAAAATCGAGGTTGCGCAGTTTCCAGCCTCTGGCGATAGTGCCGGCAATAGGCGGAGCGATAAGCCGCCATGAGGGAGGGATCGGCATGACATTCAGGATCGACAGGCGCGCCTTGCTCACCGGCGGCGCCGCTGCGGCGACGATGGGCCTCACCGGCGCGGCCATGGCCCAGGCCAAGCCCAATCTGCGCTTCTCCGCGGTGTTCTCCGAGCAGGACATCCGCGCCGAGATGATGAAGAAGTTCGGCGAGGCCATCAAAGAGGACTTCACGCTCCAGCCCTATTACGGGGGCAACCTGTTCAAGCAGGGCACCGAGCTGGTCGCGATGCAGCGCAACAACCTCGAAATGGGGAACATCGCGCCGCAGGACGTCTCGAACCAGATCCCGGCCTGGTCGATCGTCACCTCGGCCTATCTCTTCCGCGACGCCGACCATCTCAAGAAGGTCTTCGCCAGCCCGGTCGGGGCCGAGCTCAAGAAGATGGCCGAGGACAAGCTCAACATCAAAATCCTCGGCCCGACCTATTTCGGCGCTCGCCAGGTCGGCCTGAAACCGAAGAAGAAGATCAACACCCCCGCCGACATGGCCGGCATCAAGCTGCGCATGCCGGGCGGCGACGCCTGGCAGTTCCTCGGCCAGTCTCTCGGCGCCAATCCGACGCCGATGGCCTATGCCGAGGTCTATACCGGCCTGCAGAGCGGCGCGATCGACGGCCAGGACAATCCGCTGCCCAACGTCCAGAACATGAAGTTCTACGAGGTCTCCTCGCAGATCGTGCTGACCTCGCATCTCGTCGGCTTCGATCTGCTCTGCGTCACCAAGCGCGTCTGGGACGGCATGGATGCGAAGAAGCAGGCCGCCTTCCAGGCCGCCGCCGATGCCGCGATCGACTGGAGCACCAAGGAGCACCTCGCCAAGGAGGTCGAGCTCGTCGACTTCTTCAAGAAGCAGGGGCTCGAGGTCTACACGCCCGATCTCAAGGCCTTCCGCGACTTCGCCCAGCAGAAATACCTCGCCTCCGACCTCGCCAAAGGCTGGACGCCGGGCATGATCGAGAAGATCAACGCGCTTTAGAGCAGTCCCGGCCGGGTCGGGGCGGTCCGGCCGGCAGCTCCGCCTTTTGAACCATCGATGGGGAACGCATCATCCGGTCAGCCTGCCCTGCGGGCCGACCGGCGCGGGCTTCGTCATCAGCCGCCTTCGGCCGGTGCGCCGGGCGATCCAGTTTCAGCGCCGGCCCTTCGAGGCCGGCGCGGCCCGCCGATTGAGGGGTCGGCGGGCCGAATTTAACGGGAGGACCGATGCTGCGCTCGCTGAAACCGCTCGGAGCCTGGCTGGCGCGCCGCGCCGAGAATGTTCTCGTGCTGTTGCTCAGCGCGATGTTCGCCGTGTTCCTGGTGCAGATCGTCTTCCGCTACATCTTCAACCTGCCGATCGGCTGGACGCATGAGATCAGCGTCCTGCTCTGGCTCTGGCTGGTGCTGTTCGGCGCCGCCTTCGTCACCCGCGAGAGCGACGAGATCCGTTTCGACATCATCTATGGCGCGGTCGGCCCCAAGGCCCGGCGGGTCATGGCGGTGCTCACCGCCGTGCCCCTGATCGTGCTCTACACAATCTCGCTGCCCGCCATGGCCGACTACGTCTCCTTCATGAAGGTCGAGCGCACCGCCTATCTGAAGCTGCCCTTCAACTGGGTCTATTCGATCTATCTCGCCTTCGCGGTCGCCGCGATCGCACGCTATCTCTGGCTTTGCGCGCGGGCGCTGCGCGGCAAGGCGCCGGAGGCCTTCGACCCGACCAAGGCGGGCTCCGGCGTATGAGCCCCTTCGCCCTCTGCATCGCGACGATCGTCGCCCTGTCGCTGCTCGGCCTGCCGATCGGCCATGCCATGATCGCCGGCTCGATCTTCTATCTGCTGCTCGCCGGCCAGGATCTCTCCATCGCCGCCGAGCAATTGCTCAACGGCATGTACACCAACTACGTCATCCTCGCCGTGCCGCTCTTCATCCTGGCGGCCGAGCTGATGAACATCGGCAGCATGACCGAGCGTCTGCTGCGCTTCTGCGATGCGCTGGTCGGCCGTTTCCGCGGCGGCCTCGCCCAGGTCAACGTCGTCCAGAGCGTGATCTTCGCCGGCATGTCCGGCTCCGCCATCGCCGACGCCGCCGGCACCGGCCGGATGATGCAGGCGATGATGACCAAGGACGGCAAGTACCCGCCGAGCTTCGCCGCGGCGCTGACGGCGGTCACGGCCGTCATCGGGCCGATCATTCCGCCCTCGATCCCGATGGTGCTCTATGCGCTGGTTTCGGATGCCTCGATCGGCTTCCTCTTCCTCGGCGGCGTGATCCCCGGCCTGCTGATGGCCCTGGCGCAGATGAGCCTGATCGGCGCCACCGCGCGCCGCCGCAATTTCCCGGTCGAGGCTCCGGTGCCGTTGCGCGAGCTCCCCGGCATCACCTGGCGCGCCTTCCCGGCCCTGATGATGCCGGTCGTCCTGCTCGGCGGCATCTATGGCGGCGCGACCACGCCGACCGAGGCCGCCGCCGTCGCCGCGGCCTACGCTCTGGCGATCTCGGTGCTGCTCTATCGCAGCGTCTCGCTGCGCGCCTTCTACGCCTCGCTCGCCTATAGCGCCCGCACCACCGCCTCGATCGGCATGCTGATCGCCGGCGCGCTGGTCTTCAACTACGTCGTCACCATCGAGAACATCCCGGAGAGCCTGAAGGTCTTCCTCTCCGGCTGGGATCTTTCGCCGATCGGCTTCCTGGTTCTGGTCAACCTGATCCTGCTGGTCCTGGGCTGCCTGCTCGAAGGCACCGCGATCCTGCTGATCGTCGTGCCGGTCTTCATCCCGACCGCCAAGGCGCTCGGCATCGACATGGTGCATTTCGGCGTCGTCGTGGTGGTCAACATCATGCTCGGCCTGACCACCCCGCCCTATGGCCTGCTGCTCTTCGTCATGACCAACATCACCGGCGTCCCGCTGCGCGACATCGTCCGCGAGTGCATGCCCTTCCTCGGGGCGATGCTGCTGGCGCTGGCCCTCATCACCTTCATTCCCGAGCTCGTGCTCTGGCTGCCCCGGCTGATGGGTTACCAGGGCTGAACCCGGACGAACGGAAACCACGAACAGGTGCTGCCGTGAACAAGCCGATCTATGTCCTGAACGGGCCGAACCTCAACCGCCTGGGCAAGCGCGAGCCGGATATCTACGGCAAGACCACGCTCGCCGAGGTCGAGACCATGTGCCGCGAGGCGGCCGGCGCCTGGCCGGTCGAATTCCGCCAGAGCAACCGCGAATACGAGCTGGTCGACTGGATCCACGAGGCGATCGACGAGGGCAGCGCGATCATCATCAACCCGGCCGCCTATTCCTTCACCTCGATCGCGATCCTCGACGCGCTGAAGATGTTCCCGGGCCCGATCATCGAGCTCCACATCTCCAACATCCACCGCCGCGAGGCGCACTACCACAAATCCTATGTCTCGCTGGCCGCGACCGCGATCATCGCCGGCCTCGGCGCCCGCGGCTACGCCACCGCCATCCGCTCGGCGATCGAGCTGGTAGAAGGCTGAGCCTGCCCGGTTTCCCGGCAACCGCCCCGTCATCCCGGCTGGAGCGAAGCGGAACGCCGGGATCCATCGTAAGGCGCGGCGCACTGCGATGGGTCCCGGGGCAGGCCCGGGACGACGGCGTGTTTCCCAGCAGGATCGGCACGCGGCCAGCCCCCGCCCCCTCATCCTGAAGGCAACGGCCCTCAGCGCATATAGTGCAAGTCGGTGAAACGCTTGCGGAAGGCGGTGACCTCCTGCGCCACCGTCTCGGCCGGGCGCGCACCCGACAGACCATCGGCGATGTAGCCGGCGAGTTCCGGCATGTGCTCGGGCTTCATGCCGAAACGCACGATCTCTGGCGTGCCGAGCCTGAGCCCGTTCACGTCTCCCGGCACTTCCGCGATCGGCAGGCCGATGCCGCAGCTCAGGATGTTGGCGGCGCGCAGCCGCTTCGCCGCCGCCTGGCCGCCGCCGTAAGCACCCGCCTCGATTGCGAACTGGTGCGACTGCGTCATGCCGCGCTCGCGGGCGAAGACCGGCACCTGCCGCTCGACCAGCGCCTCGGCCAGCGCCTTGGCCGTCGCCGCCATCATCTGCGCGTAGTCGCGCCCGAATTCCTGCCAGTCCATCAGCGTGATCGCCAGCGACGCCGATTTCGCCACGTCGAAATTGGCGGTCAGCCCGGGATAGGCGATGGCGTCGAGCCTCTTGGCGATCGCCGCGTCATTGGTGACGATCAGCCCGGAAGGCGGCCCGCCCAGGCTCTTATAGGTGCTCATCGTCATGACATGGGCACCCTCGGCCAGCGGCTGCTGCCAGGCGTGGCCGGCGATCATGCCGGAGAGATGCGCCGCATCGAACAGCACGATGGCGCCGACCTCGTCGGCGATGGCGCGGATTTCGCGGATCGGATGCTGGAACAGGTTGAGACTGCCGCCGATGCTGATCAGCTTCGGCCTCAGCCGCAGCGCGTCGGCACGCAGCTTATCGAGGTCCACCGTGTAGTTCTGCGCATCGACCGGCGCCGGATAGGTGACAATACCGTAGAGACCGGCCGCGCCGGCACCGTGATGGGTGACATGGCCGCCGATCGAAGGCGGCGGCGCGATGATGCAGTCGCCCGCCTTCGCCGCCGCCATGAAGACATAGAGATTGGCGATCGCGCCGGAAGGCACCCGGATCTCGGCATGGCCCGCGCCAAAAACCTCGGCGGCGAGCTCGGCGGTAACGATCTCGATCTGCTCGATCGCCTCCAGCCCCATCTCGTATTTGTCGCCGGGATAGCCGAGCGAGGGCCGCGCCCCCATGCCCTGGCCGAGCACGGCCTCGGCGCGCGGGTTCATCACATTGGTCGCCGGGTTGAGGTTGACGCAGTCGCGTTCATGGATCGCCCGGTTCTCGGCGATGAGCCCGGCGAGCCGCGCCTCCGTCGCCGCCCGGTCCTGCCCGGCGATCTCTCCTGCGACACGCAGGACATAATCCTCGCTCGCCGCCGGCACCCAGTCCCGCCTCGCCAGTTTCGCGCTCATCCGCCTGCCCTGCTCCAACCTGTGTTTCGTGCCGCCATTGGAACGGCTTGGCGCGCCCCGCGCAAACCAGTTATCGTCGCCGCGAGGCCTAGAAAATCTAGGCCTGAACCAGCGATCACGATCCATGCCCGTCGCACCGCCGCGCCCGCCCATGCCGCCGCTCAACGCGCTGCGCGCTTTCGAGGCGGCAGCGCGGCTCGGCAGCTTCGCCCGCGCCGCCGAGGAACTCGGCGTCACGCCCGGCGCCATCGCCCAGCAGGTCCGGCAGCTCGAAGCGTTCCTCGGCTTTCCGCTGTTCCGGCGTCTGCCCCAGGGCGTCGCGCTGACGGAAGCCGGCGCCGAGGCGCAGCCGCGCCTCGGCGCGGCCTTCGAGGCGCTCTCGCTCGCGGTGCACGATCTGCGCGCAAGCCATGCCGGCCGGGCGCTCGCCATCGCCGCCTTGCCCTGCATCGCCCAGCTCTGGCTTTCGCCGCGCCTGCCGGCCTTGCAGCAGGACTTTCCGGAGTTGCAGATCTCGATCTCGGCGATGGAGGCGCCGCCGAGCGGGCCGCGCGGGGCCTTCGACCTCGCTCTGTTCTATCTGGCGGAGCCGCCGCCGGGCGCCCTCGCCCTTGCCGAAGACAGCCTGGTCCCGATCTGCTCGCCGCATCTGGCGCAGCAATTGCGCACACCCGCCGATCTCGGCGGAAAAACCCTGCTGCATGATGCGGTCTGGCGCGGCGACTGGGCGCGCTGGCTGAGGCATGCCGGCGTGACCGGCATCGATCCCGGCCGCGGCCCGTCCTATTCGCTCTATGCGCTGGCGCTCGACGCCGCGCTCGGCGGCTCCGGCATCCTCATCGGCCGGACGAGCCTGATCGCGCCGCTATTGACCCAGGGCCGGCTGGCCACGCCTTTCGCTGATGCAATGCGAAGCGGCGACCGGCTGACGATCCTGCCAGCGCCGGCCAGCAAGCCACACCCGTTGCGGGCACGGGTCATGGAATGGTTAGCGAACAGCCTCTAGCGGCGCCTCAGATGCCGCCGCCGCAATCGCTGGTCAGGATCTGGTCCATCGAGCGGGCGGGCTCGGCACAGCCGGCCTCGCCGACCACCTTGGCCGGGACGCCCGCCACCGTGGTGTTGCGCGGCACCGCCGCCAGCACGACCGAGCCGGCGGCGACGCGGGCGCATTGCCCGACCTCGATATTACCGAGAATCTTGGCACCGGCGCCGATCAGCACGCCCTTGCGGATCTTCGGATGGCGGTCGCCGCCCTGCTTGCCGGTGCCGCCGAGCGTGACGTCCTGCAGCATCGAGACATTATCCTCGATCACCGTGGTCTCGCCGACGACGAGGCCGGTGGCATGATCGAGGAAGATGCCCTTGCCGATCTTCGCGGCCGGGTTGATGTCGGTCTGGAACACCTCGGAGGAGCGGCTCTGCAGGTAGAGCGCGAAATCGCGCCGACCCTGCTTCAGCAGCCAATGCGCGAGGCGATGGGCCTGCAGGGCGTGGAAACCCTTGAAATAGAGCACCGGCTCGAGCAGCCGGTAGCACGCGGGATCGCGGTCAAGCACGGCGACGACATCGGCACGGATGCCCTGCCCGATCTCGGGATCGGCGGCGAGCGCCTCCTCGAAGGCCTGGTCGATCAGCTCGGCCGGCACCGCCGCATGGGCGAGGCGCGCCGAGACGCGATGCGAGACCGCTTCCTCGAAGCTGCGCTGGTTCAGCACGGTCGAAAGGATGAAGCTGGTCATCGCCGGCTCGGCGGCGATCGCCTGCTCGGCCTCGCGGCGCAGCCGCGACCAGACGGGATCGACCCGATCGAGCCCGGTGGCGGGATCACGGGCTTCGATGTTCGGGCGTCCCGATGGCATGGCGTTCTCCGCTACGGTGCGCTCGATGAGCGATTTTTCCGGCACGACGGCGTCGCGCAGAAGGAGATGGGCCTGCCTTCTAGCTGAATCAAGCCGTGAAGGACAAGACTCGAAATGCGAACGGCTCCATGCAAGCCATTGATGGAGAATAATATTCTCTCGCAGGAGAAGGTTATTCTCCGGACCAAAGGTCAGGCCCGGCGCGACAGGAACTCCAGCACCGCCTGCTTATGGGTCTTGTCGCCGACCGCCAGGTTATGGTCGCGGCCGATGATCTCGAAGCTCTCGGCGCCCGGGATCAGCGCCGCGAGCTCTGGACCGGAACCGGCGACATCGTCCTTGGTTCCGACGCTGACCAGGGTCGGTACCGCGATGGCGCCGGCCTCGGCGACGGTCAGCGTCTGGCGGGTGCCGCGGATGCAGGCGGCGAGCGCGCGCAGGTCGCTGCCGGTGTTCTCGGCGAAGGCCCGGAACATGCGCTGCATCGGGTCGGTCAGATCGGCGAGCGATGGCGCCTCCATCGCATCGGCGATGCCGAGCGGCAGGCCGACGCCCTCGACGAGATGGATGCCGAGTCCGCCGAGCAGCAGCGAGCGCAGCCGGCCGGGATGCGCCAGCGCCAGATGCGCCGAGATGCGCGCGCCCATCGAGTAGCCCATCACATCGGCGCGCTCGATGCGCAGATGGTCCATCAGCCGGCGGACATCCTCGGCCATGATCTGCGAGGAGTAGGCGGCGGGATCGTAGAGCTTCTGGCTCTGGCCATGGCCGCGATTGTCGAGCAGCACCACCCGGTAGCCGGCATGGGTCAGCGTCTTGCTCCACTGGGTGTTGACCCAGTTGACCATGTGGCTCGAGCCGAAGCCGTGCACCAGCACGATGGGATCGCCCGAGCCACCTTCGACGGTCGGGGCGAGGTCGAGATAGGCGAGGCTGACGCCGTCGGAATCGAATCGCTGCATGTCGTCGCGCCGCTCTTTGGAAAACTGTTGCGTCCGCTGTGCCATGGCGGGGCGGGTTTTGGTAGCCGCGCCCGTCGGCATGGCCGCATGCAGCGGCGTCCCTGCCGCACGCCTGCCCTCATCCCTTGCGGTCGTCCCGGGCGACCGGAGAGAGACCCGGGACCCATGCCTGAACCGTCCCGGCATGGGTCCCGGCTCTGCGCTCCGCTTCGGCCCGGACGACCTGAACAAGCTAAGCGCCGCCGGTACACGCCCCTTCCCCAGCCCCTGCTCACCGCCTAAGAGTTCAGCCCATGAGCGAGCAAGCCACGGCCTCGGCCAAGACCTCCGCCCCGGCCCGAGGCCGCATCGAACTGCTCGACCTGGCGCGCGGCATCGCCCTGCTCGCCATGTTCGTCTACCATTTCGCCTATGATCTCTCCTTCTTCCGGCTGATCCGCGTCGATGTCGTCTCCGATCCCGGCTGGCGCCTCTTCGCCCGCCTGATCGCCGGCTCCTTCCTGGCGATCGTCGGCTTCAGCCTGATCCTGGCGACACGAAACGGCCTGAACCGGAAGGCCTATGCGAAACGCTTCGCCATGGTCGCCGGCGCCGCGCTCGTGGTCACGATAGGCACCAGGTTCGCGATCCCCGAGAACTTCATCTTCTTCGGCATCCTGCACCATATCGCGCTGGCGAGCCTGCTGGCCCTGCCCTTCCTGCGGCTGCCAGCCCTGGCTCTGGCGCTGGTCGCGGCGGCCTGGTTCGCCCTGCCCTTCATCCTCGGCGGTGAGGTCTTCGAGAGCGAATGGCTGTCCTGGCTCGGCTTCGGCCCCTGGCCCTATACCGCCGATTTCGTGCCGCTCTTTCCCTGGTTCGCCTGCGTGCTCGCCGGCATGGCGCTGGGCAAGCTCGCGCTGGCCAGGGCCCCCGAGGGCGGCTGGGCGCTCTGGCGCGCCAGATCGGCCCCGGCTCGCCTCGTCGCGCTCGGCGGCCGCAACAGCCTCATCGTCTACCTCGTGCACCAGCCGCTGTTCATCGGCGCGCTGATGCTCTTCATGCAGCTCTCCGGGCCGAAGCTGCCCGACGCCGAGGCCGTCCCCTTCCTCAGCGCCTGCCAGCGCAGCTGCGTCGCGACCGGAACGCCCAAGGAGGCCTGCGAGCGCGTCTGCTCCTGCTCGATGGAGGGGTTGAAGCGCGAGGAGCTCTGGAGCCGCGTGCTCGCCGACGCCCTCACCCCGGAGCAGACCGAGCGTGCCCGCGCCATCGGCATGGCCTGCGCCCGGGCCCGCTGAGGCCGGAAAGGTGCGGGCAATGCTCTGAGATTATGGAGCCATCGCCGCGGCGCACTGGCGCGCCCGCAGGCGAGCGACTATCCTGCGCCGCAAATCGAGACGATAGAGAGCGACCATGGCCGACCACGGCACCCCGCATTTCCACAACGACCCCGGCGTCGCCGTCATCCATGTCGGCGCGCGCGAGCTGATGTGCATCGGCGCCAAGCCGCCCTTCGACCATCCGCATGTCTTCCTCGACATGGGCTCGGATGACGAGATCATCTGCCCGTATTGCTCGACGCTGTTCAAATACGAGCCTTCGCTCGGCGCCGGTCACGGCAAGCCGGCGGAATGCGAGTACCACGACGCCCCCAAGGCGGCTTGAGGCGCTTCCCGCCGGGGCACGGCGGGGCATAGACGGCTGAAAGCCATGTTTCCGATCCTGATCGCCGGCGCCGGCATTGGCGGCCTCACAGCGGCCATTGCGCTGGCGCGCCGCGGCATTCCCGTCGCCATCGCCGAAAAGCGCACCAGATTCGCCGAAGCCGGCGCCGGCATCCAGATCTCGCCCAATGCCGGCCGGGTGCTCGAGGCGCTCGACCTCGGCATCGCCCTGCGCCGTGTCGCCGTCCGGCCCGAAGCACTGGCGGTCAGCCGCTGGCGGAGCGAGACACCGCTGCTCAGCATGCCGTATGCGCCGCCGGCGCCGGGCGCGACGCCCTCGCGGGCGCTGAAGCGGGCCGATCTCCACCAGATCCTGCTCGATGCCGCCCGCACCCTGCCGAATATCCGCTGGCTGATCGGCCGCGGGCTGCTCGACTGTACCGAGACCGCAGCCGGCCTGACCGTGACGCTCGCCAGCGAAAGCGGCCAGACCGAGACCATCGAGGCCATGGGCCTGATCGGCGCCGACGGGCTCTGGTCGCGCGCCCGCGAGCTCACGGGCGATACGCGCCCGCCGCGCTTCACCGGCTGGGAAGCCTGGCGGACACTGATCCCCTCGGCCGAAGTGCCCTCCGAATTGCGCCAGCCCACCATTTCCTTGCGTCTCGGCAGCGCCCGCCATGCGGTCCACTATCCCGTTTCCGCCGGCAAGGAGATCAATCTCGTCCTGATCCGCGCCGCGCGCGAGGCCCGCCCCGGCTGGTCGCGCGATGGCGACGCACGCGACCTGACCGGCATCGCCAGCGGCGCCCCGATCGCGCTGCGCCATCTGATCGAGGCCGCGCCCGGCTGGCAGGTCTGGTCGCTCTATGATCGCGAGCCGGCGGCAATGGCGAAGGGCCGGATCGCCCTGCTCGGCGACGCAGCCCACCCGGTCCTGCCCTTCCTCGCCCAGGGCGCTGCGCTCGCCATCGAGGATGCCGCCGTCCTGGCGCATGAACTGGCAAACGGTTTGCAGGCCGGGGGCGCCGCCTCGGTTCCGGCCGCCTTCACCGCCTATGCGACCGCGCGGCAGACCCGTGCGACGCGCGTCCAGCAGGCGAGCCGCGACAATGCCCGCTCCTATCATCTCGGCCGCCCCTGGAGCTTTGCCCGCGACCTCGTGCTGCGCCGGCTCGGCCCCGAAGGCCTGCGCCAGCGCTATGCCTGGGTCTATGACTGGCCGCTCCCGGGCTGAAAAATCCGGGCGGCACCCTCGTCAACGCCGCATTGGCTTCCTAGATTAGCGCCAACTGAACGAACGACGAGCCATGATCCGCATCGACCTGAACAGCCGCCTCAACCAGAGCACGGCCCGGCTGCCGCGCTGGGCGAGCTATCTCATCATGGCCGGCGCCTTCGCGCTCGGCGTACTGCTCTTCCTGGTGGCGGCCAGCCTCGCCTTGGTCCTGATCCCGGTGGTGCTGATCGGCGGCGCCGTCGCCGCCTGGCAGATGCGCCGGCGCATGCGTGCCGCCGGCATCGATCCGCAGAACCCCTTCGGCCAGCCCCAGCAAGGCGCTGCGCAGGGCGAGATCGTCGACGCCGAATACCGGGTCATCGAGACGAACGAGCGGCGCTGACCACTAGCTCCGGACGCGCCCGGCCAGCTCCGCCCGCAGCCGGGCATTCTCGGCTTCCAGCTCCTCCAGCCGCTGCCGCACTGGCGCCAGCGCCGGCCCCAGCTCCGCCTCGCTGAAGCGCGGCGTGATGTGCTGCGGGCAGTTCCAGTCGAAGCCCTCGACCTCGATCGTCATGCCGCGCTCCGGCACGGCCCGGTAGCCCGGCACGATCAGCCGCCGTGCCAATTCCGGCTCCGCCGCGAGATCGTGGAAGCGGGCATGCCCGAAGATCTTCAGCCGGGCCTGGCGGCCATAATCCATCAGGAACAGGCAGAGCCGGTCGTCGGCACTGAGATTGCCCAGGCTGAGATATTGCCGGTTGCCCCTGAGATCGGCGAAGCCCAGCGTCGTCTCGTCGAGCACGCGCAGGAAGCCGGGCGGGCCGCCGCGATGCTGCAGATAGGGCCAGCCGGTTTCCGAGACGCTCGCCATGTAGAAGGAGTCGCGGGCGGCGATGAAGGCGGCTTCGCTGTCGCCAAGCCGGTCGTGATGCGGCGCGCCCTCCTCCTGCCGCGCATAGGCGCGGCGGCTGCCCTGTGCCTCCTGGGCCGCCCGAACGGCGGGCGTGGTCGCGATCTCGAGAAAACGATGGGTCATGGCTCTGGCCTCCGACCCAGCGAAATGATCATTCCTTCGCCCGAGCACAATTTCCGCGCCGGGCAGTTCAGAATTCCAGAAACTGGAATGATCGCTATCCGACCAGGCGCAGCGCGATCCCGGCCAGCGCACAGCCGGCGAGCACCGTCATCATCCCCAGCTTGAAGCGCAGCATGGCCAGCATCGCGCCGGCGGCGAGCAGCGCCGCCCGCCAGTCCAGCGTCGAGAGCACCGGCAGGTCGGGCGCCAGCGGCCCGAAGCTGACCGGCTTCACCGTGCCGAACAGCACGTGCAGCCCGAACCAGAGCCCGAGATTCATGATCACGCCGACCACCGCCGCCGTGATCGCGGTCAGCGAGGCCGAGAGCACCCGGTTGCCACGCAGCGCCTCGACATAGGGCGCACCCAGGAAGATCCACAGGAAGCAGGGCGCGAAGGTCACCCAGAGCGTCAGCAGGGCGCCGAGGCTGCCGGCGAGAAGCGGATCGAGCCCGCCCGGCACCCGCCAGGCGGCGAGGAAGCCGACGAATTGCAGCACCAGGATCAGCGGCCCCGGCGTCGTCTCGGCAAGGCCGAGCCCATCGACCATCTCGCCGGCGACGAGCCAGCCATAGCCCTCGACCGCCGCCTGCGCGACATAGGCAAGCACCGCATAGGCGCCGCCGAAGGTGACGACCGCCATGGCGCTGAAGAAGCTGCCGATCTGGGTGAAGACATTCCCGCCGCCGGCCAGCAGCCAGAGCAGCGCCACCGGGCCGAGCCAGAGCGGCAGCCAGAGCGCCAGCGTCCGCAAGGCCCGGCCGCTTGAGGGCTTGGCGTGCTCCAGCTCGCCGCGCTCGAACATCAGGTCGACGACGCCCTTGAACTCGTGCGCGCCGCCCTTGCCGGCATGGCCGCCGGCCTCGAACAGCGCCGGCGCATAGAGGCTGCCGAGCCAGCCGGTCAGACCGGCGCAGAGAATCACCAGCGGAAACGGCAGCTTGAACAGGAAGAGCGCGAGGAAGGCCGCGACCGCGATCGCGACCATCGCCCGGTTCTTCAGCGCCCGGCGGCTGATCCTGAGCCCGGCCTCGATCACCACGGCGAGCACCGCGGCCTTGACCCCGAAGAACAGGGCATCGACCACCGGCACGCTGCGATAGAGCACGTAGAGCACGGACAGGCCCAGCATCACCAGCGCGCCGGGCAGGATGAAGAGCAGCCCTGCGATCAGCCCGCCCGCCGTGCGATGCAGCAGCCAACCGACATAGATGGCGAGCTGCTGCGCCTCCGGTCCGGGCAGCAGCATGCAGTAGTTGAGCGCGTGCAGGAAACGCCGCTCGCCGATCCAGCGGCGCTCCTCGACCAGCTCCTTGTGCATCAGTGCGATCTGGCCGGCCGGGCCGCCGAAGGAGAGCAGCCCGATCTTCAGCCAGACCCGCGTCGCCTCGCCGAGCGAGGGGATTTCGGCAGCAGCGGCCCTGCTTGCATCATCGGTCGCCGTCGTCATGGCCTTGCCTCCGCCCCTGCCGGCACGGACGGCCAGTTATGGGTTTCCTCTGTGGCATCGCGGCACCAGCGATAGAAGGCGTCGTAGAGCAGCATGCCGGCCTCGAGCTGTGCCAGATCATCGCGAAACATCCGCGACAATCCGAGCGACGCGGCCAGAAATCCGGCCGCCTGCGGCACGTCGTCGAGCCGGGCGGTGTCAGCCGCCCGCACGATCGCCGCGAGCCGGTCGAGCGCCGGAGTCGACAGGCCGAGCTCCGCGATCATGGTGTCGAAGCTGCAGCGCTCGCCGCGATGGCTCCAGAACACGCCGTCTATGTCGAAGGGCGTCGCGCCGAAGCGCTCGGCCACCGCAGCGACTTCCGACGGCGTCACGAACAGGAAGACGGCCGCGGGGTCGACGAAGCGGCGGATCAGCCAGGGACAGGCGATGCGGTCGACCTTGGGCCGCGCCCGCGTCACCCAGACGGTGCGCCCGGCACCGTCGCGGGCCGGCAGCCGGCCGACATCGACCAGCGGCAGGCCGGCCTCGCGCCAGGCCTCGAAGCCGCCGGTCAGCGTTTCGGCGGCGATCCCCTCATGCCGCAGCCAGGCCGCGACGCCTTCGCTGAGCTTTTGCCCGCGCTGGCAGCAGATCACGAGCTTGTGGCCGGCGAAGACATTGGCCCAGCCGGCGACGTCCTCATGGCTCCGGCGCTGCGCGGCCGGCAGCAGCCGTGGATCGGCGGCGAAATCCTCCGCGGTGCGGACATCGACGAGCACCGGCGCATCGGGCAGGCCGACGAGCCGTGACAATTGGGCAGCGCTGATCTGGATATTGGAAGACATGGCGTCCCTCCCGGAAGCTAGGAGACTGGACGCGATCCTTGGGCTGACGCCTCACGGGGTCGTCGCGAATGAACCCCTGCGGAATTTAGACCATGGCGTCGGGGGAGCGTCAACGGCGTCGATGACCTCTCGCGACTTCGCGACGCACTGCGCGTTTGCACGCGCAGTCGGCCTCGACACAAGCGAATGGAGCGCCCCCTCTCCCCTTGCGGGAGAGGGCCGGGGTGAGGGGTCGCGCGACACTGGTCGCTGGCCCGCTCCGTCCGTCCCGAAGCCCTCCAGGCCTGAGTGACCCCTCATCCGGCCCTTCGGGCCACCTTCTCCCGCAAGGGGAGAAGGCAGGAGCGCACCGCGCCCGCGTCACATTGAAAGAAGAACGCCTTGCGGCCTGCCCGCTCAATCGATCCGGCTGACCAGGATCTTGTCGATGCGGCGGCCGTCGAGATCGACCACCTCGAAGCGCCAATGGCCCTTCTCGAAGCTCTCCCCGACATTGGGCAGCCGGTTCATCTCCGCCAGCACGAAGCCGGCGACCGTCTGGTAATCGGCATCGCGCGGCACATGGATGCCGAGCTCGTGCGAGAACTCGTCGACCTGCATCCAGCCGGCGACGAGATAGGAGCCGTCGGCGCGCGTCACCAGGGCCGGCTCGCTGTCGTCCTCCTCCTGGAAGGCGCCGGTGATCGCCTCGAGCACGTCACTGGAGGTGATGATCCCCTCGAAATGGCCGTACTCGTCGAAGACCAGCGCCATATGCACCGGCGAGGCGCGGATCGCCCGCAGCACGTCGAGCGCGCCGGTCGTGTCGAGCACCACCGGGATCTGCTGGACCATGCTGCGCAATTCGCGGCCGTCGCCATCGGCGAAGGCGTCGAACATGTCCTTGACGGTGACGACGCCGATGATCGCATCGGCCTCGCCGTCCTGCACCGGCAGGCGCGAGCGCCGCGTGGCGCGCAACTGCGCCTTGATCTCCTCCGGACTATCGGCGAGGTCGAGATGCTCGACCTCGCGCCGCGGCGTCATCAGCGCCCGCGCCGAGCGATCGGCGAGGCGCATCACGCCGGAGATCATCTCGCGCTCGTCGCGCTCCAGCACGCCGGCCGTCTCGGCCTCGGCGATGATGGTGCGGACCTCCTCCTCGGTGACCTTCTCCTCCGGCTCACCCTTCTGGCCGAGCAAGGCGAGGACGGTCTTGCCGGAGACGTCGAGCAGCCAGACCAGCGGCGAGCCGATCTTGGCGAGCAGCGCCATCGCCGGCGCGACCCGCGCGGCGACCCGTTCCGGATCACGCAGCGCGATCTGCTTCGGCACGAGCTCGCCGATGATCAGCGAGAGATAGGTGATCGCGACGACCACCGTGCCGACGCCGACGCCGTCCGCGACGGCGCTGGAGAAGCCCTGCTCGTCGCGCAGCCAGTCGGCGAGACGGGTGCCGAGCGTCGCCCCCGAAAAGGCGCCGGACAGCACACCGACAAGGGTGATGCCGATCTGGACGGTGGAGAGGAAGCGGCCGGGATTATCGGCCAGGCGCTGTGCCGTCGCCGCGCCGCGGCTACCCTGATCGCTGAGGACTTTGAGCCTTGCTGGTCTGGATGAGACGACCGCGAGTTCCGACATGGCGAGCACACCGTTGATGACGGTGAGGACGACGACGATCAAAATCTCGGTTAACAACACCAGCTCGAAGGCTGCAGGGCCGCACTCGCTATCGTCCTGCTTCGCTGGCGCTTATAGAGCATCGCGCGAAGAAGTGGGTACCGGTTTTTCGTAGGGCCCTATGCCGAACTTTACGTATCGGTCGCGCATTTTATCCTTCGGGCACCTCCGCCCGAAAGCGATGGGAGAACGCAAAATTGCCTGAAGCCGAGATCCGCCAGTTCGCGCCCTCCGCCCAGCGCAACCGCGACCCGATCCTCGCCGTGCTGCGCGAGACCCTGCCGGCGAAGGGGCAGGTGCTCGAGATCGCCAGCGGCTCCGGCGAGCATGCCATGCATTTCGCGGCCGCCCTGCCCGGCCTGTCCTTCCAGCCCTCGGACCCCAATGCCGAGGCGCGCGCCAGCATCGACGCCTGGGCGAAGGAGGCCGCGCTGCCGAACCTGCTGCCCGCCCTGGCCCTGGACGCGTCGACCCCCGGCTGGCCGCTGGCGCGGGCCGATGCGGTGATCTGCATCAACATGATCCACATCTCGCCCTGGGCGGCGACGCAGGGACTGATCGCCGAAGCGGCGCGGCTGCTGCCGCCCGGCGGCCCGCTCTATCTCTACGGCCCCTATCGGCAGACTGGCGTGCCGCTGGCGCCGAGCAATGCCGCCTTCGACGAGAGCCTGCGCGGCCGCGATCCGCGCTGGGGCCTGCGCGAGCTCGACACGGTCGCAGCCCTCGCCGCCGCAGCCGGCTTCGGCCCGCCCGAGGTCACGGCGATGCCGGCGAACAATCTCAGCGTGGTGTTTCGCAAGCGCTGAGCGACGAGTGCGGCGGGCTTCAGAGCCTGTCGGAGAACGCCCCCTCATCCTTCAAGACGCCGCTGGCGCGGCTCCTCAGGATGAGGGCTCGAATATCCGGAGGCCCCCGCTCAGAGCACCATCGGCAGCACGAAGAAGCCCCCGACCACCACCACGACCAGCGCCAGCGCCGTCATCGGCAGATGCTTCTCGATGAAGATCCGGATGTTGTCGCCGTAACAGCGCAGGGCGACCGCGATCATCGCGAAGAAGGTGACGCGGGAGATCACCATGCCGACGGTGAACTTCCAGAGGTCGAAATGCAGGAAGCCCGACATGATCGTGACGATCTTGAACGGGATCGGCGTCAACCCCTTGGTCAGCAGCACCCAGAACCAGTAGTCCTGCGAGGTGTGGATCAGATGGGCGGCCTTCTCCTGCAGGCCGTAGATGCCGATCAGCCAGGCGCCGACCGATTCATAGAGCAAGGCGCCAATCGCATAGCCGAGATAGCCGCCGGTGACGGCGCCGAGCGAGCAGACGCCGGCATAGAACCAGGCACGGTCCGGACGCGCGATGCACATCGGGATCAGCAGCGGGATCGGCGGCAGCGGGCTGATCGAGCTTTCAACGAAGGTGATGGCGAAGAGCAGCCAGGGCGCTGCGGGATGGGACGCGTAAGACACGCACCAGTCATATGCACGCTTGAGCATTTACTGTTCGACCGCTCCCCGGGCTCGCCCCTGACGCATGGTTGGCGTGCGCCGCATGCATCTACGCGATCCCGCGGCCGGACGCCAGAATTCTCTTAGACCAGCGTCAATAGCGCGACCGTTTCGTGACGGAAAAAGGTCGGGGCGGCCCCGAAAGCACCGCCCCGGCATTCGCCTCAGGCAAGGCGCTCGAGCGCCTCGGCGATCTTCAGCTTGCGGGCCTGCGCGATCGCCTTGCGCTCGCGGTTCTCCTCGACGATCTCCTCGGGCGCGCGCGCCATGAAATCGGCATTGCCGAGCTTGCGCTCGACGGCGGCGATGTCCTGGTCGAGCTTGGCGAGTTCCTTGGTCAGGCGCCCGCGCTCGGCATCGAGGTCGATGATCCCGGCGAGCGGCAGGGCCGCGATCTCGCCGCGCACGATGATCTGGGCCGACTGGCCGGGTGCCGCATCGGCGAACTCGATCGCCGAAAGCCGCGCCAGACGCTCGATCATCGGCGCCCAGGCCTCGACGGCGGCGCGCGTCGCGGCGCTCGGCTTGACCAGCACCAGTGGCACCTGCGCCCCACCCGGCACATTGGTCTCCGAGCGGACCGAGCGGATATCGGAGATCAGGTCGACGACGAAGCCGATCTCGGCCTCGGCCGCCTCGTTGACCAGAGCGCCGAGCTGTGGCCAGCGCGTCAGGCAGACCAGCGAAGCCTCGCCGGCCGGCACCGGCCGCGGCGCGCCCTCGCCCGCCTTCTGCGCCCAGAGCTCCTCGGTCAGGAACGGCATGAACGGATGCAGCAGCTGACAGATCAGGTCGATGACATGCGCCACCGTCGCCTGCGTCTCGGCCTTCGCCGCAACGGCAGCCGCGTCGGTGCCCTCGCCCTGCAGCACCGGCTTGGAGAGCTCGAGATACCAATCGCAGAACTGGCCCCAGACGAAGCGATAGGCCGCGTCGGCCGCCTCGTTGAACTTGAAGCTCTCGATGCCGGCGGCGATCGCATCGGCGGTGCGCGCCGCCTCGGAGAGGATCCAGCGGTTGAGCGGCAGCGCGACCTTGGCGGGGTCGAAGCCCTCGGCCCGCAGGCAGCCGTTCAGTTCGGCGAAGCGGGCCGCATTCCAGATCTTGGTCGCGAAGTTGCGGTAGCCTTCGACGCGCGCGGTCGAGAGCTTGATGTCGCGGCCCTGCGCCGCCATCGCCGAGAGCGTGAAGCGCAGCGCATCCGCACCATACTTGTCGACAAGCACCAGCGGGTCGATGACGTTGCCCTTGGACTTCGACATCTTCGCGCCCTTCTCGTCGCGAACGATGGCGTGGATATAGACGTCCTTGAACGGCACCTCGTCCATGAAGTTGAGGCCCATCATCATCATCCGGGCGACCCAGAAGAAGATGATGTCGAAGGCGGTGACCAGCGTCGCCGTGGGGTAGTAGCGCTTGAGCTCGGCCGTCTCTTCAGGCCAACCAAGCGTCGAGAACGGCCAGAGCGCCGAGGAGAACCAGGTGTCGAGCACGTCCGCGTCGCGCGTCAGCGCGACCGGGCCGCCATAATGGCCGAGCGCCAGCGCCTGCGCACCGGCCTCGGACTCGGCGACGAAGCACTCGCCATCCGGCCCATACCAGGCAGGAATCTGATGGCCCCACCAGAGCTGGCGCGAGACGCACCAGGGCTCGATGTTCTCGAGCCAGTCGTTGTAGGTCTTGGTCCAGCTCTCCGGCGTGATCTTGGTGCGACCGTCCTTGACCGCCTTGAGCGCGCGGTTGGCCAGCGGCTTGACGTCGACATACCACTGGTCTGTCAGCCAGGGCTCGATCACGACGTCCGAACGGTCGCCATGCGGCACGGTGTGGGTGTTGGGCTCGACCTTGCGCAGCAGCCCGCGCGCCGCCATCAGGCCGACCACCGCCTTGCGGGCCGTGAACCGGTCCGCGCCGTGCAGCGCCAGCGTCTCCGCCTCGGGAGAAGCGCCTTCCAGGAAGTCGGCATTGTCCTGAATCAGGATGCGAGCCTCGCCGTCCAGGATGTTGACGATCCTGAGTGAATTGCGCTTGCCGACATCGAAGTCGTTGAAGTCGTGCGCCGGGGTGATCTTGACCGCGCCGGTGCCCTTCTCGGGGTCGGCATAGTCGTCGCCGAAGACCGGGATGACGCGGCCGACCAGCGGCAGCACGGCATTCCTGCCGATCAGCCCCTTGAGCTTCTCGTTCTCCGGATGCACGGCGACGCCGGTATCGCCCAGCATCGTCTCGGGCCGGGTCGTCGCGACGGTGATGTAGGTCGCAGGATTCTCGGGGTCGTAGACCGCGCCCTCGATCGGATAGTCGAAATAGTAGAGATGGCCGTTCGGGTCCTTGGCCAGCGCCTTGTCGAGCTTGGCGGCGTCGAACGCCTCCTCGCCGTCGCGCTGCCATTTGAACGAGCCGGTCTTCTCGACCTGCAGCACCTCGAGATCGGAGATCGCGGTCTGGAACTTCGGGTCCCAGTTCACCAGCCTTTTGGCGCGGTAGATCAGCCCCTGCTTGTGCAGGGCGACGAAGACCTTGAGGACGGCAGCCGAGAGCCCCTCGTCCATGGTGAAGCGCTCGCGCGACCAGTCGCAGGAGGCGCCGAGGCGCTTCAGCTGGTTGACGATCGTGCCGCCCGATTCTTCCTTCCACTTCCAGACCTCGGCGACGAAGGCCTCGCGGCCCATGCTCCGCCGGTCCGAACGGTTCTCGGCCGCGAGCTTGCGCTCGACCACCATCTGGGTCGCGATGCCGGCATGGTCGGTCCCCGGCTGCCAGAGCACGTCCTTGCCGCGCAGGCGCTCGAAGCGGCAGAGCACATCCTGCAGCGTGTTGTTGAGCGCGTGGCCCATATGCAGCGAACCCGTCACGTTCGGCGGCGGGATCACGATGCAATAGGGCTCGGCGCCGGGCGCGGCGCCGCGCCCTGCCCGGAAGGCATCCGCCTTCTCCCAGGCCTCGCTGATGCGTGCCTCGACGCTGGCCGGCTCGAATGTCTTGTCCATCATCGCTTTGCTCGAACGCCGAAAGGCCGGGGAACCTGCCCCGGCCGTTGAATAACGAAAGCCAAAAGGTCTGACGCCTTAAGAGCGCATGCGGGGGCTGTGCGTCAACGTTTTCGACGCGATGCAGCCCTGCATCGGACTTGGGCGCCCTCAGGCGGCCTGCGATTGCAGGAACCAGAGCGCCTTGTCGAGCATGCGCGAATAGGCGGTCAGGAGATCGGCGGTGCCGGTGTCGCCGGCCTCGTCGCTCTTGTCGATCGCCTCGCGGACGCTGTTGGCCGCCGCGGCATAGCGCTCGATCAGCGCCGCGAGATGCTCGGCGACCGCGACGATTTCCGTCGGATAGGGCTTGAGATCGCTGCCCGCGGCGACCGCCTGCGTCGTGCCGAGCGCGATGCCGCCGAGCTGGGCGACCCGCTCGGCCACCGTGTCGACATGGCCATCGAGTTCCTTGCGGAAGCCGTCGAGCATCAGATGCACGCCGATGAAGCCCGGCCCCTTCAGGTTCCAATGCGCCTGCTTGGTGGCGAGGGCGAGGTCGATCCCGTCCTGCAAGCGCTCGTTCAGCAGGCCGATCACCTCGTTCCTGGCATTGGACGGCAGGTCGATGCGCGTGGCGGGCTTCTTCATGGCGATTTCCTTGGCTGGAGAGAATGGCGGGCGCTCCAGCAACGCATGAACGCCCCTCCCCGTTCCCTGGCGCCGAACCGCACCGCGCGAGGAACCGGCGCGCTTTCCAGCCGTTGGAAATGGCAGATCAAGGAGGATCTGAAATGCCCCGCCAAACCGACCAGGATCATGTCTGGGAGCTGATCGAGGAGATCGGCCTGTGCATGCTCGTCAGCCATGACGGCGCCAGCGACCAACTGCGCGCCCGCCCGATGAGCGCTCATGCCAGGCGCGACGAGGACGCGATCTATTTCCTGACCGACAAGCGCTCCCACAAGGACGACGAGGTCGAGATCAACGAGAATATCTGCCTGACCTTCGCCGACAATGCCTCCTACAAATATGTCTCGGTCAGCGGCACCGCGAACGTGCTCGACGACCGGCCGCGCGTCGAAGAGCTCTGGTCCACCGCCGCCCGCGCCTTCTGGGAGAGCAAGGACGATCCCAATATCAGGATCCTGCGGGTGCGCCCGGCCATGGCGGAGTTCTGGGACAGCCCGGGCAAGATCGTCACCAGCGTCAAGATGATGGCCGCAGCGGTGACGGGTTCGCGGCCGGATCTCGGCGCGAACCGCAAGGTCGTTCTTTGAAGCAGGGGGAGCAAACCCATGAGATTATTGGTTCATCTCGTCGGCGCCTGGGTCGCGGCAGAAGCCGCTTCAGGCCGCTATCCCCGCCCGGTCTCGCTGGCGCTCGGGGCGCTGGTCGCGCGCCTCGGCCCGCCGACCGCGCTGATGGCGCTCGCCGGCTGTACCATCCAGCGGCTCTATGAGGGCGGCGTCTTCGACAATTATCGGCCTCGCACGGTCCGGCCAGCCAGGGCCCGCGCGCCGAGGCGGCGTTAGACGCCGCCCCAGCGCCGCAAACCGCGTCATCCCGGCCGTAGCGAAGCGGAGCGCCGGGATCCATCGCAGGGCTCGACGCCTTAGGATGAATCCCGGAGCTGCGCCGCCTCGCGGCTTGTCCGGGATGACGGCAGAGACTCGGAAACGTTCAAGAAGGTCGGACTATCGGACCCGCCGCCCCCGCAAAATCGGAACGGCCGCCGCCGCCCCGTCCGGCAGGCTGCCTCAGTGGCGCCCGCCGCGGGCGACGCGCTCGATCTCGGCGCGCACCAGCCGCTCGACCATGCCCGGCAGATTATCGTCGAGCCAGGTCTTCAGCATCGGCTTGAGCATGTCCTTGACCAGATCCTCGAGGGTCCGGGCATTGTTGCTCAGCACGGTGTTGGCGAGGGCGCCGAAGGCGTTGTGCACGGCGGCACCGGCCTGATCCGAAATCAAGGACGCCATGTCGAGAGACGGAGCGCTCGGCGCGGCCTGCACTGGCGGCGCGATCGCGACCGGAGGCTCGGGCGGCGGCAGCGCAACCGTAGCCGCAGGCGCGGGTTCGACAGGCTCGGCGAACTCGATATCGTCGACCGCCACCGGCACCTCGACCAGGCTCGCCTCGGCACCGAGGTCGAGCACATCGTCCTCCGGTTGCGGCTGCGGATCGGGCTCGGAAACCGCCTCGGGCTCAGAAACCGGGTCGGGTTCCGGCACCGGAGCGAGCGCGGAAGGCTCGGGCTCGGGAGGAGTCGCCGGCTTCTCGTCATCCGCGATGATCCGCCGGATGGAGGCGAGGATTTCCTCCATCGAGGGTTCATTGGGCTTGGGCTGCGCGCTCATGCTGAATCCGGACCGCTCGACCGGGGAACGGCCATGGAATCAGCGCGCCCCCACATCATGAGTAGTTCACCGCTGAACCGGCAGGCAAGGCAGCGGCGTGCCCGCCCACAGAAGAAATCGCGACATGTGCGCCGAGGTTTCGCGTGATCCACGCGCCGGAACCCGGCCTCGCGCCGGGTGCGGCGACGAGGCAGTGCCGGGAACCGGCAGGTTGGCTCAGCGACCGTCCGGCGTCTGCGTGCCCCAGAGCAGGCCCTTGACCTGATCATAGTGCTTGCGCGCGTCGTAGCGCTCGGCCTTCAGCTTCAGCGTATTGGCTGAGAGCTTGCCGGTAGCGGAAAGGACGGCATAGGAGGCGACGACGCGGTCGCGCTGCGCGGTCACCAGCGTCGAACGGGCGATCACCAGTTCCTGCTGGGCGTTCAGCACGTCGAGCGTGGTGCGCTGGCCGACCTTGGCCTCCTCGCGGACGCCGGCGAGCGCCGTTTCGGCGGCCTGGACCTGCGACTGCGCCGCGGTGATCTGCGCCTTGGCGGCATCGAGCGCGCCCCAGGCCGAGACGACCGCCGCGCGGACCGTGTCGCGCGAGGTATCGACGTCGATGCGCCGCTGTCCGGCCGTTTCCTTGGCCTGGCGGGTGCGGGAATAGACCTGCCCGCCCTCGTAGATCGGGATGGTCAGGGTCGCGACGGCGCTGGCCGAAGTGCGGTTGTCACCGAAGAACTGGTTGTCATAGCGCTGCGCCACGATGCCGCGCACGCCGAGCACCGGATAGAGATCGGCCTCGGTGACCTTGACCTGCAGCTCCGCGGCATCGACGCCATGCAGCGCCGCGATGATCGCCGGGTGTCCCGTCAGCGCGATGTTCAGCGCAGCCTGGAGATTCCGGGGCAGCAGGTTCTCGACCGGGCGACCGGGGGAAAGCTGCTTCGGCTCGACGCCGATGTTCTGCCGAAAGCGCGCGATCGAGGTCTTGAGGTTCGACTCGGCCAGAATCGCCTGCGACTGCGCCTGCGAAAGACGGGCCTCGGCCTGTGCGACGTCGGTGCGGGTTACTTCGCCGACCTGAAACCTGTCGCGCGTCTGGCGCAGCTGCTCCTCGAGCACCTCGACGTTGTTGCGGTTGAGGTTCAGGATCGCCGTGTCGCGCAGCACGTTCATATAGGACGTCGCCGCGTCGAGCAGCACGTTCTGCTCGGTGTTGAGCAGCGTCGCGCGGGCGCCGAGCACCTGCGATTCGGCCTGGCTCACGGAGCTGCGCGTCTTGCCGCCGTCGAAGATGTTCTGGTCGATCTGGATCCCGGCACCGCGCGGCGTGAGTCGCGAGGTGTTGTTGTTGTGAAAGCTTCCGTTACGCGGAACCGCCGGGGTGCTGCTTTCGGTGATGCTGGCACCGATATCTGCGGAGGCATTGATCCGCGGGCGGTAGCCCGAAAGCGCCTGCGGCACGTTCTCATTGGTGGCGCGGACCGCCGCGCGCTGCGAATTCAGGGTCGGATTGCCGGAGTAAGCGCGCGACAGCGCCGATTCCATCGTCTGCGCAAGAGCTGGTGCAGCCAAGCCCGTGCCGAGAACGCCGATCAGCGCCAGGCGGCTCGCGGACCTTTTCCAGAGTAGCTTCGTTTCAGTCACCGGACGCCTCTTGTGCGGACTCTTGTCTCGCCCAGGCATCGCCCCAGCCTCGGCACTCATTTGAAATTTATAGGCGCGTCGACCGATATCGCCAACGGCCGCAGGGAACCCATCGCCTTTTCAGTTCGCCAGTGCCGCAAAAATGAGACACCTTTATCCTGCTCGCCACACTGCCCCCGGGGCGGCATGGAATTCGCTTCCGCTTCCGAGCCAGATCGCGGACGCCCCTCGCGAACGGCACCGCTTCAGAAAACGAAAGCCTCGGCCTTGCGGAATTCCGTGAGAGCAGGCGCCGCGGCATCGAAGACCGGCCGGCCGGTCAATGTCTCGCCGGCATGCCGATAGAGGATCACCCGCGCCGCGCGGCCGAGCCCTTCGATCGCAATCAGCCGACCACCGGGGGCGACATGGCCGAAAAGGCTGCTCGGCTGCGTTTCGCAGGCACCGCCGACGAGAACGACGTCGTACTGGGCCTTGGCGGGAATCGCCGCCAGCGCCTGGACCTCCGGCACGCCATCCTGCGCGAACGCGGCACGCGCCAGCGCCAGCGCCGCCTCGTCCGGCTCGCACAGGCTCGCCTGCGCGCCCATCGCCGCCATCAGCGCCGCGCCATAGCCCGAGCCACCGCCATATTCGAGCGCGCGCTCGCCGGCCTTCAGCTCCAGCGCCTGGATCATCCGGGCCACGACCATCGGCGCCGGCAGGGCGCGCGTCGTACCGGGCAGGGAGACCGACTGGTCGAGATAGGCCAGATGCGCAAGATCACCCGGCACGAAAGCCTCGCGCGGCACGCTGTCGGCGGCGGCAAGCACGGCCCGGTCGGTCACGTCATAGGTGCGCAGCTGGCAGTCCACCATCATGCGACGCAAATCCGCGAAGCTCGACATGCTCAAAATCTCCGAATGACGGCACAAGGCCGGCAGCGGGGTTTTGGGCGAGGCAGCCGCAAAAGGCAAGGCCAGCCGGCAGGGCGCATTGTGGGTACGCACCCCGTCGCAGAGCCGGGATCGCCACCGCCGCGAGCCACGCGGCCGGCTCATACGCAGCCGCGACATCCCCGGAGGCCCGAGATCGCATCGCTGCCCCCTCGCCTGTCGGCGGAACCGGCAAACGCGCCAGGAGGAATCGGCGCCGAGCATGCGGCAAGGGCATGCGGCAAGAGCACTCGCCCGAAACGGAGCGATTCGCCTGCCCTCGCCGGACCCCTGTTCCCGACGGCACCTGCGCAGGCACGGGCCGAATCGCCGGGATCGTGCCGCCGATTGAAAAGGGCCGCCCCTCCCCCCGGGGGATGCGCGGCCCAGATTTCGATGTCGGGCGCCGTGCCGAAAGGCTGCCGCTCTACGGCTACGGTACAGACGGCATCATCGCCCGCACCGCTTTTCGACAGGCGCCCTGCCTTGGCTCGGCTCGGCTTACTGGGTGAAGGTGAAGGTCGAGATCTCGCAGACATTCACCTTCTTTTTGATCACGGTGTCGCCATCCGCGAAGACCGCCTTGAAGTCGTAGATGCAGGCCTTGGTGCCGTCATCGATGTCGGCTTCGAGCGTCTCGCCATTTGCGAGCGTGTCGTTGTCGAGCATGTCTTCTTCCCAGCTGTCGGTGCCGGTCGACGACGCGAAGAAGCTGGTCATGACGCTCCCGGTCTTGTTGACGATGTCGACCTTCCGGTTCGCCGCGAAAGCCGGAGCGGCGAGGAGCGATGCAACTGTGACGGCGGCGATGATGAGACGAGTGGTCATAGGCATATTCCGTAGGCCAAGCGAAACAGATCGCTTGCAGCAACGGGCTGCTCTCATATCCTCTTGCGTAACGCAATCGGACCACCGGCCAGCCTGAGGTTCTCCCGCGGATTTTGCGCCGGGTCGCAATACCGAAGGAGGAACGGCCCGGCTGGCCGAAGCGAGCGCGACAGCGACACCTGAACCGAAGCCTCGCCAGCCGGTCAGGCCGGCACCGGGATCGCCCCCGGAAACATGATCGCCCAAGGGAGGGCGAGAACGGGAGGGAGTTTATCCCGTCGGCTGACGGGGTGGGCGCGGGCGGAACAACCTGCCGAAACAGCCCAAGGAAATCTGTTCATGAAAAAGAGTTTGGAGGCCTCGCCCGGAATCGAACCGGGGTGCAAGGATTTGCAGTCCTCTGCGTAACCACTCCGCCACGAGGCCTTCCGGGAGATCACGCGGGCGTGATCTCCATGACGCCGCCTATAACCACATGGCGCGCGCCTCCGCAACCGAAACCAACACGTCGACCACAGCGAAAATGCGACGCACCCCATCGATGACGATTTGCCGGCATGTTGCGTCGCAAAGGGCTTGCACCCGGCGAGCGTCGTCGCTATACGCCCCCCATCGGTCCCGGATAGCTCAGCGGTAGAGCAATCGACTGTTAATCGATTGGTCGCAGGTTCGAATCCTGCTCCGGGAGCCAGCAGTTTCAAGGGCTTAGTCGAGAGATCGGCTAAGCCCTTTCTGTTTTGCGCGCAGGCGCGCCTTCCAGCCCCTCAGACCCCGCTTATTGCTGATTTTGACCCGCTGGGTGCTAGGCGGCGGGCGCTTCGGCGAAGCCTATCGGCCAGCGGCGTGACAAGCCGCCGCAGCCGCAAGGCAGCCGAATCCCGTTTCCAGCCCGGCTCGCCATCGCCGATGCGAATCCCGATGCCCGCAGGCCTGGACAGGCGGGAATCGCGCCCATGGCTTGGGCCGGGCAAAGCCATGCGCTATCAGCGCCCGGAAGCACCGCCGAGCGCGCGATCTGCGCCGCATGCAGCAGCCCGCCGCCGGGCCGGCGAAGGAATCACCACGCGGCGCCGGCCGGCGCAGGGCGAGCCGGAATGAATGGGAGGGCCTGCGAGTGGCCTATACCGACGAACTCGAGCCGCTGATCGCGCTCGAACAGGATCTGCGCCGCAGAATCGCCCTGCAGATCGCAGCGGAGAATGGCGCACCGGCGCACCCCTCACCCACCGAGGACGAGCTCGCCGCCGCGGACGAAGCCATCGCCGGCTGGGTCGAGGCGGGCGAGGACGAGCAGGACATGCGCGCCTTCCGGCCGATCGGCCCGCTTCAGGCCCTGCTCGCCGACCATCAGGCGATCTTCGAGCGAATCCTCGACATCCGCGACCGCCGGCTGTCCTGACGCGCAGGAGGCGGAAACGACGCTCGGCCGGGGCAGCAGGCCGGCTTCAGGGCACGAGAAGAGCTCCGGCGTCATCCCGGCCTTTTCGCTGCGCTCCAGCCGGGATGACGGAGCGGCTCCATCCGAATCCGACGAACGCTACAGCGTACGCAGCGTCTTCAGCGCCGCCGCGACGCTGTTCTGGTAATGCGCGCCATCGACGCCCTGCGCGATCACCGAATAGCCGAGCTCGCGCACCCTTTTCGACCAGCCGAGATCGCCGGCCATCAGCCCGGCCGCCTTGCCGTTCGCCCGGGCGCTGCGGCCGACATGGCTGAGCGCCGCCTCGAAATCGGGATGGTGGAACTGGCCGGGGATGCCCATGAAGTTCGACAGGTCGAAATGACCGACCCAGAGCACGTCGATTCCCGGCACGGCCGCGATCGCCTCGGCATTCTCGACACCTTGCGGGCTTTCGATCTGCGCGATGATCAGCGTGCGGGCGGCGGCCTGCGCGATCTTCTCGACCGGCGAGCCGGGTAGATAATCGTCATGCGCGATGCCGAAGGCGGCGCCGCGATGCCCGGCCGGCGGATAATGCGCGCAGGAGGCGATCAGCCGCGCCTGCTCTTCCGTGTTGACCATCGGCACCATGACGCCATGCGCGCCGATATCGAGCGCCCGCGCGATCAGGCTGTATTCGGTGGTCGGCACCCGGATGACCGGCGCGATCGAGAGCCCTCGGCAGGCGGCGCAGAGCATCCGCATCGTCTCGAAGCTCGTGCCGGTATGCTCCATGTCGAGCAGGATGAACTCCGCCCCGGCCGCTGCCGCGATCGCCGGCAGGCCCGGCACGAAGAATTCGAGGGCCATCGTTCCGGCGACCAGCTCCCCCGACTGGATCCGCGCCTTCAGCCCGATTGCTCCACTCATCCGATTCCTCCCTTGCGATGGTTCGATAGATCTGCACGTGTCCATAGCCCGGCTTTGCATGCACGCTCGACAAGGGCGCGCGCAGCAAACGCAGGGCCGCGCGGTCGTGCCGCCACGGCAACGCGCCGGGACAGTTCGGAGGCAGGGATCGGGAATCGGGATCGGGTGGTGCGGACGGCGGGGATCGAACCCGCACACCATCTCTGGCGAGGCATTTTAAGTGCCTTGCGTCTACCAGTTTCGCCACGTCCGCGCCGGGACACGGTTAGCCTCCCGCGCGCACGGCCACAAGGGCAAGCGCTCCTTGCTCAGGCCCGGAACTGCGCCGTCATCCCTGACGATTCGCGCAGCGGCGCAGCTCCGGCATCCACCACAGGACTGCCGCGCCTTCCGATGGATCCCGGGGCGAGCCCGGGATGACAATGCGTGTCGGAGTCGCCTGCGATTAGCCGCGGCGTCAGCGCCGGCGGCTCGGCTTGTACCATTCGACCCCGTCGGGATCGACATAGAGCCCGGGCGCCACATCCGAGCCGATCTTCTTCTGCTCCATCGGCACGGGCACCGTGTCGTCGCGGTCGCCGCGGCGGATATAGGGGCCGCTCGCCTGCGTCTGGCCGCGCCCGCCACCGCCGATCACGCTGCGGCGTCCCGCGACCTTGTCGTCGAGCGCCGCGACCTTCCGGGCCGTGAAGGCGATCCTGGCCGAGCCCTCGACGATCGGCAGCGCCCTGGCGGCCGTCCCCTCGCCGCTGACGCGGATGCCGACGAAGCGCGGCACATAGCTCGCAGCCCCGCCGCCGCGCGCCAGCGCATCCCAGCCGCCGGTGGTCGAGACCTGGGCGCCGCAGCGCTTATGGGCGCGCTCGCACAGCGCCCGCGAGGCATAGCGCGGTGCCTTCTGCTCGAATTCGGCGCGGGCATTGCGATAGGCGAACTCGCATTGCTCGGCCGAGAGCTTGCCGGCCTCGATGCATTCGTCGCGGCGCACATAGGTCTGTCCGACGGCCTGCGCCGCGAGATCGGCCGGCGCAAGCGCCAGCCCGAAGGCGAACAATGAGGCCATCCTGATCATGGCGACGGGAAGCAGTAGCAGCATGCCCCCTCTGAGATCATGCGAATGTGGCGTCACAGCAGCGGCCGCATCGTGATCGCCAGCTCGCGCGTCGCGCCATAGTCGATCTTGCCGTTGCCGAGCACCGGGATGGCGCGGGTGACGAGCAGCGCCTTCGGCATCCACAATTCCGGGAAGCCCTGAAGCTTCGCCTCGTCCTGCAGCGCCTTCTTGTCGGCATCCGGCTTTTCGGTGACGAGCACGAGCTGCTCGCCCTTGCGCAGATCCGGCAAGGCGACGACGACGTGATTGAAACCCGGCCACAGGCCGGAGATCATCGATTCGACCGCCGCCAGCGAGACCATCTCGCCGCCGAGCTTGGCGAAGCGGCGCGCCCTGCCCCTTATGCTGACGAAGCCGTCCTCGATCGCGACGATGTCGCCGGTATCGTGCCAGCCGCCCTCGGGCGGGGCGAGCGTGCCGGGGCTGTCGGCGTTGAGATAGCCCAGCATCACATTGGGGCCCTTCACCATCAATCGGCCGCCCTCATGGATGCCCTCGACCGGCTCGAGCCGCGCGGTGATGCCGGGCAGGAGCCGCCCGACACTGCCCTCGCGCATCGCCACCGGCGTATTGCAGGCGAGCACCGGCGAACACTCCGTGCAGCCATAGCCCTCGAGGATGGTGGTGCCATAGGGCTCCCAGAGCCGGCGCGTCTCCGGCTTCACGCGCTCTGCCCCGGCGACGACATAGCGCACGCTTCTGAGGTCTCCCTCGTCGGCGGCGCGCGCATAGCCCTGCAGGAAGGTGTCGGTGGCGAACAGGAAGGTCGCGCCGGTCTCGGCGATCAGCCGCGGCACCTGCTTGTAGTGCAGCGGGCTCGGATAGAGCACGACCTTCATGCCGTGCAGCAGCGGCATCAGCAGCCCCGCCGTCAGGCCGAAGGAATGGAAGGCCGGCAGCGGATTCATGACGATGTCGCGCTCGGAGAGGAAGCCGGCGGCGAGCTGGAATATCTGGCGGGCATTGGAGACGAGGTTGGCATGGCTCAGCACCACGCCCTTGGGCTTACCCTCGGTGCCGGAGGTGAACAGCACCACCGCCGGTTCGTCCGGGCCGGCCGCATGCCGACGATGGACGAACCCCGGCGCCAGCGCCGCGATCGCGCCGAGCAGCTTGTCGAGGCTGGTCAGCCGCTTGCGGACATCCTCGAGATAGATCACCCGCCTGCCCTGGCCGATCGCCTCGATCACCTCGTCGAGCTTGGCCTGGTCGATGAAGCGCCGCGAGGTGACGATGGTCGAAAGCGGCGCGACCTCGCAGGCCGCCTTGAGGTTCTTGGTGCCGGCCGTGAAGTTCAGCAGCGCCGGCACCCGGCCATAGGCGGAGAGGCCGAACAAGGTGACCGCCATGCCCTGCATGTTCGGCAGCAGCAGCCCGACCTTCTCGCCCTTCTGCGTCTGCGCCGCGAGCTTGCGGCCGAGCACGAAGGCGCCGAGCACCAGCCGGCCGAAGCTGATCGGCTGACGTTCGGGGTCCTCCAGCGCGATTCGCGCCTTGCCATGGCGGGAGACGGCGGCGAGCAGGGCCGAGAACAGCGTGGTGCGCGCACCCTCCGCGTCGAAGGGCTCCGCCCCGAATTCCGTGGCCACCATGCTGCGCCCTGCTCCCGGCTGCGTTTCCTCTGGCCGTACCCTAAGGCGGGACGGCTTGCGAGGGAACGGCGCAGGCGCCGGTCAGCGCATCGGCGGGGCGTAGAGCACGCCGCCCATGTTCCAGAGCTGGTTCAGCCCGCGCGGAATGCCGAGAGGCGAGTTCACCCCGAGATTGCGCTCATAGATCTCGGAATAATTGCCGGTCGCCTTCACCGCCCGGATCGCCCAGGCCTCGTCGAGGCCGAGCGATTTGCCGAAGCCGCCCTCGGCGCCGGTCAGGCGGCGCACATCCGGCTTGGTCGAGGCGACGGCCTCGTCCGCATTGGCCGCGGAGACGCCGAGTTCCTCGGCGTTGACCAGCGCGAAATTCACCCATTTGACGATGTTGAACCACGGGAAATCGTCGGAGCGCGTCACCGGGCCGAGCGGCTCCTTCGAGATCACGTCGGGCAGGATCACGGCATCGCCCGGCTTCGGCAGCTTGAGCCGTTCGGCATAGAGCGCCGACTGGTCGCGGGTCAGCACATTGCACTGGCCGGACTGGAAGGCGGCGAGCGCCTCGGCGGCGCTCGGAAACGCCTTCTCCTCGAAGCTCATCGAATTGGCGCGGAAGAAATCGCCGAGATTGAGCTGGGTCGTCGTGCCGGCCTCGACGCAGACCTTGGCCTTGTCGAGCGACAGCGCCCCGTCGACGCCGAGCGAGCGCGCCACCAGGAAGCCCTGCCCGTCATGATAGGTGATGCCGGCGAAGGCGAGGCCGAGCCCGGCCTCGCGGCCGAGCGTCCAGGTCGAATTGCGCGAGAGCAGGTCGACCTTGCCCTGTTTCAGCGCCTCGAAGCGCTCGCCGGCCGAGAGCGGCGTGAAATTGACCTTGCCGGCATCGCCGAGCACCGCCGCCGCCACGGCACGGCAGAAATCGACGTCGAACCCGGCCCAGCGCCCCTGCGCATCCTTCTCGGAAAAGCCGCGCAGCCCTTCGCTGACGCCGCATTCCAGCGTCCCGCGCTGCTTCACCTTGTCGAGCGTGCCGGCGACGGCGGGCAGCGCGACGAGCCCCGCGGCGAGCACGGCGAGCGCCGATGGCTGGAGACGAATTCGGAACGCGCCTCGCATGGGGTCGGATCTCCTGATTGCTGAATGGCGTGCGGCCTTGAAAAGGCCGGTCAGATCGTCGCCTTGTGTCGCACCACGACCTTGGTCCCGAGCGGAACGCGCGAGTAGAGGTCGATGATATCGCCATTGGCCAGGCGGAAGCAGCCCGACGAGATCGACTGGCCGATCGTCTCCGGCTGGTTGGTGCCGTGGACACGGAACACGGTCGAGCCGAGATAGAGCGCGCGCGCCCCCATCGGATTGCCCGGCCCGCCGGCCATGAAGCGCGGCAGATAGGGCTGGCGCTGCAGCATCTCCGGCGGCGGGCGCCAGTCCGGCCATTCCGCCTTGCGGCTGACCTGGACGAGGCCGGACCATTGGAAGCCCTCGCGGCCGACGCCGATGCCGTAGCGCAGCGCCCGGTTGTTGGGCTGCACGACATAGAGGAAGCGCTCGGCGCTGTGGATCACCACCGTGCCAGGCGCCTCGTTCGAGCGGAAGAACACCATCTGCCGGGCATAGGGCCCTTCGGTGATGGTGACCTCCTCGGTCGAGACCCGGCCCGGCTCGTCGCCGACATCCATCGTCTCGGCCGGCGGCACCATTCCCTTGCCCTGCGCCTGGACGGCGGCCGGCCAGGCAAGCGCCAGCGTTAGTGCCGCGGCGCCGAGGCCGCCGAGAATCCGTGTCATGTCGGGCTTTTTCATGCGCGATCTCGGCTCGCGGGTTTCAGGTGCCGCAGCGGGCGTAGATGAAGGTGCCGTAGCGGCGGTTCGCATCGGGATCGACGAAGCGCATGGTCAGCATCGAATCGCTCGCCGAGAGAATCTCGCGGTCCTGCGGATCACCCGCCGGCGCCTCGAAGCCGACATAGTTCTTGCCGCCCGGCCCGCCTTTCAGGCGCAGCTCATAGGGTTTGGGATCGTCGGCGACATGCATCATCACGCCGTCGGTCGGGCCTTTGGAGATGGTATAGGGCTGGGAGCAGCCGGCCTTGGCCTGCGCCTCGGTGCGCTTGCGGTCCTTCTCGGTGTGGAAGGAGGCGATGCCCCAGCGCCCGATCAGGCGCTCGCGCGGAATGCTCGAAGCGGTCGAAGCGCCGCCGGCGGAAACCCCGCCGCCAGCCGGCCCCTGGCTCGTCGAGCCGCAGCCCGCGAGCAGCAGCGCAGCGCCGAACAGGCAGGCGCCCGCCGCGCCTCGGCCCGCCATTGCGGAAATCTCCGCTCGCCCCCTGCCCCGGAGACGACCGATGATCGCCACCGGATACGCCAACGCCATGCGCATGCCTTCTCCCCCCGCTTCGGCCCATCATGGTCTCGGCTTTCCGCCGCGGTCAACGGTCGGTTCGGCCCCGAAGCTTTCGCCGTGCCGAATGAGCACTTCGGCGCCAGGGTCGCAAGGTCACCGGCCCGTCCGCTCCTGGCAAACGGCGCATGGCGACGATGCGCCGCCCGCAACGCCTCGGAAATTAACCGAGAAAGCGTCAGAAACGCGAATGAAACCAAGACCTTCGGAAAGCGGAGCGCACGCCCTCGAAAGGATTGCCAACAAGCGATTCAGCACTTGCCGATTTGCACGTTGAGATCGCCCTGCCCGCTCGCTATTTCCTGATGCTCAGAGCTGGGAAACGCCGCCTTGTCCGCCGATCGCAACCGCCTCACCGCCGTCATCGCCCTCGCCGCGGTCTCCCTGACCAGCGCCGTTCCGGCGCAGGCGAACTTCCTCGAAACCCTGTTCGGCATCGCGCCGCGCCGGGTCGTGGCGCCGGTGCCCGAACGCGAGCCGCTGCACATGACCGTGCGCCCGCGGGCACCGCGGGACGGCCGGCCCGGTGTCGCGACCAAGGAAGCCCCGCCGACGCCGCGCGTCGCGCCGATGGAATATGCCAGCGATCCCTATTGGTATCTCAAGGACCCGACGCTGAAGAAGGGCGACGTCATCGTGCTCGACGGCCGCGTCGTCGTCTTCAGCGGCGGCGAACGCAGCTACAGCAGCTTCCAGTCGATCAAGGAGAGCCGGCTGCTCTCGGAGCGGGCCAAGAAGCAGCTCAGGCACATGGTCTCGACCCCCATCGACACGCATACGGTCTGGAAGCCGGCCGAGATCATGAAGAGCAACGGCGCCATGACCACCGTCGAGGTCTCCGAAAGCGCCCGCTGAGCGTCGCGGGCCGCGTTCAGGCCGGGACGTAGCTCAGTCTGATCACGCCCTCGCCGACCGGCTCGCTGGCCATGAGACGAAGCGGCGGCCGCGGGCCGGCGAAGAACGGCATGCCGCGCCCCAGCACCACAGGGTGGAAATAGAGCCGGTACTCGTCGATCAGGCCGAGCTCGGTCAGGCTTTGCGCCAGCTCCGGCCCGGAGACGGCGATCTCCCCGGCAAGCCTCGCCTTCAGGCCGCGGACCATCGCGGCGAGGTCCCCCGCGACCAGCGTCGCATTCGGGCCGACGGATTTCAGCGAACGCGAAAATACCCATTTCGGCTGCTTCCGCCACGCCATGGCGAAATCGCGCCGCGCCGCATCCCAGGCAGGGTCGTCCTCATCCCAATACCGCATCGTCTCGTACATGCGGCGGCCGTAGAGGCTGGCGGCCAGGGCGCGCACATGCTCGGTCCAGTGGCGGAACAGCACCGGACCCACCTGCATCTCCGGGTGGAGGTCGACATAGCCGTCCAGGGACTGGTTCATGCCGAAAACGAGCTTCGCCACGCTGCTGGCCTCCCTGTGGTTGTGTTCAGTTTAGAGCGAGGCGTGGTCACGCAAAAGTGACGTTGGAACGCCTGCCGCGCCATCGTCCCGTGCCCGGCAGCAGCACGATCAGCCCGCCGAAGCGGCGGTGTAGACCGCGAGCTGCGCCGCGAAGGCGCGCCGATAGGCGGGCCGCGCCTCGCCGCGTGCGACATAGGCGGCGAGGTTCGGATGCTCCTCCAGCAGGCCCGAGCCTTGCAGCCGGCGCAACACCGTCACCATCAGGAGGTCGCCGGCGCTGAAGGCACCATCGAGCCAGTCCGCCTCGCCGAGCCGCCGCGACAGGTCGCCGAGCCGCTTGCGGATGATGCTCTCCAGAGCCTGCAACCGCTGCTCGTACCAGGGCTGATCACGCTCGAGGATCGTCGCGAGAGAGCGGTCGAAGATTTGCGGCTCCATCGTGTTGAGCGCCGCGAACATCCAGGCGATCGCGCGCGAGCGGGCGTTCGCCTCCTGCGGCAGCAGGCCTCCATGGCGCTCGGCGATATGCAGCACGATCGCCCCCGACTCGAACAGGCAGAGATCGCCCTCCTCGAAGCTCGGGATCTGTCCGAAGGGTTGGAGAGAAAGATGAGCCGGCTCGCGCAGCGCCCGAAACGACAGGAGCTGGACCTCATAGGGCTGGCCGACCTCTTCCAGAGCCCAGCGGACTCGCATGTCGCGCGCCAGCCCCCTGCCACGGTCGGGCGAGCGTTCGAAGGCGGTGATGGTGACGGTCATCATCTTGCTCCCGACTATTGCCTCGCAGGCTCGCGTGAGACGCCCGCAGTCGCGGAACGAACCGCCGGAGCGGCCTCCGACAACCCGTCTCGTCCTTTTCGAGCGTGAGTCGCCGTCATCTCGCGCCGCACAACTTTGCCTCTTCCTTCCGAAATTAACCTTCTGGTAAGAGGAAGGGGATTCCTTGCCGGAGATGACGGACCGCCACCCTGGGCAGCCCCGATCCCGTAATCAGGAGGTTGCCGCATGACGCGGACCGAGATCGCTGCGAACGCTACCCGTCTTTCCGGCAAAAGCCGCCACGGTCGCAAGGCGATCCCGCTCCTGGTTTCACTGGCGGCTCCGGTCCTGGGCGCCTGCAGCATGACGCCGGTCGAGACCGCCTCGACCACGGCTCGGACGACCGCTGCGAGCACCGCGCCGAAGCAGAGCCACGAGATCCGCAAGCGTGCCATCGCCTTGGCCAAGGCCGACCCGCGCGAGAAGGAATGCCTCGTCCGCGCGATGTATTTCGAATCGAACCGCTCCAGCGAATCCGGCCTGCTCGGCGTCGGCACGGTGGTGATGAACCGGGTCGGCGCGCCGCGCTATCACGATACGATCTGCGGCGTCGTCGGCGCCCCCAAGCAATTCGCCTCCGGCGTGCTCACCCGCCCGATGTCGGCGCGCGAACTCCCCAAGGCCGAGGCCGCCGCCGAAGCCATCCTCGCCGGCAAGCGCAACGAAGCCGTCGGCAACGCCAAGCATTTCCACATGGCGGGGATGCGCTTCTCCTACCCCAACATGCACTATGTGACGGTGGCTGGCGGCAACGCCTTCTACGTCAAGGGCGAGCGCCCGGAGCGCCGCCGCATCGAGGAGCCGAGCTCGCAGGTCGCCGCGCTTTCCGAGCCCGCGCCACTCGCGACCAGCGCCTCCTCGGCCTCGACCGCCTTCGCCAGCGCGCCGCTCGCCTTCGCCCCGGCCGCGCCCGCCCCTGCGATCGCCCTGGCCACGAGCTCAGCCTCCTATGTCGTCGCCAATGCAACGCTGCCGCCGAGCCGCCCCTACGATCTCGGCATCGCCCGCAAGACCACGCAGGCCTTCATCGCGCCGCCGAAGAGCGACGCCCGCATCGCGGCGCTGATGCCGCCCTCCCGGCCGCTGCGCGGCTCCCTCGCGCTGGACTGACGGCTGCAAAGCCGCAAGCGCGACCGGCTTCGTCATGGTCGGGCCTGTCCCGACCATTCACGTCTTCCTTGACGACGCGCGGCGTTCAAGCCGTGGCTGCTCGCCACGCGGGCGAGCATGACGGGGCGGCGATCTCAGCCGAACGCCCCGATCTCATGCTGGATCGCGCCGGAGATCTCGCGCAGCAGCGCAAAGCACTGACGCATCGGCTCGACCACGTCGCGATGCAGCGCCGCATAGGCGCCGCCCTCGCGCGGCCCCGGCGGCTCGCCGAAATCGAGGCCGAGCGCCGGGTCGGGATTGAGCGGGAAGATTTCGCCGAGCAGGACGAGCGCCCCGGCCATGTCTAGCCGCAGGATGCGCTCCAGCAACAGCTCGCGCGTCACCCCGGCATGCGGTCGGAAATCCGGGATATGCGTCGCCGAGAGCCAGATCCGGTGCAGCAGCGAAAGCCGCAGCGTGTGCAGCGCGACCAGCCTGACCGGCATCGCCGGCGGCTCGCCCGCCGCCTCCTTCAGCTTCAGCCGGTCTGAAGCGAAGCGCCAGAACAGCCGCCGCAGCGCCGGTGCGAGGTCGAGCCGCGCCAGCGCCTCGGCGACCGCGAGCAGCTCGTCGCGCCGCCCCTCCCTCTCCGTGCGCCGCGCCCGGTCGAACCAGGAGCCGGCATCGAGCGTGTCGAGATAGGCGCGCAGCACGTCGAGATCGCTGTTCGCCATGGCATGGGCGGCGAGACGATAGGCCCGGCCGAAGCGCTCGGAACTTTCGCGCATGCTCGCGAACAGCTCCGGCGCCCGCCCCGCCGCCTGGCCGATGCCGTGCACGCTGTTCGCCAGCCAGCCGAGCTGCTGCAGGATGGCGTTGTTCGGGATGGCCCGCAGCTCCCGGGGATGGCGGATCACCGCCGGCCCACCGGCATCACTCTGCCGCGCCGCGGGGCGCGAGCCGGTCTTGTCGAGCAGGGACGGGCCGAACGTGCCGATCAGCGCGGCATAACCGGGATCGTCGACGAGATGGGTCATCTCCTCGCGCACGGTCTGGAAGAACTCGGTGGCGAAGTCCGGCTCGGCATAGATCGGATCGTCCTCGCCATCCGCCGGATCGGCGAACACGGCCTCGGCGATGCGCGCCACCGTCGCCCCGGCGAGCCCCTTCGTGCCAAACAGCAGATAGCCGTCGCTGCCCTGGAAGCTGGTCTCGCGGGTGACCTTGACGCCGGCCTTGGCGAAGGCACGCCGCGGCCACTCCGGATCGAGATAGGCGAGCCGGTCGGCGAGGCTGTCGGGATGGGCGCCGCGCCCGGCCGACTCGCCATGGGTGTCGAAGATGACGAGCTCGATCTCGGTCAGCCCGTAGCGCTGCAGCAGTTCGAGAATGCGGCTCCTCAGCCGCTCGACCCAGAAGGTCGCCGCGACCTGGCCGATATAGCGCCCGGAATCGGAATAGCCGAACTGGACGCAGAGCCTGCCATGACGCTTGAGATAATCGCGCCAATGCGGGCTGCGCAGCGCCTCGTCGATGATGCGCGGCCCCTGCTCCAGTGCATCCGACGTCTCGAAGAGCGGCGAGATCTCGACGTGATCGGCGATGCCGAAGCGCTTCGCGAGATAGAGCGCCGAGAGCAGCGTATAGCCGGTCTCGGTCTCGGCGATCAGGAAGCGCACCGGCCGCGAGCCGTCGACATGCTTCACGATCTGCGCGACCATCATCATCATCCGCGCCGCCGAGGCGCGCTCGACCGCGAGCGCGCCGAAATCGACCGGCGTCGGCTGCGCCTTGGCGAGCGCCTGGTTCGCCGCCGCGAGGAAGGCGCGGCGCTGCGCCGGCTGGGCCGGGTCCTCGTCGAGCGGAATCACGCCGCGCATCGCATTGTGGAGCTGCGAGGCGTTGAGCCGGAAATGCGGCAGCGCGATCGAGACGCCATGCGCGATGACGCCGGCCCGCGCCAGCACCAGCGCGCTCGCCGCCTCATCGTCCTCGGCCAGCACGATCGCCTTGTCGAGCGCCGCCAGCAGCTTCGAGGCGTCAGGCAGGGCCGCCTCGCGCTCGCCGACCAGCGAAAGCGAGAAGGACTGCAAGGCCGCGATCTCCGGCTTGCTGTTCAGCGGCGGGCAGAGCGCAAGCTGCCGCTCGACCGCCGCGAGCGCAGCCTCGAGCAGCGCCCTCACCTCGGCGGCCGCCCGCGCCTCCGGCAGCTTCTCCAGCAGACGGAAGAACTGGCCGCGCTTCGATTCCAGCCGGTAGCGCAAAGTGTCCCACCAGCCGATATCGGTGCGCCCATCGGTATCGCTGCCGACCCAGGAGGCGAGCTGCAAAGCGCGCGGCCGGAGCTCGCGCCAGCGCTGCGGCCAGCGCGCCCGCGCCTCGGCGAAGAAGGCCGCGTTCAGCCGGTCGATCGCGTCGCGGGCATGGCGCACCGCGAAGCGCGCCTGCTCGAACTCGTCCTGCAGGGTGATCGCCGCATCCGGCCGGAAGGAGAGATCGGCCGCCCTCAGCACCGCCGCCTCGCCTTCGTTCGAGGCGAGCTCGGCCAGCGCATGCGCCACCGCCCGGCTCATCCCGAAGGTCGGATGCGCGGTGAACACGGCGGCGAAGCGCAGCCGCGCCAGCGCCGCGCCATAGGCTTCGAAGGGTTGGGCCGAAGCGCTCGCCTCCTCGCCGACGCGCCGCGCCAGCGCCGCATAGGCTTCGGCCTCGTCACGCTCCAGCCCGACATAGGACGCGACGCGCCCTGCCCGGTCGGCCAGCGCGGCGCGGCCGAGCTCACGGATCAGCGCCGCGGTGTCGGCGAGCGTCACCTCGCCGCGATCCATCTTGCGGGTCAGCCAGAGCGTGGCGCGCAGCACCGGATTGCCGAACGGGTCCTCGCGCGCATCCCTGCGCGCCTGCACGATCGCCGCCGACAATTCACCTGCCAGCACCGATGGCGACATTTCCTCCGCAGCCACGCCGCTCTCCGTCTTCTTTAAATCGTTTGATGAGGCGGCTCGCAGGGGAGCAGGATTCCAATTCTACCGCAACCGCGAAAAGCGTTGCGGCGCCGCAGCAGACGGATGCGACAGGCGCGGGAACCTCGACGCAGAACCCCTCTCCTGGAAGGAGAGGGGCAGGGGTGAAGGACCGCCGCCGATAATTGGAGTGCTACCGAGCCGTTGCGCCTTCTACGGATAGGGCAGGCCCTCATCCCTGCCCTTCTCCCACACGGGAGAAGGGTTCCCCGCGCCTCTCCCTCGCACGCAGCCGCCTCCACCGGGGACGACCCGCCAACTTATCCCCGCCCCCAAAACCTCGCTTATGCTTCTGCCCGTCCCGCCCGAACCGAGGGGGCTTCGCGAGGCATCATGAGGCCGGGCGGGAGAGCGGTCTTCGCGGCGAAAGGGCCTTGCGAGCCCGGACAAGCGCGCTCCACAAAGGTGTGATCCACCTTTGCGGCCGGCCTGCCCGTTCCACCGCGGAGGGGTTTTCGTCGATGGGAGAGGCCCTCCCAGTCCTGCCGGACGTAACCAGACGGCGAAGACACCATAGAGAACCGCGCGCGGGGCTCGGGAGGCGGCCAATGGCGCTGCTTCGACAGAAGACATCGACATTCGGCACGCAGCCGTCGACTGCGACGCCGCCCGGCCCCGCGCCCTCCCTCGGATGGCGTTCCAGACGCTCGCGGCGTCGAGCCGGCGAGAGCATCGGCCTGTCGCAAGCAATCCCGTCAGCGGCGCGGCAGCGATCGCATTCCACATCGCTTGTCCGGATCGTGCTGACCTCACACAGCCACCCCCGTCATCCTGGGCGAGCGAAGCTCGGGCCGGGATCCATCTTAGAGCTCAGGAGCCCTACGATGGATCCCGGAGCTGCGCGGCTTCGCCGCTTGTCCAGGATGACCGGGTTGGGCCCCCGAACCTCCAGACCTCATCCTGAGGAGGCCCGAATGGGCCGTCTCGAAGGATGCTCCAGCTGGTTCCAGCGCCTCCGCGAACATCCTTCGAGACGGCCGCCGAAGCGATCTCCTCAGGATGAGGTTGAGTCTTGCCGCAAGCTTGCGGGCCACTGACATGTGCGCTCAATCGCGAACTCCGCCTCGATCCCGCGACCTTCGCGGAGACGATGATCGAGGAGTGGGGCGGCGCCCCCATCGACACAATCGATGACAACTCAGCACGAATTGACCGCTTCCGACCCAAAGCAGGCATTCCTCTGGGCACCTCGGAGCCCGCCCCGGCAGCGGCAGACACTCGCCGGCAGCAATGCTAAACCCGCTCACCAGCCTCCACCTCCCACGAGTCCCCGCCTTGCCCAGCTCCCTCTCCTCCGCCCGCCTCCAGGACGCCGTCGCCTTTGCGCAGGCGCATGACTCGCCCTGGCCGCGCAGCATGTTCTATCCGGACGGCGCCTATGTCGGGAATCGCGAATGGGACGAGAAGGGTCCCTGGACCGAGATCGTCGGCCCGGTCGAGCCGCGCGGCGGGCCGGCCGGCATCGTCCTGAAGGGCGGCAAGCTCGCCGCCGAATGGGGCGATGTCGAGCGCCCCGACATGACCTTCTCGATCGCCAAGAGCTATCTTTCGGTGCTGGCGGGCCTTGCCGTCGCCGACGGGCTGATCGCCGATATCGACGAGCCCGTGGGCAAGAGCGTCGACGGGCCGCATTTCTCCAGCCCGCATAATGCGAAGATCACCTGGCGCCATCTGCTCAACATGAACAGCGAATGGCAGGGCGAGATCTTCGGCAAGTCCGACCAGGTCGACCATTTCCGGCAGATCGGCGTCGGCGCCGACAACAGCCGCAAGGGCCAGCGCCGCGCGCTCGGCGCGCCCGGCAGCCTCTACGAGTACAACGACGTCCGGGTGAACGCGCTCGGCTACGCGCTGCTGCGCCGCTTCGGCCGGCCGCTGCCTGAGGTCCTGCGCGAGCGCATCATGGACCCGATCGGCGCCTCGCAGGGCTGGCGCTGGGAGGGCTACGAGACCTCCTGGCTCGAGATCGGCGGTGAGCGCATGCAGTCGGTCCCCGGCGGCGGCCATTGGGGCGGCGGCCTGTTCATCAGCGCCCGCGACCATGCCCGCTTCGGCCAGCTCGTCGCGCAGAAGGGCGTCTGGGACGGGCGCGAGCTGATACCCTCCGCCTGGCTCGAACAGTCTCTGGTGCCCTCGCCGACCCTGGCGAATTACGGCTTCCTCTGGTGGCTGAACGTCAACCCGAACCTGCCGGCGAGCGCCTTCAGTGCGCAAGGAGCCGGCAACAACCTGATCTGGATCGACCCCGAGCACGAGCTCGTCGCCGTGCTGCGCTGGATCGACAAGGCCGCGATCGACGGTTTTCTGGAGCGGCTGGTCGCGGCGGTGGAGTAAGCCCCCTTCTCCCCTCCGGGGGAGAAGGTCCCGGCAGGGGGATGAGGGCGGCGCGACCGGGTGCGCCGCCTCTGCGGCAGCGCCATCCTTCCCTCATCCGTCAGCGCTTCGCGCTGCCACCTTCTCCCCCAAGGGGAGAAGGGTTCCCCGCGCCCGTCATCCGCCGGCGGCGCATGACGTTGCGTCCATGCATTCAGCGAGCAGCGCCCTCGCCTGCCCGCCCTTGCAGCGCCTCCCGCCCCCGCGCATAGAGCCGGCTCTCCTCGCCCGAAAGCCGCTGCGTGACCAAGACCATCCCCCTGACCTCGCGGCCCGCCTTCGGCGTCGCCTGCGGCCTGCTCTGCGCCGTGATCTGGGGCGTCCAGGCCGTGGTCTCGCGCCAATCCGTCGCCGACGGGCTCTCGGCCGGCGACGTCACCATGCTGCGCTTCCTCGCGGCATCGCTGGTGATGCTGCCCTTCGCGCTGAAGCGGCTGAAGCCCTTCCCGGTCGGGACGCTCGGCTGGAAGCGGGCGCTGGTGCTGACCGCGCTGGTCGGCCCGGCCTACAGCCTGATCCTGGTCGGCGGCGCCCATTTCGCGCCCGCCCTGCATTCCTCGGTGATCTCGCCCGGGCTGATCCCGGTCTGCACCGCCGCGCTCGCCTGGTTCGTGCTCGGCGAGCGTGCCGGCAAGGCCCGCCTCATCGGCCTTGCCCTGCTCGTGCTCGGCATCGCCGTCTTCGCCCGGGAGGCGCTGGCCAACACGCCGACGCGCGCAGGCGCATGGATCGGCGATCTGCTCTTCGTGCTGATCGCCCTGCTCTGGTCGATCTTCGGCGTGCTCTGCCGACGCTGGGGCGCCAATGCGGTCGAAGTCACCATGGCGACCTGCCTGCTGGCGCTGCCGTTCCTGCCGCTGCTCGCCCTCGTGCAGCCGGTCAATCTGCTGCAGGCGCCGCTCTCGGCCGTCGCCTTGCAGGCCGTCTACCAGGGCGTTCTGGTCGGGGCGCTGGCGCTGTTCCTCTACACCCAGTCGGTCGCGACGCTCGGCGCCGGCGGCGCCGCCCTGTTCCTGCCGCTGGTCCCGGTGGTCACCGCGATCGCCAGCGCCGCCCTGCTCGGCGAGAAGGCCTCGGCGCAGGAGATCGCCGGCATGGCGATCGCCATCACCGGCATGGTCGTGGCGCTCAGGGCGCCGAGCGCGCGCTGAGCGGCCCTTCCGCAGTCATTCCGGGACAGGCTGGAGGCCTGGGCCCGGAACCCATGGACACCCTGCAATTTCAGCCCGTCATGCTCGCCCTTGTGGCGAGCATCCACGTCTTGAACACGACACTGGACCACTGAAGGCGTGGATGGTCGGGACAGGCCCGACCATGACGAAAAAAGGAGCGCTCATAGGGTCCGGGCTCGCCGCTACGCAGCGCCCCGGAACGACAGGGCATATCCTCAGCCCTTATGACCCTTGGCGATCGGCTCGACATAGGACAGGGCCATATCCCAGGGGAAATAGATCCAGGTGTCCTGGCTGACCTCGGTGACGAAGGTGTCGACCACCGGCACGCCGGCCGGCTTGGCATAGACCGTGGCGAAATGCGCGTTCGGCAGCATCTCGCGCACGACGCGGGCGGTCTTGCCGGTATCGGTGAGGTCGTCGACGACGAGGACGCCCTTGCCCTTGCCGTCGCCGATGGCGCGGATCGAGGGGGCGATCTCCTTCATCACCTTGAGCTCGGTCTGGTTCTTGTAGTCGTGATAGCTCGCGACGCAGACCGTCTCGATCATGCGCAGGCCGAGCTCGCGGCAGATGATCGCCGCCGGCACCAGCCCGCCGCGGGTGATGCAGACCATCGCCTCGAACGGCCCGGCATCGGCCAGGCGCCAGGCGAGCGCGCGGGCGTCGCGGTGGAACTGGTCCCAGGAAACGGGGAAAGCCTTGTTGGCGGTCGGTTCGGCCATGGCGGGCGGTCCTGCGGAAAGCGTGGCTGGCTTTTCCGCAAAGCGCATCCGGCCGGCGCGCGCAAGTGCCGAGCGGAAGCTTTTCCCCGCTGTGATCGCAACGGCATGGTCCGACCCGGCTCGCCGGGCCGGATCGTCCCGCCGCTTCGGACCGTCAGAATTCGGCTCAGCCGTCGGCACCGCCGCTCCCGACCCGCACCGCCGTGCGGACCGGCGGCCTGCCCGCCGGGACGGGCGCGGGCTTCGCTGCCGGGAGCATGGCACGCAGGCCGGCGGCCAGCCTCTCGGGCGCGTCCGAGGCTTCGCGCCCATCGAGCCGAAACGCTCCGACCAGCGCCGCCAGAGCCTGAGTCTCGCCCTGCAATTCGCGCGAGAGCCGGGAGCTGGCATCGGCCATCATCGCGTTCTGCTGGGTCATCTCGTCCATATGCGCGACGGTCCGCGCCATCTCTTCGACGCCATTGGCCTGCTCGACCGCGGCGCTGGAGATGTCGGCGATGGTGCCGGCGACCCGGGTGGCAGCGTTGACGATTTCCTCCAGCGTCTTGCCGGCCTGCTGGACCAGCTTCACGCCGGAGCGGACCTGCTCGCTCGAATTGCCGATCAGCTCCTTGATCCCGTGGGCAGATTCGCTGGAGCGCTTGGCCAGCGCCCTGACCTCGGAGGCGACCACGGCGAAGCCGCGGCCGGCATCGCCGGCGCGGGCCGCCTCCACCGCCGCATTCAGCGCCAGCAGATTGGTCTGGAACGAGATCTCGTCGATCATCGAGATGATATCGGCGATCGCGGTCGAGGCCTGCTCGATCCGACTCATTGCCGTCACCGCATCGGCGACGATCGCGCCGCCGCGCGAGGCCACGGTCTTGGCCTCGTCGCCGAGCGCCGCGGCCTGGCGCGAATTGCCGGCGCTGGTCTTGATCGAGGCGGCGAGTTCCTCGGTGGTCGCCGCCGTCTGCTGCAGGCTGGAAGCCTGCGCCTCGGTGCGTTCGGCGAGATCGACGCTTTCCGAGGCGATGCGGTCGGCAGCGGCCGCGACCTTCCCGGAAATGCCGCCGACGGCACCGATCACCTGCGCCATATTGTCGAGGAGTTCGTTGATGCCGTTGCAGAGATCGGCGACCTCGCCCTCCTTGCCCGCCATCGGGATGCGCTGGGTCAGGTCGCGCTCCTTGGCTCGCCCGATCACGCCCTGCGCCTCCGCCACCGCCTGGGCGAGCTGGCGCGCCGCCTTCTGCTCGCTGATGTCGGTGGCGTACTTCACCACTTTCGTGGGCTGCCCCCTGGCATCGAAGATCGGATTGTAGCTCGCCTGGATCCAGACCTCCCTGCCGCCCTTGCCGAGGCGCAGATACTGGCCGGCATCATATTCGCCGCGGCCGAGCTTCTGCCAGAAGGCGCGATATTCCGGCGAATCGCGATAGACCGGCTCGCAGAACATGCCGTGATGCTGGCCCTTGATCTCGGCCAGCGAGTAGCCGGTGACGGCAAGGAAGTTTTCGTTGGCGTCGAGGATCGTGCCGTCGAGCGAGAACTCGATCACCGCCATCGCCTTGCGGATCGCCCCGAGCTGCCCGGCCATGTCGGCCTCGCGGTTCTTCTGCGCGGTGATCACCGTCGCGAACTTGATCACCTTCAGCGGCCTGCCGCCGGCATCGAGGACCGGGTTGTAGCTCGCCTCGATCCAGAGCTCGCTGCCATCGGCCGCGACGCGCAGGAACTGGCGGGCCTGGTACTCGCCCCCCGCCAGCTTCGCCCAGAACGCCTTGTAGTCGGCGCTGGCCGCTTCTTCCTTGCTGACGAACATGCTGTGGTGCCGCCCGCGCACCTGCTCCAACGTGTAGCCGACCGCTCCAAGGAAGTTCTCGTTGGCCTCGATAATGGTCCCGTCGAGCTTGAATGTGATCACCGCCATCGAGCGGCCGAGAGCCGCCATCTCACCTTCGAGTTCGCGGCGCGCAGCGCCGCCCGTGAATGGATTTAGCCGCATGCCCATCCCCCTGCATTCAGCACCGCGGAACTCGATCCGCGGAAATAAAGGATAGACGACGACAGTTTACGGGCAGCTAAGGAGCTTAGAAATCAACGAAATAACAAAATCGTGATCGGAAAAGTACTTAAAATTGTAAAGTAAATATAACGCCGAAAACCAACCAAAGCAAAACGGAATACAAAGTCCAGCAAGAATCAACCGCGCCATTGAAATAGCGACCCAGAAGACGTTTGCACATCAAGCGGGCGGATTGCAGATTTTAATGACTTTAAACAACACGCGAGAGCGCGCGGCGGCCGACGCGAGAGCTCCCTGTACCTTGACGGGAACCCCGGTCTCCCTGCGCAACCGGAAATTGTTCCGGACGGTTTAGCGACGCTCAGCGCTTCAGCCGGGCACGCTCCGTCTCGACCATCGCCTGAACCGCAGCGACCGCCTTCATCAGCTTCTCCGGATCGCGCGAGCGAACCACGAGATTGGTGTCCGGCCCGGTCTCCGACCAGAACGGATAGGAGCCGATCGTGCAGTCGGGATGAGCAGCGGCGATGGCCGCGAGCGGCGTGCCGATATCGCCTTCGCGCAAGCCCGCGCGCACCGTCTCGGAGAGGATCTTGACCCCGGTCTTCAGGGTCGGCGCGACGACGTCGAGCATGGCCTGCATGATCGCCGGCACGCCGGCCATGACATGGACATTGCCGATGCGGAAGCCCGGCGCCTTCGACACGGAATTGGCGATCAGCTCGGCCCCGGCGGGAATGCGCGTCATGCGCATGCGGGCCTCGTTGAGCTGGTCCGGCGGGAAACGCTCGGCGAGCATGGCGATCGCCCGCGGATCGTAGTCGATCGAAACCCCGAAGGCACAGGCGACGGCATCCGCAGTGATGTCGTCATGGGTCGGGCCGATGCCGCCGGTGGTGAAGACATAGGTGTAGCGCGCGCGGATCGCGTTCAGCGCCGAGACGATTTCGTCCATCAGGTCAGGCACGACCCGGACCTCGCGCAGCTCGATGCCGATATTGGTCAGGAATTCGGCGATGTAGCCGATATTCTTGTCCTTGGTCCGCCCCGACAGGATCTCGTCGCCGATCACCAGGATCGCGGCGGTGACCGGCGGCTCGAAAGCCTTGTTCGATGACGCGCTCATGGGCAGGCTCCTGGAATGTCGAAGCGGAGAATGACGCCGCCTGCGCAGAACGGAGCTAAGCGCCTCGGGCCCGGCCGCTCAAGCACCGTCCGGGGCGGAGCCGTCATGCGCGGCAAGGTGGATCAGGACACCTTGCGCTCATAGACGAGGTTGAGCCGGGTCTGCGCCAGCAGGCGATAGCCCCGCGCCTCCAGCAGCGCCGGCAGATCCATCTGCCAGCGGGCGCGCGAATCCTCGATGACGATGAAGCCTGGCCATAGCGCCTCGGGCGCATCCCTCAGGAAGGGTTCCAGGATCAGGTCCTCGGCCCCCTCGACATCGAGCTTGATCGCATCGAGCTTCTCATAGCCCTCGCTCTGCATCAGCGCGAGCAGCGTCGTCGCCGGCACGCGTACCGAGGTCGAGGTGCTCGAGCGCAGCAGGCGAACGCTCGATTCACCCTTGTTCGCGGGGTCGAGGAACAACGTCAATTCGCCCGGCTTGTCGGCAAGCGCACACGCCACCGCCTTGACCGTGCCGAAGGGGTTGCGGGCGATATTGTAGGTCAGCCGCGCGAAGATCTCCGGCTGCGGCTCGACGGCGAGGATGCGCGCCCGGCGTCCAGCTTTTGCGGCGACGAACAGCGAATAGGCCCCGATATTGGCGCCGATATCGATGAAACAGAAGCCCTCGCCGATCCGGGCCGCGAGCAATTCGCGCTCCCGCGCATCGAAATATTGCGGCGTGAACAGCACGCGCTTCTCGCAGACATTGCCGTCGGGGTAGAGCCGCATCCGGGCGCCCAGCGCCTCGATGTCGACCGGCCGCCCCTTCAGCGCCTTGAGCCCGAGCCGGCGCAGCGCGAAGGCGAATTTGCGACCGAGATAGGAGCCGGAGGCGCGCCGGGTGCGCGCGATGATCCGTGCAACCAGCCCCTGCGGCGCGAAGGTTCCGTAGGGCTGTTCCTCGCCCGACTGCATGTCATTGAGTGCCATTGGCGCGCTGTACACGGCAAATCCGCCCTGCGCCAGCACTACCGCGATGTCGCGGCCCGGCCCGTCCGGCTTGCACCAGCCGCCAAAGCCAATAAATAAAGGCATCAAGGAGCCACTTCTCGACATGACCCTCGACGAATCGATCGCGCGCGCAAGGCGCGAGCCCGTCATCAAGCTGCACGGCGCCGAAGCTTTCCACGGCATGCGCAAGGCCGGGCGCCTGGTCGCCCAGGGGCTCGACATGCTCGCCGACGAGGTTCGGCCCGGCGTGACGACCCAGCGGCTCGATGATCTCGCCTTCCAGTTCGCCATGGACAACGGCGCCTATCCGGCGACGCTGTTCTACCGCGGCTACACCAAGTCGATCTGCACCTCGATCAACCATGTCGTCTGTCACGGCATCCCAGACGACAAGCCGCTACGCGAGGGCGACATCGTCAACATCGACTACACCCTGATCCTCGATGGCTGGCATGGCGATTCCAGCCGGATGTTCGGCGTCGGCGCGATACCCCGCAAGGCCGAGCGCCTGATCGAGATCACCTATGAGAGCCTGCTGCGCGGCATCGCCGCCGTGCGCCCGGGCGCGACCACCGGCGATATCGGCTTCGCCATCCAGCGCTATGCCGAAGGCGAGCGCTGCTCGGTGGTGCGGGATTTCTGCGGCCACGGCCTCGGCGAGGTCTTTCACGACGCGCCGAACATCCTGCACTATGGCAGCGCCGGCGAAGGCGCCGAGCTCAAGCCCGGCATGCTCTTCACTATCGAGCCGATGATCAACCTCGGCAAGGCGAGCGTGAAGGTGCTCTCCGATGGCTGGACCGCCGTGACGCGCGATCGCTCGCTCTCGGCCCAGTTCGAGCATACGGTCGGCGTCACGGAAGACGGCTGCGAGATCTTCACGCGCTCGCCCGCCGGCCGCGACAACCCGCTCGCACCCAGATGAGCGAGAGCGGCAAGGGAAGTCCCGCTCCCGTTGCCGCGCCCGCCAGCGCCGCCCCGCATCATCTCGGCCATCGCGAGCGGCTGCGCCAGCGCTTCCTCGAAGGCGGCGACGGGGCCCTGCCCGATTACGAGCTGCTCGAGCTGCTGCTCTTCCGCTCGATCCCGCAACGCGACGTCAAGCCGCTCGCCAAGCAGCTGATCCAGCATTTCGGCTCCTTCGCCGAGGTGATCGGCGCACCCGTCTCGCGGCTGCGGGAGGTCAAGGGCATCGGCGAGAGCGTCGCGCTCGACCTCAAGATCGTCGAGGCCTCGCTGAAGCGGGCGATGAAGGGCCAGATCGTCAAGAAGCCCGTGCTCTCTTCCTGGTCCTCGGTCATCGACTATTGCCGCCTGGCGATGGCCTTCGCCGAGCGCGAGCAGTTCCGCATTCTGTGACAAGCTATTGATTTAGCTAACTGACGTCCCCTGCCCTGCGGCGGGCGTCTTTCAACCAATCACACATCGGAGACTGCTAGATGCAGATCATCGACTTCGTGCCGCTGCCTGATCCAGGCGGCAGCACTGCGCGCACGGTTGCGCGCTTCTCACTGTCCTTTCCCGACATGAAGCTCTCGGGGTTCCGCCTTCGACTGAGGCCGAACGGCACATTCATAGCCGCGCCGCCTGCGGCCCACGGCCAGCGGGTCGCAAACTTCTCGCCTGACCTCTTCGCCAAGATCAACAATGCCGCCGAAGCGGCCTACCGGAGGCTTCACGCCCTTGACCGAAACTGCGCCTGATCTCCCCCACCTCATTTTCGGCGGAGACGAGACGCCGGAACAGCGGGAAGCAATCTTTGCTGACTACGTCGCGACCAGCCTGGCCATTATTCATGATCAGCGCGCCGAGCTGGAAAGCGAGGCCGAGGCTCTAGAAGCTATCACTCCCGAGGAGAGAGAGCTTCTCGACGCCAAGCGTTGCCATCGGCCCGATATCGCTGCCAAGATATTTGGTCTCCGCAACACGATCGAGCTTCCCGCGACCACGCCTAAGCCCGCGAACGACAACCAGCGCTCTACCGCCATCGACGGCGAAAGCCTCCTGGCGATGGAATTCGAGCCGGTGCGTTACGTTGTGCCCGGCTACATCGCAGAGGGCCTGACCCTGCTCGGCGGACGCCCGAAACTCGGCAAGTCCTGGCTTGCGCTCGATTTCGGCATTGCCGTGGCTAGCGGCGGCATGTCGCTCGGCGTCCGGTGCCAGCAAGGCGATGCGATCTACTTCGCGCTCGAGGACAACCAGCGTCGTTTGCGTGATCGCCTGCGTGTTGTGCTACCCAGAAGTGATCGTCCAGACATCAGTCGGCTGACGCTCGAGACTGAGGCGCCGAAGGTCAACGCAGGGCTCGTCGAACGCCTGGACGCATGGCGCACGGCCGCTGCGGATCCGCGCCTTGCGATCGTCGACACGTTTGCAATGGTCCGGCCAGCACGCGGACGGCAGCAGGATTCCTACGCCGCGGATTATGAAGCGCTATCACCACTCCAGCGCTGGGCGAGCGAGCACAACATCGCGCTGGTCGTCGTCACGCACGTTCGCAAGATGGAAGCTGACGACCCTCTCGAGATGATTTCCGGCACGAACGGCCTGACGGGCGCCGCTGACAGCATTTTAGTTCTCAATCGCACATCGGATGGGCCGAAGCTGTATGGCCGCGGGCGCGACATTGAGGAGATAGAAAAGGCGCTGCGTTTCGATGCAGGCCGTTGGTCGGTTATCGGCGACGCCGCAGACGCAAAGCGGTCGGATGAACGGCGAGCAGTGATGGATGCCATGGCGGCAGGTCATCAGTCGCCTGGCGAAATCGCGAAGGCGATCGGCAAGCCCGTCGCCAATGTGCAGTACCTGCTCGGCAAAATGGTCGCGGCCGGCGAGGCAGAGAAGTCCAAATACGGACTCTATACACCCCCCTCAGAGTCCTCAGACCCCTCAGAGTAGCTTCTTAAATAAACCTCCCCTCAGACTCCTAACTCTTAGGACTCTGAGGGGTCTTAGGGGAGTGTATCTAGAACTGGCGACGCTGGACGGTTTTGCAGTGCCCATAGTGCGTCAATGAGTTCCCATTAGCAGCGAGGCTAGATTCGATCCGGCCAGTGTAACGGTTCAAGTTGAATTGCTGGCGAAAAAACACCTGTCCTATGTAGTAGGACGTTTCTCCGCTGATCTCAGTATCGTTGGCTGCAACTTTGAACTCGGCTCCCAGGCCCTGCTGCCTCGCTATGCCAGCATTATCCGAATGAAATGTGATCGTATAGAACGCAGACCCACGCGTAGGCTCCATTGCATTCTTGGTTGAGTCGAAGGATTCGATCCAGCCACAATCGAGGTTCAAGGTGGCAAGCTGCGCCTTTGAAGCGAACGGGAAGAGCGCCACAGCAGCGGCTAGTGCAGCCCTCCGCGATGCCCTTACATGTCTTCCCATCTGCATCCTCCCAGTACCACAGTTCGAATACCGGCCATTGCTACTTGTCCAAGGTGCAGCCTGCTTGTTGCGCTGGCAAGGATATAGGTAAGGTGGGATGGGCGTCCGACTATGGAGGTGATATGAGACTAGTCGTCGTTACGTTGCTACTGGGGCTCGCCGCAACGACGGCACACTCGCAGGAAGCTGGAAAATGGCTGTGCGTTGCGGATGCGGCCACAGGATTTTCTTTCGATTGGTACAAGAAGACCTGGGACGCAGCTCGATTTAACGTCGATACGCACAAATATATCTTACAAAGATCAGAGAAAGGCATATCCCCGAGCGCCCAGTGGGTTGTAACCCGGCTCGGCGATAAGAGACCTGATGTTTATTGCGCGAACGACTTCGATGGAGATCATCTCTCCTGCCGAGGAATGACGAAATTCGAGTTCTCAAAGACAACTTTGCGGTTCCAAAGGATCTATGACTTTGGGTATGTCGACCCTCTCGACAAAGAAGGCAGTGATACGCCCGCGATTTCCATTGGCCGCTGCACGCCACTGTGATCGCCCGGGGGCCGCCTCTATCTCTCCAGCCACCCACGACAGGAACGGCCGGGTACCAGCGCATTAGCGCTAACTCAGGAATTCCTCATGCGCGCGCAAGCGCGCGAGGGAGTCAGCTTCAGCCAACTGGCCTTCGCTCAAGTTATCGTTAGCGCTTTCGTCAGGTTCGTGCTGTTGCTGCACCGCCTGCTCATTGGCCGGCTTTGCCCGCCGGCGCCTGGCTCTGGCGTGTTCCATTAGCACCGCGAAGCGCGGTCGCATTGCTCGTCTTGACATCCCCGGCCCCATTCAATTTGACACGATGTGTTTCAAAATCGGTAGGCGCAGGCATAGCGGCTAAATCAAACGCAAGTTCGGGGCCGCGGCTTTGATCTGGCGCAATCGCACGGCTGGGGGTGAGTAGGCATGGAGCGCTCGCCCGCCGGAACGGCCGGGTAATCGAGCTTTTGCGCTAGCATGAAAATCGCGACTGGCGCGCGAGGCGTTACAGAAGCATCGCCAACGGGAGCAGTATGCCGCCGCCAATGGCGACGATGATAATGACTCGCAACAAGCGTCCTATTGCGTTCTCGTTTGTCATGCTTACGCCTCCCACGCGTGGAACGCGGAAGTGAGGCGCCGGTTCCAGTGGGGGTAGCGACATCTCCAGGCGGGCCCGAAATCGGCAGACCTGCCCGGTATCCACGCGCAACTTTTTTCTACCCGTATGAAAATAAATCAAAGGAATAGCGATGGTCCGAGGTGGCTATAGACCCGGCTCCGGCCGGAAGAGGGGCAGTTTGGGCGCAGCCGGCAAGGCTCGCATGATGATCGCGACCCGCCCGAGCAACCAAACTCCGCTCGAATTCATGCTTGCGGTTATGCGCGACGAGACTCAGCCGAAGGAGATCCGAGACCAGATGGCCATCGCCGCAGCACCCTACTGTCATCGGAAAGCGAAAGTGTCTTCTGTGGCAATGGAGTTACAGTAGAAGTAAGTTTATCGGATCGCCTGAAAATTCCCTACGAAAGCCACATCTACATACTAGATGTCGTTCTCAGATCATTGTCAGGCACAAATCCTTGACGATTTCCGCTCTCCGGGACTAAATTTTGTGGGCATCAACTCGGCCCGCCGTGACATCAGGGGCAGAGAAAGCCGTGCGCGGCATTCTTGGCGCTTCCGCTATCCACCTACCAAATACTTAAACACCGCCACCCCCGGCCCGCTCTGGGCCGTCGCCGCACCATTAAGACGCCAGGCAATGGCGCTTCACTCAATGGGGACTGCAGATGACCGTGACCTACTTTCAAGCGCCCTCTGATCCGAACGACGCGGCAGGGCGCCGCGCCATCCTCGAATCTTTGCGCGCTTGCGACGCCGACAACGACAACGATCCCCCGACCCGACGGGCTCACTCAACGAGCCCGCGCCACAGGGCTTGGCAGGAAGCGTTTGCCCCGCTGATGGACTGGAAACGGCTACGTGAGACGTTGGAGACCGGCCCGGTGGGGAGCAACTGGATGCTGGCGCCAGGCGACTCCGCCGCGCCGACCAAGGCCGAGGCTAGCCTCCCGAAAGACTTCTCAGAGGAGACGCTTATTCTAGCGGCTTCGTATGGGGTTCGCTGGAAACAGGTTGGCGGGCGGCTCGTTCCGGCAGATGGGCAACTGGAGTACGACGCGACTGGGCGCCTCATTCGGTGCGGCGCCCTAGTGATTGCCGGCGAGACCGAGTGTGCGGCAAACGACGATGCACCTCCCGCGCCCCAGCCGGTTGAGGACGCTGACAGCGTGGAAGTGATAGGCGGCGTCAAGCGCCCGACCGAACGTGAAGATGATATCGACGATCCGGAAGACCGGGCGGACGATCTCGCGGCCATCATCGGCCGCAACCTCAGCCCGACCGAGTCGATTGACCGCGGTAGGCGCCACGGCGCGAAGGCGCGTGTCGGCAGCGTCGTCGGAATCCTGCACCGGACCAAGAAAAGCGACAAGGTCATCGTTCGTACCGAGCCTAGGAATGCGGACGGTCGCTATCGCCGACGCAAGGGCAAGTTCCCACCGGCGGGGTACGTCACCCCGCCAGACGACACCATCGACGCGCAGAGCTTACTGCCGCGCCTGCTGCGGGTGATGTCGGCGGAAACGGTCATGGTGCTGGACTTCGGGCTGCGTGCGGCGAACCTGTCAGACATCGGCGAATTATTCGGGAAATCGGGAAAGCATGCTGAGCGAGTTGGCAAACAGAAACTGGTCGATGCTTGCGCGGAATTCGAGCGCGCGATGAACCAAAACGCCGAGGAGTGCAGTGCAAGACAGCAAGCGTTAGCGGCCTGATGTCCCTTTTTCGCAGGTTCCGCCCCTTTAGGTAGGACGGCATTAGACGCGCCTTCCTAGCAGACCCCATGACTTCAACGACCTCGCTTCGGCGGGGTCGTTTCTTTTTGCCTATTCACTTTCATTTTTGGAATTTTGGAGGTCGCAATGGCGACTATTCGCGAGGCGACCGACGCCTTGCAGCAACGTCTTGGCTTCGACCCAGCCCGATCGCGCACTATCTCGCGCCAACTCATTGACAGCGGCCTGCTCCCGGCAGGCGCGCCAGGGTTAGCGCAGCAACTCAGCATCGACGACTTCGTGACTCTACTTTGCGCAATCGCGTTCGACCCGCTGCTTCGGGAAGCGCCCGCTGCCGCTCGCCGAGCAGAGGACCTGACGCCAGGCGGCGCCATCCTCGGTGTCGATCTCATGGTCAACGGCGAGACTGCGGAACATTGGCCGACGAGCATTCCCCGCTCGGCTCGCGAGGTCCTCGACGTCATCGCCGAGATGGCTTTGGGCGATCTCGACAGCCAGCGCGACGTCGCTGCCATGCGGCTTGAGTTCGTCAGCACCTGGCCTGAAATCGCCATCCACGACGGCGACCACGTCAGACGTTTTCGTGAGCCCGGGGCGAACGCTTCACTCTGGGGCCAGGGCGGGCATCGTCGTTCCACCACGATCAATGGCGGCGCCCTCGTCGACGCTATCCGCGCTCTTTTTCATAGGTAAACAATGGCAATTTTTAAGAAGCAGGCGGCTGAGCCTTTCCGCGTCCCATCGCTGGCGGAGGCATCGCCTGAGTATGCGGCTCTCGTGGATAAGCGGCAGGAGTTGCTGACCCAGCAGTCGACATTGAACGCGGAACGGCGCGACCTCGTCCGCAAGATTGAGGAATCCCCAGCGCCCACGATGCGCCCTGGCGTTGCCGCGCTCCTCGGCGAGACGTCCGACTCCACAGCCGGTCTGCGTGGTCGCCTGACCGAGGTTCAGCGAACCCTCTCAGATATCGACGCTGCGCTCGAGGTTATTCGACAGCGGCTCGCTGTTGCGCGCACGGGCGCGTCGAAGGCGATCTGCATGGCAGCCCGCCCGGAATACGGCCGGCGCGTCGCCGCCCTCTGCGAGGCCTTGCAGGCCGTGTCCGTTGCGCGGGCTGACTACGACAATCTCCGGGATGAGTTCGAACGGCATGACGTATCGTGGGCCTCGCTCGGCCCGCTGGGACTAGGCTTCCTCGGTGATGCGCGCGACGGTCATGTCCATCGGTTCATCCGCGAAGCGAAGGAGGCCGGATACTATGGCTAAAATCGAACATGCAGACGCGAAGGGCCTCGATCTTCCTCATCGCGTCACGCTTTTTGGCAAAACGACCGAACATGCCGATTTCGACGCGAAGAAGTTCGCGCGGGCGATCGTCCGCAACCGCAAGCCGAAGGTAACGACCGCAGACCGGGAAGCTCGCTTGCGCCGAGCGGAGGAAAAGCTTGCAAAATATTGAGACCCGCGCCGGCGCTGCGACATTTTCAGGCAATATCGCTGAAGGATATGCCGCTGTTTTCGGCCAGAAAGAAGAGATCGGCGGCGACTTTTACGAAGAAGTCGCTCCGGGGGCATTCAAAAAGAAGAATTACTTCCGGGGCGACGTTCTTGCTCTCTGGAATCATACATGGGATTCCGTGCTGGGGCGCCTCTCTGCCGGCACGCTGCAGTTAGAAGAGCGCCAGCGCGGCCTTTGGTTCAGGCTCGAGCTAGATGAGCGTTCGCCTGCAGGGATGACCGCTCTGTCAGCACTGGACCGCGGCGAAGTGTTCGGCTGCAGCTTTGGCTTTAGCGTCCTTGCCGAGAGCTGGACAGATCCGGATGAAGGCCTGCCCGTGCGCTCCATTACAGACGTGTTGCTCTACGAAGTTTCACTCTGCCCTCTGCCTGCCTACCCGGGGACGACCGCGTCCCTAGTGCGCAGTGCCAACAACAACGCATCCAACGCTGCACGCCGCGTTCGTCAGAAGATGGAAGCCGATCTTAGGCTGCGAGGCATCCGATGATCGGCGAGGTTATCTCCATTGGGTTGCACGGTGCCCGCATCAGCTCCACATCCGGCCCGCTCTTTGTCCACCACCATTGTTTCGGCGAACGCGAGCCGACCATAGGCGATCATGTCGAGTACCGGCCGTTTCGGACGCAGGATGGTACGACCATAGCGACCAACGCTCGGCTGCTCACGGCCGAGCGGGCTGAGGTGCGCCGATGCCTCGGGTGACGGATACCAAGCGGGCATGGTTGAGGTGGTACGGCCTGGCCCGGTGGAAGCGGTTGCGCGAGTCTCAATTGGCTGCCGAACCGCTTTGCGCTCGCTGCCTTGCATCCGAGATCGTGACCGAGGCTACGGTCGTCCACCATCGCAAAGCCCATAAGGGTGACGAGGCCTTGTTCTTCGACCCGGCCAATCTGGAGTCGATTTGTAAGCCTCATCATGACCGCGACGGCCAGCTCGAGGACCACGGCAAGACGGTCATCCGCTACGACGCCTCCGGCTGGCCTATCTAGGCCCCCCGGGGGGAGGTCGAAAGTCTCCGAACCGCCCAGGCAGCGCAACGGAGCCGCCCGAACACGCACGCCGCCACAATTGAAAATATGAGGGTGTAGCAGTTGGCGTGGGATCAAGCCGCCCGACTTGGGCAACCGTAACCGCGGCAGCCGGCGCGTTCCAAGACAGCCGCGCCGGCTTAGCCTCGATCAAGCCGAAGCTTTTCCCCGGGCGCGCTTCGCGTTGTCTGGCGCTGGCTTGCGGCCTAAGCCCAAGCTTTTCGCGAGCTGCGATCTGGTTTCCGCATATGCTGGCGCGACCATCGGATAGTCGGCAGGAAGACTCCACTTTTCGCGGTATTCTTCCGGCGACAGATTGTAGGCGGTTCGAAGGTGTCGCCTGAGGGTTTTAAATTTACGTCCATCTTCGAGGCAGATGATATAGTCGGGCGTTATCGACTTTTTGATTGGAACCGCGGGAACGAGCGCTTCGACCGGAGGCTCGGGTTCGGCCCCGATCTTCGTCAGCGATAAATGCACGCTGGCAATCAACCCTGTCAGGTCTGATTGAGTCACACTGTTGCTGGCGGCATAGGACGCCACAATCTGAGCCGTCAGATTGACAAGGTCTACGTTCCGTTCGGGCAACTTAATCTCCATCGGGTGAGTATATATTAGCTGCCTCCCGCCCCACCACCGCCAATTGATCCGGGAGAATCTACGATTGACTATTAATCAGTAGTTCAATCTAAAATCCAGGTACTAAATCGCGGCTTCTGCGGCTCCCCCATCCATACACAGCACGGCCCTGTGCTTGCGCTGTTCGCCCCCCCCCAAGGGAGGGCGACAGCCGCGCGGGAACTAGGCCGCCTTCAGGGCTCCGCGTCCTCGCAACTCCTCCTCGCCAAGAAATGCTTCCTCACATGACCAAGCATGATCGCGCCCGCAGTCCGGGCAAGTCAGTACTCGCCGAATGCTGAGAGCGTCGAAGCTGGCTTTTGTGGTGCGGAGGCCGGTCTCGACTGCACGTCCCGTCTGAGGACATTTTACGAGAATTGGATGCATCGGGCTCTCCTGTACTAAACGCTGGAAGCCCTATGCTATCAGTAAACTCATTGCTTAACAATCTTTTATTGGCCTTTAGGCCTCAAGATCTGGCCGGCAGCCTAGCACTGCAACCGGAAGGCCCGCCGGCTGGGCGCCCATCGATCTTGATTAGCGCCGCGGCGCAGGAACATTCATGGCAGTCGACGTAGAAAAATTGAGCCTCCTGCTGGAGGTCCAGGCTACCCAATTCAGCAACGCGCTTAAGAAGCAGAACGCGCAGGCTTATCGCCTCTTCAAACAGCTTGAAGACCGCGCTTCGGCGATGGAAAAATCCGTTGGCGGCTCGCTGAGCGCCCTTGGCAAGCGCATCGCCGGCGTGTTCGCCGGTGTAGCGGTCGGGTCGGCGCTGAACGACATTCGCAGGTACGCGGACACGTACACCGGGATCTTCAACCAGCTGAAAACGGCAGGCGTGAAAGACGGCGACCTCGGCGGCGTTTTCGACAAGCTGTTTGCATCGGCTCAGCGCAATGCCGTCCCGCTCGATGCTCTGGCCCAACTCTACGGCCGCGTCTCGCAGGCGCAGACGACCCTGAAGGCGTCTTCGGACGAGATCCTGCAGGTAACTGATATCGTGGCGCAGTCGCTTCGTGTGTCGGGCAAGAGCGCATCGGAATCGTCCGGCGCCCTGCTTCAGCTTTCGCAGGCATTCAGCAACGGCAAGGTGCAGGCCGAGGAGTACAACTCGCTCCTCGATGGCGCCTATCCCCTCCTGCAGGCGGCGGCCGCGGGGATGCAGCAGGCTGGTGGTGACGTTGCGAAGCTCACCGCGCTCGTCAAGGACGGCAAGGTGTCGTCGGAAGGGTTCTTCCGAGCCATCCAGGCCGGCGCCCCGTTGCTCGAGCAGAAACTAGCCGGTGCGTCGCTTACCTCCGCCCAGGCGATGGAGAAGCTCAAGAACGAAGTCATCAAGGCCGCGGGTGAGTTCGACACGGCCACAGGCTTCTCGCGCGGCCTGGCGGTCGCGATCGACGGCCTTGCCGGCTCTATCGGCGGCGTCGGCACGGCGGCCTCCGGCGCCGTAAATGGCGTCCAAGCGCTGATTGCGAAGGTTGGAGAGCTGGCCCGGGCCAATGCAGGCGTCCAGCGCCAGCAGGGGCTGACCTATCAGGAAGAGCGCGCAGCCCGTACGGCGCAGGCGCGCGAGATGGGCACGGCTAACGCCGGCGGGCGCGAAACTGTAGCGACTGAGCAGGCGGCAGCCAATGCCCGCGCTGCGGAGGAAAACCGCAAGGCTCTGGCAAGCTTTAGGCAGTCTGAAGCCGAGTTTGCAAACCAGCTAAAGACGACGACGCTACCCCCAGCTCGCCCTGGCGGCACGGGCAAGATCAACCCGATCGATAACGACAAATATAAACCGGTCGGCAGCAAGGACGGCAAAGGCGGCGGCGGATCCAGCAAGGACACACTCGACTCTTATGAGAAGGCCCTGGTCGCCAGCGAGAAGCGGCGTCAGGCGCTGCTCCTCGAGGCTGAAACCGAGGGAAAGGGCACGTTTGCGAAGGCCAAGGCCCGCGAAGCGCTCGAGCTAGAAACCGCCGCAAAGCGTGCCGCGATCCCGATCACAGAAGAAATGCGAGCTGCGATCGATCGCGCTGCGACGGGTTACGCCAACGCCAAGGTCAAGGTCGAAGACGTTCGCAAGGCCCTCGAGGATGCGCAGGAAGCCCAGAAGTTTTTTGGCGACGCCATCACGGACTCGCTCGGCGACCTGATTGTCGACGGCGAGAAGGCCGAGGACGTCATGCGCAACTTGGTCAAACAACTCGCGCGCGCAGCCCTACAAGCCGCCCTTATTGGCGGCGGGCCGCTTGCCGGCTTGTTCGGGACCAGCGGCAGCAACGGCGCGCCCGGCGGGCTGATCGGAACAATGCAGATGGGATTTAAGCAGTGAGTGCAGTCCAGATATTTCTCACGGACGAGGCGGCGGTCGTGTTCACGGACGGTGTCACCTACAACAATGACCATGGGAACGTGATCACGGCGATCACGACCAAGACGCATCCGCTTCCACATTTGAGCTGCGTGGTCACGAGCCGTGGCCCGTCGGGCTTCTCAGAGGACCTAACGCCCCGGCTGGGGCGCACCTTCCGATCGTTCGAGGAATTGGTCGACAACCTCGCCCTGTCGGTAGAGGTCGCATGGGACAACGCGCCGGACGATGTCAGGTCCTATGGTGGTGTAGAGATCTACGCCGTCGGGTGGAGCCATGAGCGCGGTCGTGCCGAGGCATATGTCGTAACCAACAACCCAGCGTACGGCGGTGGCTGGCATGCGGCGGAGATCACCGACTATGCCTCGGCGCCAGCTGTACCGTTGGCATCCATGCCCACCGACCTCGTAACGGCCGGCATCGCCATTGCCGAGCAGCAGCGCGCCTATCGCGACGAGAACGGCAACGGCGGCGTCGGCGGCTTCCTGCTGATGTCGAGCGTGACTCCGATCGCGACCCATCAGGCCGTTGTGCACCGTTGGCCGGATCGGGTCGGAGATTGCTTGCGGGAAGCGGCTTAGCGGCGCGCTGGCCCGTTACGTCGGATGTAAACGGACGGGCCGGTCTATTTAGGCTTGAGGCCCTTCCGGATTTCCTCAATAGCCCACGCCTTCACCTGCTTTTTGGTTCCGGTGACCTTCTTGCCGTCGTCCGTGTTCTCGACCGTCACCATCTTGGCCAACGCCTTCCGCGTAGGCGAGGCCTTGCTCCTGATCACTAGCTTTGCCACGTTCTCCTCCCCAAACGACGCAGCGTCATCCACCCGGCCGGCGCGGTCAAGGGGCTAGAACTCAACCTTGAGCTGAGCGAAACGCTCGACGGCCAGCTCCACCAGTTCGGCTTCATCGGCGCAGCTTGGTAATAAGGCGATGATGACTTCAGCCAGCCGATCGCGGCCTGCCTGCTCCGTTTCCGAAACGTGTCCGCCGGCTACGATTTCCAGCCAGGCCAGGTAGAACGCACTCTGCGCGCGGGCGAGATCAGCAGGGTCGCTGAGTGATGAAAATGGCATGCCGCCCTCCATCAAACGAGATGGCGAACATTTATTGCGACCGCGCGGAATTCAAGCCTCGAGGCGGTCCAGGCCTCAATGCAGCCCGTAAATTCGGGCCTGCGCCATTCGCGCACCTTCCAGCAGCACCTCGATGTTGGCCAGCGCCTCCGCAGTCAAGTGGAGTTCGATCAGCCCGCCACCCGCCTTCGTGACCATGATGACGGCGCCGCATACCGGCCCGCCCGTGAGAGCGATGTTGGTTGCGTCGGTGATTTCGAGCCGGCGGTTTGGGAGGTTTTCCATGACGCAGGTTAGCACGGTGCGCGGCACCGCGGCGCGCCTCGCACACCATCCTGCAGGAAATCGCCCTCCACAGCTCTCCGGCGTGCTAGTGTGCATCTCAGCTCTGAATGCTGACAGCACAAAGGAGCGATTATGGACCACCATTTTAAAGTCGGAGACCAAGTAAGACTGAATTTCGGTTTCCACGACCAAGATGCCGTTGGAACGTATGCGGTCACCCGCCTATTGCCGACCAGCGACGACGGCGATCCGCAATATCGAGTTCGCGGCATGGACGATCGGGAACGGGTTATAGGGGAGGCGCAGATCAATTGGCCCGGCAGGCCGAACTCTCCCGCCCGTCCCCGAAGCCCTCACAACCCGATTACCGAGATGTTCAACCGCCTGCTAAAGCCGAAGTAGCTTCCATCAATCCTCGCTATTTGTCAGGGCTGGGCTTGCCGCGGCCCTTGCCGCGGGCCTGCCCGATCATCTCGGACTCGTCCGTAAGCGCTCCACGGCGCTCGGCCTTCTGTTCCGCGGTGGCGTCCGAGCCGATTAGGGCTTCGTCTACGGCCTCTGCAGCCTGAAATCGGGCATCGTCCGCGCTGGCCTGCATTTCGCCTTGGGTGGCCACGTGTCGTGGGGATGTGCGCAGAGCGACTCCGTTGCCCGCCGGGTTTATCCCGGGCTCAACGAACTGGACCCCGGCCGATTCTAGAGTGCGCTTGAGCGTCGTCGCAGTTGTCAGGCGTGGGTCGGTTACGCCGCGTTCGATGTTCTTAATCGATTGAGCCGCTACGCCGCTACGATCTGCAAGCTCCGCCTGGGACCAGTTGAGAAGGGCGCGAGCCGCCCTGATTTGTTCGGGTGTCAGCATGAGCAAACAGTGCAGCATAATGACCCATGCGTCAACCTATGTGTACCATTAGATTATACACTGGATTGGCGATGTGGCTTAGCCGGCGCGCAGCATGCTCGTCAGATCATATTGAGAAGCCAAGCGGAACGACGCGCCAGGAAGCTACCGACACCACATCGCGTCGCGCCGGTTCTCATCGACGCGGACTTGGATGACGATCTCCTCGGACAGCCGGCGCGCGATCCACTTCCCAAGCGCTTCGGCGTCCTCAGGGCTCCACACGCGCGATGCGGTCCTGCGGAAGTCGCTCGGGTCGCAGTTTATGTGAATCGCCCTTCCAGACGCGTCGCGGATGATGACGCATACGACCTCACCCTGGCCGTTGCGAAAGCGTTTGACGGTCAATGGCAGGGCAATCGGCATGCGAACAAAATGAGAACATGCCGATTGAGAGTCAAGGGGCTGACGATTTCAGCCGCACGCCAGGCCCACTTCCGATCGCGGGCTCGCCGTCGCCGACAAAAACCATTCCAGCCGCTTCTAGTGCTAGTCGGATGGCAGACAGATTGTTGGCGATGGGTTGGCGTTTGCCGGTCTCATAGTCGCGTATCGTCGAGATACTGACCTTCGCCGCACCGGCTAGATCGGTCTGCGACCAGCCGAGTAAGCCGCGGGCCGCGCGTGATTGTGCGGGTGTGATCATATGCCGCTCTAGCGATTCCTAATTATGGTTGTCAACCAATCATGGGGATAGAAACATTTTTTGTCACTCTCATATTATTTTGTTGACTCCTAGCGCGCTCCAGCGCCTATTGTTTATGTCAACAAATTCATATGATAAGGAGCGCCGCCATGGCCAGCATCGCATACAGCTTCAACCCCAACGCCGTCCCCAGCAGCGGCTACCTGCCCCTGCCGGCGGGGGAATACACCCTTGAGATCGTGGAGTCGGAATACGTCACCAACAGCAAGGGCACGGGCAACATCCTGAAGTGCAAGGGGCAGGTTGTTGACGGCGATTTCGAAGGTCGCCCGTTCTACATCAACTACGAGTTGGAACACCGTGCTCGGACCAAGCAGGAGCGCGGCCAGCGCGACTTTGCCGGCCTGCGGCGCGCCACTGGCGTGCTCGCGCCGGATGACAGCGAGGAGCTGCACTTCAAGGCGTTCCACGTGAAGATTGGCATCAAGGCTCGCAAGGACACCGGCGAGCTTGAGAACGTCATCAAGCAGTACCTATTCGAGCGGGACGACAAGCCGGCTGCGGCTTGATAGACGCCGGGTCGCATGGGGGCTGGGGGCACTTGCACGACCCGGCGTCCGCTGCCGCATCACTGTGGCGCCCGCTAGCGGGCTCCCCGATTCCGGCTGAATTGGGGCCGCGAACGCCCGACATTGGAAGGTGGCGCGCGCGCCTACCCAGCGCGGACGAGGCGAACAAAGCGAGGATTGTGCTCTGCCGCCCCGTTCGATCCCTGAAACCTCGGAGCGGGATCAGTTGATGATCTGGACGATGCGCCGGGCGCCCGGCTCCACCAGAACGGTGCGACCGTTCACCACCGTGTAGCTGTAACCTTGTGCGCCGTATTCACTCGGTACTTCGCGATAGACGATACCGCCCTCGGCCGGGAGGACGGCACCGACCGCCATCGGCTCGGCATAGGTGTAGGACGGGACGCGCTGCTCGACCACATAGGCTCGGAATCGCGGCGTGTCGTCGATCATCACCCCACCGGCCGGATCCCGCTTCAGGGGAGCCTCAACAGTGCCGACGCCGAGTGCTGGATCGCGAGTTGCACCGCCAGTAGGGTCTCGGACGACCACGCCGGAATTCTGTGCGAACGCCATGGCGGGCAGTGCGACTAACGCAAACGCGAAAGCGAGTTTCTTCATCACCAATCTCCCAAGTTGCGTGCTCGATGAAGCAACTTGGCTGCGGCGATGAGGTTCCGGCGATTGACGAGCGAGCGATGCGCGAAATCCAAGCGGCAGATACTGCGGCTGCTTGACAATCAATTGTGTGAACCGGGTGAATAGAAGCCACGGAAACCGGTGCATATAGCTGTTCACGACAGCCCACCGGCGCGCCAACCACGGCTCGCATCAGAGCAGTATAGCTGCGCCGGCTGATTACGCTTGACTTTCGACCGTGCGAATCCGGCAATTAGTCGGCATTCGCCCGCCATGGAGCCCAGAATGCAGCCAGCCAACGACAACTCGCCGCTGTATTTGCCCGAGCAGGCAATCGCCCAGCGCATCCTTGGACCCAAGGCGAAGGTCCGGTGGGACTCCCTTGCGCTCGTTCTGGAGCGCGAGGGCCTGCCCCGTGTAGATCCTCTCACCGGCTGCCGCTACTGGCCGGCTGTTCGAGAATTTCTCGACCGCCGACACGGTATCCGGCAAGGTGCCCTGCCCTCTACGGCTGACGGCGTCGAGGTATGGCAGTGATCGAGTTCCCGGGGCTCAAGCGCAAGCGGAACAAGGACGGCTCGGTTCGCGAGTACTGGGAAGCCCGCGCCGACCTTGCCAAGAGGGGCTATCGCCCGTCGTCCGTCCGCCTGCACTATCCGAAGACCCCGGAAGGCCGCGCGTCGCTCTCATCACACTGCCATCGTCTGCAGGCGGAGATGCTTGCATGGGCGTCACTCGGCCGGCACTCAGCCCCCGGCTACGACGGCTCGATGCTGAGCCTATCGCGTCTATTCCAGACGAACGAAGACTCGCCTTTCCACTCAATGAAGTGGAACAGCCGGGCCAATGTGTTGAAGTCGCTGACCATCATCGAGAAGAGCGTTGGCGACAGGCAGCTTGCCAAGCTGCTCGGGCCGGACTTCAAACGCTGGCACGCTCGCTTTGGCGCACCGAAGAAGCCGGACGCCCCTGCCCGCCCCTGGCGCGCCAAGCACGCTATGGACGCCGTAAGGCAGTTAATCAGCTATGGCGTGACGTTGGGCTACGACGACTGCTTCCGCGCCGATACCATGCTCGGTAAGATCCGATTCCCGACACCACCGGCGCGGTGCGCCGTGATGACGATTGACCACGTGAATGCGGTGCGCACCGCCGCCCACGCCGAGGGCTGGCCCTCGGTCGCCTTGGCTACCGCTCTGCAGTTCGAACTCGCCATGCGCCAGAAGGACGTTATCGGCGAATGGGAGCCCGCTGAAACGGAGGGCGGCATCTATTACAATGGCCGGCGCTGGGTGAACGGACTGCTCTGGTCCGATATCGACAACAACATGATTCTCCGGAAGTCGCACACGAAAACCGGACTTCCTGTCGAGCACGACCTCAAGCTTCATCCGGCCGTGCTGGAAGAAATCGCTCGTGTGCCGTTGGAGAAGCGCATCGGACCGATGATTGTCGCCGAGACGACTCGCGAGCCCTACAAGCATAGGAACTTCACCGATCGCTGGCGGTCCATTGCGAACACCGCTGGCGTGCCAAAGACTGTCTGCAACATGGATGCCCGCGCCGGTGCTATCACCGAGGCCTACGACCTTGGCGCAGCGGAGACGGACGTAATGAAATCGGCGGGTCACCTGAACCGCCAGACAAGCGCTCGTTACAACCGCGGCACGATCGAACAGACCAGTCGCGTCGCTCAGCTTCGCCTCGCAAAACGGAGCGAGAACAAGCCATGAGGGACGCGGTAGGGACGTTTGGGGGACGCGACGCGCAAGCAATTGATTTAACGGCAAAATCTGAGAGAGAGGAACACATCCGCATCCTCTTCCTCGACAAGAAGAACGCCCTGATCGCCGACGAGGTGCAGCAGACCGGCACCGTCGACCATACCCCGGTCTACCCGCGCGAGGTGATGCGCCGCGCCTTGGAACTATCGGCTACAGCCTTGATTTTAATACATAATCATCCATCCGGCGACCCGACACCGTCCGGCGCCGACATGCGCATGACCCGCGAGCTCGTCGACATCGCCAAGCCGCTCGGCATCGCCATCCACGACCACATCATCGTCGGCCGCGACGGCCATGCCAGCTTCAAGGGGCTCGGCCTGATCTGAGCGTCCCGGATCAGCCCGACGCCGCGGCGCGCGCCGACTGCCGCGCCCGTGGACGGCGCTTGCGGAAACGGCGCCTCGCCCAGATGACCAGCCCCGTACCCCAGAGCCCGACCAGCACCAGCGAAAGCAGCGTGTTGAAAGTGGTCCCCAGCAAGGCGTGCCAGTTGCCCTCATGCAGCGCGCGCGACCAGTTCGTCGGTGCCGGCTGCAGCCCTTCCCGGGTCACGACATAGGTCGACAGCCGGCTGCCTTCGTAGATCCGGGCGACCAGGCGCCCGCCCCGCATCCGCAGCGAGGTCAGGCCGGCCAGATCATGGTCGCGCGCAATGGCCGAGACCGCGGCGCGGATCGGCACGCGCTCGCCGCGCGGCCCAGCAGGCGCCCCACCGGTTCCGACGCCCATCACGATGAACAGCCCGGTCAGCGGGCTCAGCACGGCGAGCGGCAGGGTGAGCCAGGCCATTCCGGCGTGCCAGCCGCCCAGCGTGTTGCGCAAGCGCGGCCAGCCCATGGCGACGCCAAGCACGGCCAGGGCGATCATCGCGACGGTACTGGCCGTCACCAGCCAGCCGAGGTCCAGGAGCAGCCGCTCGTGCAGGCCGCGCGCCCAGCCGAACCATTCGGCGAACCCCTCCGTCTCGACCTCCTCGCCGCTGGCGAGGCCGACATCCACTGTTCCGTCCTCTCCGACGCCGGACAGTCGGACCAGCTGGTCATAGGTGCGAACCGAGAGGCCGGTCGCCTTGCCGTCCGGGTCGTGGCGGTCGAGGAAATCGAGCAGTCGCGCTTCGGTCAGAGGCGCCGCCGGCGCCTGGCGCTGCGCCAGCGGCTCGATCGACAGCACCAGCCCCGAGACGATGATTCCGAGTAGAGGCAGAGCGAAAACGAGGGTGATCCAGCGGTGCAAGCGGAGCAAATAGGGCTTCAATCCCATATTGGAATCTTTCTAACCTGTCGCCGCTGCGGACCTTGCGCTCCTCCCGCCAGCCAGGCAAGCGACAGCAACGCCGCAGGCCCCCTTTGGCAGCCCCTGCGCTGCCCAAGGCATGATCGCTCCGCCCTGATCCCCTTTGGTCGGCGCGCCCACCGCAGTCCGGCCACCGTGCTTTGCCCAAGGAACGGGCAAGCTTCGCCGCAACCCTCGGCAGCAGACCTCTTTCCGAAGCCGCGCAATTGCGCATAGGCTACCCGAAACAGGGGAAGAAGCCTGCATGCCGGCGTTCGACGAGATGACGGGGGGAGAAGGCGGATTGCGCTCGGCCTATGTCGAGCTCGACCGCTGGCTGAAGGAAGCGCCACCCGAGATGCTGGCCCTGCGCCGCTCCCAGGCCGAATTGTTCTTCCGGCGCATCGGCATCACCTTCGCCGTCTATGGCGACGAGGAATCGACCGAGCGGCTGATCCCCTTCGACATCATCCCGCGCGTGCTGACCAAGCCGGAATGGACCAAGCTCGAAAAAGGACTGCGCCAGCGCGTCACCGCGCTGAACATGTTCCTGGCCGATGTCTACGGCAAGAAGGAGTGCCTGAAGGCCGGCATCATCCCGGCCGATCTGGTCTACCGCAATGCCTGCTACCAGCTGCAGATGGTCGATTTCCAGGTGCCGCACGGCATCTACTGCCACATCGCCGGCATCGACATCGTCCGCGTCGACGCCGACACCTTCTATGTGCTGGAGGATAATGCCCGCACCCCGTCCGGCGTCTCCTACATGATGGAGAACCGCGAGGTGATGCTGCGGCTCTTCCCGGAGCTGTTCGCCACCCACCGCGTCGCGCCGGTCGACAATTACCCCGACCAGCTGCTGGCGACGCTGCGCTCGGTCGCGCCGCGCAGCGCTTCCTCCGACCCGACGATCTGCCTTCTGACGCCGGGCCAGTACAATTCGGCCTTCTACGAGCACTCGTTCCTGGCCGACAAGCTCGGCGTCGAGCTGGTCGAGGGCTCGGACCTGCTGGTCAAGGACGACGTCGTCTACATGCGCACGACCCAGGGGCCGAAGCGTGTCGACGTGATCTACCGGCGCATCGACGACGACTTCATCGACCCTCTGGTCTTCCGCGGCGATTCCGTGCTCGGCGTGCCCGGCATCATCGGCGCCTACAAGGCCGGCAACGTCACCCTCGCCAATGCGGTCGGCACCGGCGTCGCCGACGATAAGGCGGTCTACAGCTACATGCCCGAGATCGTGAAGTTCTTCACCGGCGAGGAGCCGATCCTGAAGAATGTCCCGACCCATCGCTGCCGCGAGCCCGAGGCCAACGCCTATGTGCTCGACAATCTCGAAAAGCTGGTGGTCAAGGAGGTCAACGGCTCCGGCGGCTACGGCATGCTGGTCGGCCCCCATGCCAGCAAGGCCCAGATCGAGACCTTCCGGCAGAAGCTCAAGCTCCAGCCCGAGGGCTTCATCGCCCAGCCGACGCTGGCGCTCTCGACCTGCCCGACCTTCGTCGCCTCCGGCGTCGCGCCGCGCCATGTCGACCTGCGGCCTTACGTGCTCTCGGGCGCCAACGGCATTTCCTGCGTGCCCGGCGGGCTCACTCGCGTCGCCCTCCAGGAAGGCTCGCTGGTGGTCAATTCGAGCCAGGGCGGCGGCACCAAGGACACCTGGGTGCTCGACGCATGAGGATGCCCGCTTTCACCTGTCTTCGAGTCCTCCCGGAATCCCGGACCTGACCATGCTTTCGCGCACCGCCGACAGCCTTTACTGGGTCTCGCGCTATGTCGAACGGGCCGAGTATCTCGCCCGCATCCTCGACGCCACGACCCGCCTGACCAACCTGCCCTCCGCCTATGGCGGCGCCGGCACCGAATGGCAGAGCGCCGTCGCCACCGCCGGCTGCGAGGATGCCTTCGCCCTCGCCTATGACGAGGCGAACGAGCGCAATGTCTGCGAGTTCCTCACCTTCAACCCGGATAATCCATCCTCGATCCGCAACTGCTTTGCCCTCGCCCGCTCGAACGCCCGTGCGGTCCGCACCGCGCTGACCTCGGAAATGTGGGACGCGCTCAACGGCGCCTGGCTCGAACTCCAGCGCTTCGAACGCAAGCGCATGGACCGCGAGGAGTTCGCCCGCTTCCTCGACTGGGTGAAGAACGTCTCGCTGGTCTTCGACGGCTCGGCCTACCGCACCATGCTGCGCGATGACGGCTACTGGTTCTCGCGACTCGGCGTGCATCTCGAGCGGGCCGACAACACCGCCCGTATCCTCGACGTGAAGTACCATCTGCTTCTGCCGGAGACCGAGCAGGTCGGCGGCTCGCTCGACTATTTCCAGTGGACGACGATGCTGCGCGAGGTCTCGGCACTGACCGCCTATCACTGGGTCTATCGCGAAGCGGTGAAGCCGGTGCTGATCGCCGATCTCCTGATCCTCAACAAGCGCATGCCGCGCTCGCTGGCGAGCTGCTATGAGAGCATCTCGCGCTTCCTCGACCAGATCGGCGATGCCTATGACCGGCACGGCCCGGCCCAGCGCCAGGCCCGCAAGACCCTGGCCAGCCTGTCGAACATGCCGATCGACGCGGTGATCCGGCGCGGGCTGCACGAATTCATCGAGGACTTCATCACCGAGAACAACCGCCTTGGTGCGATCATCGTCGACCAATATCTGCAATAGGCCATTGGCCACCGACGGAACCGAGGACCTCAAGCAGCCGCCATGCGTATCCGGATCTCGCACAGCATCGCCTATGCCTATGCCGAGCCGGTGCGCCAGCTCCGGCAGGTGCTGCGGCTGACGCCCCGCGACCATGACGGCCAGCATGTCATGTCCTGGCGGATCACACCGAACATCGACGGCCGGCTGCGTTCCAGCCAGGATCCGTTCGGCAATCTCGTCCATGATTTCTCGGCCGACGGGCCGATCGAGAATTATGCGATCGAAGTCAACGGCATGGTCGAAACCATAGATCTCGCTGGGGTCATCCGGGGCGTGGTCGAGAAGGTGCCGCCGGCCGTGTTCATGCGCGACACCAGGCTGACCGAGCCGAGCGCCGCTCTGCGCGACCTCGCGACCGAGGCGGCGGCCGGGGGCGGCAGTGAGCTCTCGCGCCTGCACGCATTGATGGAGACGCTGCACGAAAGAATCACCTGCGTGCCGACCGGAGAGCGCCTCGGCATCGGCGCCGGCGCCTGCCTCGAAGCGGGCGAAGGCATCCCGCAGGATGTCGCACATGTCTTCATGACCTGTGCCCGCTCGCTCGGTGCGCCCGCCCGCTATGTCTCCGGCTATGTCGCGGAATCGCAGACGCTGCCCCATGCCGGCGGGGCCCATGCCTGGGCCGAGGCTTATTTGCCGGATTACGGCTGGATCGGCTTCGACTGCGCCAACGGGCTCTGCCCGATCGACACCCATATCCGCGTCGCGACCGGTCTCGACTATGCCGACGCGGCGCCGGTCCGCGGCGCCCGCACCGGCGGCAATGGCGAGAGCCTGCTGGTCGAGGTTCGCGCCCAGGCCGCCCGGCCGCGCCAGCAGGGGCAGTGACGGCCTCGGCATCGGATTGGAAAGTGGAGCCCGTTCTTCAGAAAGATCCGACACCCCGACAAGATTGATCGCCATCTTGCAACCGGTCGGGCGCACGGCGATCCAGACTCGGGACTCGTTGGTCAGAGCCAGAAGACGAGGGCTGCGGCGATACGGATTGTCGAGAAGAAAGTGTAGGCGCATCGATCGTAGCGCGTGGCGATCGGCACCAGTCCTTCAGCTTGGCGAAGAGGTTCGATTCTGGGGCTTCGGCCCTTCGCCGGCAAATCCGGCGAAGATGCGATTGAAGATGCCGAGCCGGCTCCAGCGGGTGAAGCGGTGGTAGAGCGTCTTGCGCGGAGACCGTAGCCCTTGGGGGCGTCCCTCCATTGCAGGCCGTTGCGGATAACGTCGACGATGCCGCTCACCACGCGCCGGTCATCGACCCGCGCACGCCATGCGAGAGCAGAAAATGCGGCGCGGTGCGCGCCATCTGGCGCTCGCTCAGCAGAAGTAAATCATCGATCACGGCATAGCCCGGGACATCACGAATCACATCTCGAGCCAAATCAATAGATATTGAACCTAGATTGCCTCTTACATTACGGCACGAGCTGCCGTTTACCATGATACTTTACTGATACGACACCCAAGCCGTGTTGTGCTCAGCCCAAGATCCAACGGACGGAGTACCGCGGTTTTGCCGCGCCAGCGTGTGGGCAATGAGCTACGTGGTAATAGGGGTGCTCAACCCCGCGATGTCGGCGATTTTGAGCATCAGCTTGCTGGCGCTCTGGTGGCACCAGCGTCGACTTGCTTACATCATGATTTTTGCCTCGTCATATGCGGTACGCGCCATTTGCTTCATCGTCGTATTCGTCGCGCTGCGCGAACAGGCCTCGCCACTCCGCCTAGTCAGCAACGCATTGATTTTGCTGACGATGGGGCTTCTGTCGATAGGCGTAGCGCAGAAATTCGAACGGCGCCCCCGCTATGTACTTTTGTCGATCATCGTGTTTTCAACCCTGCCCGGCCTCGGGTTCTACACGCTTGTGCACGACAGTTTGGTGGCGCGCGGCGCTATCATAGGCGCCGGCCTCGTTGCCATATGCCTGACGATGCTGGCCGATATGCCGAAGCGGCCGCGACGCACGCCCGTAGAGGCGCTACTGTTTTGGCTCGTCGTGGTGACCGCCGTCGCCTTCGGCTGCAGACCGCTATTTGCAATGCCGAGTATTGTTGGCGAAGATTTCGAAAGTGCCTATTGGCTGGCCATCTCGATATCCGACACACTGATATGCTCGACACTGGCTGTCGGCATTTTCGCGATCATTGCCGTGGACGTCACGGAAGAGATGCGATCCGAGGCTGAAAATGACTCTTTGTCAGGATTGCTCAACCGGCGCGGTTTCGAGCGTCACGCCAAGGCATTCCTGCATGCGCAGTCAGATCTGGACACATCCGTTCTGATCGTGAGTGATCTCGACCTGTTCAAGTCGATCAATGATCGCTGCGGGCATGCGACTGGCGACAGGATCATCCAGGTTTTTGCGGAACTACTCACGCAAAAATCGCCGTCGGGGGCAATACGCGCACGACTGGGCGGTGAAGAGTTCGCCGTTTTGTTGCCGTCCTGTGACCTGAGCACGGCCCATCAAATTTCCGAGGGCATCAGAGTGGCCTTCAGGGCTGTTGCACCTGCTGTCGTTCAGGACGTACTGCGCCCGACCGCAAGCTTTGGGATTGCCGTCGCTACCGGGGCCGAAGGGTTGGACGCTTTGCTGGATCGGGCCGACCAAGCTTTGTACCGAGCCAAGAAAGAGGGGCGCGATCGCGTTCGTGACTTGGAACAGCACTTTCACGGCAAGCGGTCGGTCGCTGGGTGAACATTTCCAATCGGGCGGGACGAAGTGACATGGGCAGCCGATAGCGACTGCCGATATTTGGTGGCTGCCTCCCGAACAGCCCAAGAACACCTGCGATGACGATGCGTAGCCTATTCTCGATATGTGAAGGGTCTTGGAGCCGGCCTCGGTGCGCCGAACATCCGCTACCGCCTTGGTAGGTATTGAGCCTGGGCGCATTGTCCTCGCCATGAGCGCCTGATACCAGCCATACGCGCCCCGCTCCGGAGACCCGTCACGTGACCTATTGCGCCGGCATCCTCGTCCAGGACGGTCTCGTGATGATCGCCGACACGCGCACCAATGCCGGACTCGACGACATCTCGACCTTCCGCAAGCTCCACGTCTTCTCCTGGCCGGGCGAGCGTACCCTGACGCTCGCCACCGCCGGCAACCTCTCCCTCACCCAGTCGGTCGTCAGCCTGCTGCACGAGGGCGTACCGAATCCGGAGACGGGCGAGCCCGAGACGCTGCAGAATGCGCCCTCGATGTTCCGCGCCGCCCAGCTCGTCGGCCGGGCGGTCCGCCGCGTGCGCGAGACCGATGGCGATGCGCTGCGCGATGCCGGCGTCAAATACGACATGTCGCTGCTGTTCGGCGGCCAGATCATCGGCCAGCCGATGCGGCTGTTCATGATCTACTCGGCCGGCAACTTCATCGAATGCGGCATGGATTCGCCCTTCCTGCAGATCGGCGAGCACAAATACGGCAAGCCCATCCTCGACCGCGCCGTGACCTTCAGGACCGATCTCTATGACGCACTGAAGGTCGGTCTGATCTCGATGGATTCGACCATGCGCTCGAATCTCGGCGTCGGCCTGCCGATCGACCTGATCATGCTCCGCCGCGACGCGGAAGCACCGGAACTCAACCGCCGGATCGAGGCCGGCGAGCCCTATTTCCACGATCTGCGCGAGCGTTGGTCGGCTGCACTGCGCGCCGCACATATGGCGATTCCGCGCCCACCCTACGAACCGACGGAGAGCTGAGCGCGAGCCGCCAGGCGGCTCCGGACGCCCATTCTCGGCAGCGCGACAACGATTTCGCGCACTTCGTCAGCATCGCTGGAAACCCGATGGCAAGATTCGCCTGTCAGGATGGATCATCTGCGCGCCCGGACAGGTGGAGCATTTTGCAGCTTTCTGCTCGTTTGCCCAACATGAATTCGTCAGCTCGGATGCTGACGAGCACGGTGGCAACCCTGGCCTGTGCCTTCGCATTCGTCAGCGCGGCCGCCGTGGGCGTCATCGTCGCGATCATGCTCGATGCAAACCGCGTCGAGGCGGAAAGACAATATGATCGCGTCGAAGCGGCGATCGAAAGCCAGGTTCGGCTGCGCCGCCATCGCCTCGAAAACCTGGCCGATGCCGGGCTGCTCCAGCCGATCTTCGATGCGAGCCTGCCGCGCCCGGCCCTGCAATGGGGTTTCGCGCGATTTGCCAGCCGCTTCCTCGATTTTGACGGCGCCTATCTCGTCACCGCCTCGGGCAAGGTTCTCGCCGGCGTCGAAGGCGGCCAGGCCGCCGGCCAGGCCGGCTATGAAGGCTTGCGTCATTTCGCCGCCGAACTGCCTGGCGCGATGGCCACGACCACGCATGCAACCCCAACCGCGACGAGCGGACCGCTGAACGCCTTTCTCAGGTCTGATGGCCAGGAGACCTTGGGCGTTGTGATCGCTGATCTGAGAGCGGCCAGCATGGCTGGCGCGAGGACCTCCTCCCCTGCCGGTCCCGCCTATCTCGTCGGCTATCGCCGCACCACCGCGTCACTCCTCGAAGATCTGGCCCAGCGCTACCGTGTCCCGAATGTGCGGATCGTCGGCGAGCGTCCGCCCGACCGCTTGACTCGCCGCGATATCGTTTCGGCGGACGGCGCCATCAGAGCATGGCTGACCTGGACGCCGGACCGGCCTGGTGACGCGATGATGCGGCAGTTCTTCTGGGCCCTTGCCGGGGTCGGGCTGCTCTTCATCGCGATCTTCGCCTATGTTTTCCATCGCCTGCGCCACGCGGGTACCCAGATCACCCTTCGAGAGCAGCAAATCCAGCGTCTGGCCGGCCAGGACGAGCTATCTCACCTCCCCAACCGCCGCACCTTCGATCTCAGACTCGACCAGGAACTCGCCCAGCTCGGCCGTACCAAGAGCGGGCTCGCAGTCCTGATGCTCGACCTCGACCGCTTCAAGGCCGTCAACGACACCTATGGCCACAATGCCGGCGACGAGCTGATCCGGCAGGTCGCGAAACGCCTGACCACCATCCTGCGCGTCGGCGACACGGTCGCCCGGCTCGGCGGCGACGAGTTCGGCATCATCCAGACCCATATGAACGAGCCCGGCGCCAGCGCAGCGCTCGGCCAGCGAATCCTCGATTCGCTCACGGAGCCTTTCGAGATCGCCGGCGTCGCCGTCACCATCGGCTGCTCCATCGGAATCGCCCACGGCCCGCAGGACGGCGCTGACCGTGGCACGCTGATGCGCCTCGCCGATACCGCCCTCTACCAGGCCAAGAACGAGGGACGGAACCGCTACTCCTTCTTCGAACCGCAGATGAACCGGGCGCTCCAGGTCAAGCGCATGGTCGAGGAGGACCTGCGCAACGCGATCAACCGCGACGAGCTTCTGCTGCACTACCAGCCTCAGGTCTCGATCGACGGCGCGACCATCGTCGGCGTCGAGGCGCTGGTGCGCTGGCCGCACCCGGTGCACGGCATGATCCCGCCCTCGGAGTTCATCGGCATCGCCGAGGAGCGCGGCCTGATCATGCCGCTGAGCGAATGGGTGCTGCGCCGCGCCTGCGAGCAGGCGCTGAAATGGCCGGGGATCAAGCTCGCCGTCAACGTCTCGCCGATCCAGTTCCGCCACAAGGACTTCGTCGCCAGCGTCATCCGCATCCTCGACGAAACCGGTTTCGACCCTGGCCGGCTCGAACTCGAATTGACCGAGGGCGTCGTGGTCGAGGACGCCGACGCCGCCGAGAACGCGATGATGGACCTGCGGGCGCATGGCATCGGCCTGGCGCTCGACGATTTCGGCACCGGCTATTCGAGCCTGATCTATCTGCGCCGCTTCGCCTTCGACAAGATCAAGATCGACCGCTCCTTCCTCGAATACATGGAGACGACCGGGGAATCCGCCATTCTCGTGCATTCCGTCGTGCATCTCGGCCGCGCGCTCGGCCTGCGCGTCTGTGCCGAGGGCGTCGAGACCACGGAGCAGCACCGCTTCCTTCAGGCGGTCGGCTGCCACGAACTGCAGGGCTTCCTGTTCTCCAAGGGCGTCCCGCCCCGCGAGATCGACCGGCTGCTGGCGCTCGACCAGCCCTTCGAGAAGCAGCTCGCCGCCTGAGCGGCGCTCGAGGCTCTCAGAACAGGCTGGCGATCGAGCTCACCAGCGCATAGGCGAAGCCTGCCGAGAGCGCGAGGCCGATTGCCCCGACCACGGCTCCGCCGACGATCAGCACGCCGTCACGCTCGACCAACCCGAGCCCGACCAGGCAGACCGCGAGGCCGAGCGGAATCTGGCCGATGAACGGCGCCGCGACCACCAGTCCGAGCGCCAGGACGAGCAGCAGCACGCCGAGCAGCGCCAGCGCGAACGGCCCCCTCAGCATCATCATGCGCGGCTTCGAGAAGCGCTCGAGCCGGATCAGCGGCGGCAGCGCGCGTGAAACCGCCCGCGCCAGATCGGCCTGGGCGATGCTGCGCCGGAGCAGACGCTGCGGCAGCCAGGGCGTGGTACGGCCCATCAGCATCTGCATCGCGATGAAGGCCAGGACCAGGCCGCAGACCAGCGGGATCGGCGGCGGCATCGGCAGGCAGTTCGGCAGGCCGAGCAGCACGATGAGCAAAGCATAGGCCCGGTCGCGCAGCGCCGCGACGATGTCGCCGACGGCGATGCGCGGGCCGGGAAGGCTCGCGAGCGCATGCAGCAGGCCGGAAGTGCGCAGGGGAGAGGACAAGCTGTATCGCCGGGCGAAGGGCTGGAGCTGCGCCCTAGCATGGCGGGCGCAGGACCAACAACCCCGCCGCGGCGCACGGCGTCAATGCAGGGTCAGCACGCCGTTGACGCTGACGATCTCGGCCGGACGGATCAGGCGCGCATGCGCCACCGTCACCGAATGCAGCGGTCCCTCGAGCTCGCGCCGCCAGAAATCCAGGAAGGCACGCAGCTCGGGGAAGCGTGGCGCCAGATCGTATTCCTGCCAGACGTAGCTCTGTAGGAAAGTCGGATGATCCGGCAGGCGGTAGAGGATATTGGCCGTTGTCAGACCGTAGCCGGCGAGCTGGCGGATGAAATCTTTCGATGCCATGACACGATGCACTCCTCTGCGAGAAGAAGGCTGGCCGATGCCATCAGGCTGCGCCGTCATGGTTAACAAAAACTTGCAAGAATTTCATCTGCTGCCAGACTTCCTCTCCGTAGCGTGATCGGCCGTTTTCAAGAGCCGAGGGGGCGTAGGCGTGGCGTGGGGCGTCACCGAGCGGGCGAAAGGGCTTTCGGGATCCGTCATCATTGCGACGGCAGCCCTCGCTTCCGCTCCGACGTCGGCCGACAGCACCCTGCATGAGCGTACGCCGCTCTCGATGGTGATCTTCGCCTCATTCGACACCGACCGCAGCAAGCTGCACGGTTCGGTCGGCTTCAAGCGCGCCTTCGGGCAAGGCGGGCTCGACGCCAGCGGCTTCCGGCTCGGGCTGAAATGGGGCGAGAGCATCGAGCCGGCCGAGCACAGCCCGGCACGCGGACGCATGGTCAAGACCGAGGTCCATGCGCTGCTCGGCTATGAATGGCGCATCGGCGACCTTTTCCTGGCGCTGTCGGCCGGACCGGAGCTGGAGGCGGTCTTCAGCGAGACGAGGACCCGCACGCGGTTCAGCGACCGCATCGGCGGCCGGCTGCAATTCGATCTCTGGGCGACCCCGCTGGAGAACCTGCTGCTCCAGGCCAATGCCTATGCCGCGACGCTGGACCAGCGCTTCTGGCTCAGGCTTTCGCCGGGCTGGAAGCTCGCCCCCGACCTCTATCTCGGCCCCGAGATCGAGTTCTACCGGCAGCAGGACTATCACAAGCTCAGACTGGGCCTGCACCTCACCGGTTTCAGGCTGTTCAGCCTGAACTGGCGCCTCGCCGCCGGGGCGCAGCAGACCAGCGACCAGCCGAATGCGGCCTATGCGACGCTCGGAGTCTACTGGAAGCGCTGAAGCGCCTGCCAAACCGCACGAAACACCTCCGATAGCCTGGCCGGCTCGAGCCTCCTGCGCGTCGAACTAGGAGCGCAGAGGCGCACCGGTCAGGGCCTTAAGCGCTTCGGGCGTGTCGACATCGATCGCGATCGCGGGGTCGTCGAGCGGGACCTCCTCGACGGCGTCTCCGGCCTCCTCCAGCAGGCGCCGGGCACCCTCGTCGCCCGACAGCCGGGCAACCGCGGCGAAGAGCTCTCGCGACAGCAGCACCGGATTGCCGCGATGCCCGAGCAGCGTCGGCACCACCGCCACCGCGTCCGGCCTGTCGGCGAAAGCCTGGGCCAGCCGGTCGATCACGCCGGGCGTGACGTTGGGCATGTCGCCGAGCGAGACCACGACGCCCTGCGCATCGGATGGCAGCGCCGCGAGCCCCGCCTTGAGCGAGCTGGAGAGGCCGTCGGCGAAACCGGGATTGCGGACGAAGCGAACGTCGAGCCCTTCCAGTGCCGCGCGGATTTCGGCCTCCTGGTGGCCGACCACGACGAAGACCGGCGCGGCCCGCGAGGCGATCTGTGCCTTGACGGCATGGCGCACCAGCGCCTCGCCACGCACCTGCTGGAGCAGCTTGTTGTCTCCCCCCATACGGGTCGAGCGACCGGCCGCGAGCACCAGCCCGGCGACGGGCGCGACCGCGGCATGGCCCGGCGCGCGCGGCTGCGGCCGCGAGATGATCTCCATCAGCAGCCCGCCGACCCCCATGCCCTGGATCTCGGCACGGCGCACCGGCAGGCCGGCGAGGCAGCGCTGCAGCACCCAGTCGAAGCCGTTCTCCTTCGGCGAGCGGGCGCAGCCCGGCGCGCCGATCACCGGCTTGCCGTCGAGCTCGCCGATCAGCATGAGGTTGCCGGGATCGACCGGCATGCCGAGATGCTCGATACGCCCGCCGGCCAGGGCCAGCGCCTGCGGCACCACATCGCGCCGGTCGGTGATCGCCGAAGCGCCGAAGACCACGACGAGCTCAGCCGGCCCGGCAGCGGCCTCGCGGATCGCCGTGGCGAGCGGCGCGCCCTCATGCGGCACACGCCGCTCCAGCACGATCTCTCCGCCCGCCGGCGCCAGGCGTTCGGCCATCACCCGCAAGGTCTTGTCGACGACCGAGGGCTTGAGGCCGGGCAGCAGGGTCGAGACCACGGCCACGGATTTCAGCTTGTATTCGGTGATCGCGATCGGCCGGGCGCTGCCGAGCCGCGTGAGCGCCTCGGCGATCTGGCGCTCCTGTACGGCATAGGGGATGATCTTCACCGTGCCGACCATCTCGCCGGCGACGACCGCCTTCAGCGCCGGCAAGGTCGCGACCGTGATCGCCTCGTCGATGCCGTTCAGCATGTCGATCAGCGCGGTATCGATGGTCAGCACGCCGGCCGCCGCCGCGAACAGGTTGACCCGCCCGGTAAACGGCGCCTCGGTCACCACCGCCCGCCCGGCCAGCGCCCGCGCCAGCTGTTCGGCTGCGGTGTTCTCGTCGATATCGCCGGGCTCGAGCTGGACGGCGACGATCTCGGTCAGCCCGCCCGCCGCCAGCCGCTCGGCATCCTGCGCGCTGATCGTCGCGCCCTTGCGGACGATGGCGTCGCCGGCACGCACGGTGTGGGCCGCGACGCTGCCCGCCGCTTCGGCGATCGGAATGGGACCGAACTTCATGGGCAGGCACTCATACGGGCACTCATGCAGGCTCTGTTGCAGGCTTGCGGCGCGGGCCGCGCAGGGTGGAGACGATCTCGCCGAGGATCGCGAGCGCGATCTCGGCCGGCGAGACCGCGCCGATGTCGAGCCCGATCGGGGCGTGGATGCGCGCCGTCTGCGCCTCGCTGAAGCCCGCTGCCGCCAGGCGCTCCAGGCGCCGGCCATGCGTCTTCCGGCTGCCGAGCGCACCGATATAGAAGCAGTCCGAGTTCAGCGCCGCGACGAGCCCGGGATCGTCGATCTTCGGGTCATGCGTCAGCGCGACGAAAGCCGTGTAGGCGTCGAGCTGCTGGCGCTTCAGCACCTCGTCCGGCCACTCCGGCAGCAGCGTCACCTCGGGAAAGCGCTCCGGCGTCGCAAAAGCGGTACGCGGATCGATGACGGTGACGTCGAGATCGAGCAGCTTCGCCATCGGCGCCATGGCCTGCGAGATATGCACCGCGCCGGTGACGATCAGGCGCGGCGGCGGCGCCTGCACCGTCAGGAAATAGGCCTTGCCGTCGACCTCGACCGAACCGCTCTTGCCGGTGCGCAACTGCCTGTCGATCAGCTCGGCGAGCGGGTCCTGCTGCAGCTCCGCCGCCTTGACCAGTCTTTGCGCACCCATACCGATATCGGTGACCAGCACCGCGGCGCGGCGCGCCGCACGCTCGGCATTGAGCGCCGAAAGCAGCGACAGTTCCATGGCCTAGCCCTTGTCCACCGCGAGCTTGACCCCGAGCCCGATCATCATGCCGCCGCCGAGCCAGCGCCCGATGCCGAAACCGGCGCGGCTCGCCTTCATCGTCTTCATCACCAGGGTAGCGCCGAACACGGTGACGAGATCGGCCGAGGAGAAGGAGAAGTTGACGATCGTGCCGAGGATCAGGAACTGCGCCCAGACCGGCAGCGAAGCCGAGGGATCGACGAACTGCGGCAGGAGCGCGATGAAGAACAGCGCGACCTTGGGGTTCAGGATCTCGACGATGAAGGAATCGACCAGGGCCCGCTTCACCGTCTTCGGCGGCGCGACCGGGCGCTCCTCGGACGAGCCGAGCTTGGAACGGATCATGCCGATGCCGAGCCAGACCAGATAGAGCGCGCCGGCGATCTTCACCGCGAAATAGAGCTCGGGCACATGCTTGAACACCGCCGACAGGCCGAAGGCCGCGGCGAAGACATGGACATAGCAGCCGAGATGGATGCCGAGCATCGCCATCAGCCCGGCCTTGCGGCCATGGGCGATGGTCTGCGCCGCCGTGTAGAGCAGCGCCGGGCCGGGGAAGTAAGCGACCAGCAAGGTCAGCGTCGCAAAGGCGACGAGGGTTTCCCAGGAGGCCATTAGTTCGTTTCCTTGCCGCGGACCGGCTCTACATAGACTTTGATCCGACCGCCGCAGGAAAGCCCAACCTTCCAGGCGGCCTCGTCGGCGACACCGAATTCGAGCGTACGCGCCCTGCCCTGCGCGATCACCTCGCCGGCCTCCTCGACGACGGCGCCCTCGACGCAGCCGCCCGAGACCGAGCCGAGGAAATTCCCTTCCCCGTCGATGACGAGATGCGAACCGACCGGACGCGGGGCCGAGCCCCAGGTCTCGATCACGGTGGCGAGCGCGACGCCGCGCCCGGCCTTTGCCCAGGCCTCGGCAGTGGCGAGGATGTCGGTGTCAGTGCTGATCATGACTGTCGCCTCCCTCTCAGCCATCGCGCAGAGCAGCCGCGCAACGGCGTTGCAAAGGACGGCTCCAGTATACTCTGGAACATCCTTCGAGACGCGATCTGCGATCGCTCCTCAGGATGAGGGCTGGTTTGGAAGACATCATGCCTCAACCCGCCCTCTTCAACCACTGGCGCGGATCGCCTGCCTGCCGTGCATCGGGCGAAAGCGCGGCGCAGAGATCGGCCATCGCCGCGAGATTGTGGATCGGCCGGAAGGAGTCGACATGGGGCAGCATCGCCCTGATGCCGCTCGCCCGCGCCTCGAAGGCATCATAGCGCAGGAGCGGGTTGAGCCACACCAACTGGCGGCAGGAGCGCTGCAGCCGGTCCATCTCGAAGCCGAGCTCGTCATCGAGATGACGCTCCAGCCCGTCGGTGAACAAAAGGACGACGGCGCCGCCGGACAGCACGCGGCGCGACCAGGTCCGGTTGAAGGCATGCAAGGCCGAGGCGATGCGGGTGCCGCCCTCCCAGTCTGGCGCTGCCCTGCCGGCCAGCGCCAGCGCCTCGTCGGGATCGCGGGCGCGCAGGCTGCGGGTGACATTGGTCAGGCGCGTGCCGAAGACGAAGGAATGCACGCGTCGGCGCTGCTCGGTGACGGCGTGCAGGAAATGCAGGAAGATCCGGGAGTATTCGGCCATCGAGCCGGAGATGTCGACCAGCGCCACCAAGGGCGGATGCACCTGTGCCCGTTCGCGAAAGGCGAGATCGATCGAAGCGCCGCCGCCCCTCAGCGAGCGGCGGAAAGTACGGCGCGGATCGATCCGCGCCCCGGCATGCGCCGCCTGGAAGCGCCGCGTCGGCACGGCATCATCGGGCAGGCGCAATTCCGCGATGAGCTGGCGCGCTTTTGCGATCTCGGCGGCGCTCATCTGGGCGAAGTCGCGCGATTTCAGGGTCTCGCGTTCCGAAACCGTCAGCCGCGCAGACAATTCCGTCAGTTCGACCGGCGGTGGCTCCTCCTCCGCCGGCGGCGGCGCGAAGGCCTCGGCGACGCGCAAGGCTCCCGCCTCGGGCCTCTGCGGCGGCGCATCGACCCGGGGCGTTACCGGCGACATCTGCGCCATCAATTTCTCGATCAGCCCGCGCCGGCGCCAGAACAGCCTGAAAGCCTGATCATAGACCGCTGAATCCTCGTGCTTCTTCACGAAGATCGCATGCAGCGCCCAATAGACGTCCTCGCGGCCGCCGAGCGCGCCATCCGCCAGCGCCTCGACCGCCTCGACCACCGCGCCCGGCCCGACGCGCAGACCGGCGATCCGCAGGGCGCGGGCGAAATAGGCGACATTCTCGGGCAGCTTTCCGGTCATATCTCCACCGTCATGCTCGCCCTTGTGGCGAGCATCCACGTCTTGCACCGCCGACGAAGCGCGCGACGCGACCTTCCTTCTCTCGGATGGGAGAAGGTGGCGCGGAGCGCCGGATGAGGGCCTGCCGTTTCCGCAGAAGGCGTGCCGGCAACGCTGGGGCCTGATGGTGAAAGGGCGGTCCCTCACCCCTGCCCCTCTCCCATCTGGGAGAGGGGTTCACCGCGCCTCTCATTCCGGACGTCGTCGTCACGTCCCCGTCTCGGTCATGAACACCTTCTGCGCCACGACCCATTTGCCGTCGACCTTGAGGAAGGAGAGCAGGTCGGTGAAATAGCGCGGCGGCATCTGGCACTTGACCTTGACCAGCGCCATGGACGGCCCGACGAGGTCGATCGCCAGCACATGGTCGCCGCGCTCGAGCCCCGCCGCCTTCGGCGATTTGCGGCCCCGCACCGCCTCGAACCAGTTTTCGCGCGGCACGACCTTCAATTCGCCGTCGAGCGACTGGGTCAGTGCGCTGGTCGGGTGGAAGACCGAAGCGAGCTTTTCGACATCGCCCTCATAGAGCCCGTCGAGATAGGTCTGCGTCGCGGCCTCGATCGCCTTGATGTCGTCGTTCATCGCTCACTCCGTCATGCTCGGGCTTGTCCCGAGCATCCACGTCTGGCGGCGCGGATGCAGGGAAGACGTGGATGGTCGGCACAAGGCCGACCATGACGATGCACTACCCCCGCGCCGCCTGCTTGGCCTGGTCGAGCAATTCGCCGACCTTCGAGCCCTGCATCGCCTGGATGTCGTCCTGGTATTTCAGCAGCGCGCCGAGCGTGTCAGAGACGATCGCCGGGTCGAGCGCCACCGCATCGAGCTCGACGAGGGCGCTCGCCCAGTCCAGCGTCTCGGCGACACCCGGCGCCTTGAACAATTCCTCCTTGCGGATCGCCTGCACGAAGGAAACCACCTGCTTCGCCAGCTTGGCCGGCGCCGCCGGAGCCTTGGCCTTCAGGATGGCGAGTTCGCGGGCCGCGTCTGGATAGCCGACCCAATGATAGAGGCAGCGCCGCTTCAGCGCGTCATGGATCTCGCGCGTGCGGTTCGAGGTCAGGATCACGATCGGCGGCTCGGCGGCCTTGACCGTGCCGAGCTCGGGGATCGTCACCTGCGCATCGGCCAGCACTTCCAGAAGGAAGGCTTCGAAGGCCTCGTCGGTGCGATCGAGCTCGTCGATCAGCAGGATCGGCGCCCCGCCCTGCTGCGGCTCCAGCGCCTGGAGCAGCGGGCGCTTGACGAGATAACGCTCGGAGAACAGGTCGCTTTCCAGCCGCTCGCGATCCCCCGCGATACCACCGGCCTCGGCGAGGCGGATCGCCATCATCTGCCCGGCATAGTTCCACTCGTAGACGGCCGAGGCGAGATCGAGCCCCTCATAGCATTGCAGCCGGATCAGCCGGCGCCCGAGCCCGGCAGCCAGAACCTTGGCGATCTCGGTCTTGCCGGTGCCGGCCTCGCCTTCGAGCAGCAGCGGGCGCTTCATCCTGAGCGCCAGGAACAGCACCGTCGCGAGCGCGCGGTCGGCGACATAGCCCTGGGATTGCAGCAGCGCGAGGGTTTCGTCGATCGAGGTCGGCATGGCAGGCGTCATGAGGTCCCGGTCCTGGAAGATGTCGAAGCGTCGCCAGCCCCGCAAGACCGGTTTGACCTGTGGCTTTCCTTAGTCCCTAACAGGTCCGGTTGATAGCGAGCGGAGATTCCGGCGTGCTCGGCGCAATGTACATCGTCGCGATCATCGTCGAAGCCATGTCGGCTGCATTGGCGGCCGGCCGCCGCAGCATGGACTGGGTCGGCGTCTGCATGCTCGGCAGCATCACGGCGCTCGGCGGCGGCTCGGTCCGCGACATGCTGCTCGGGCATTACCCGCTGAGCTGGGTCAAGCATCCGCACTACCTGCTGATCACCGCGGCGGCGGCCCTGTTCACCATCTTCATCGCCCGCTTCATGTACCGGCTGCGCAAGATCTTCCTGCTGCTCGACGCGGTCGGGCTCGTGCTCTTCACCGTGATCGGCTGCAATGTCGCGCTGGAGATGCAACAGCCCTTCATCATCGTGATCACGGCCGGGCTGATCACCGGTTGCGTCGGCGGCGTACTGCGCGACATGCTCTGCGCCGACATCCCCCTGCTCTTCCGCAGCGAACTCTATGCGACGGTCTCGGTCGTCACCGGGTTGATCTATCTCGGCGGCCTCAGGGTGGAGCTGCCGCACGACCTCGTCACCATCCTCGCCATGGCCGTCGGGCTGGTGCTGCGGATCATGGCGCTGCGCTTCAACTGGAGCATGCCGAAATTCGTCTACTCGCGCGATCTGCATTAGCCCCTCACGCAAGGTCATCCTGCTGACAGCTTCTGACCCGAAGCTCGGCAGGATCGCGGGCGGAGGACAAGACCATGACCAGCACAGCCGAGCTCGCCACCGACTTCGTCGCCCTGCTCAAGGATGGCCGGCACGACGAGGCCGCGAGCGCCTATAATGCCGACGAGATCGTCAGCTACGAGAACATGCCCGGCCCGATGGAGGTCTGCCGCGGCAAGGACGCCGTCAGGCAGAAGGGCGAATGGTGGGTCGCCAATCACGAGCTGCACGAGTTCACCACCGAAGGGCCCTATCTCAACGGCGAACAGTTCGCCGTGACCTTCTATGTCGACGTCACCGTCAAGGAGAGCGGCGAGCGGCGCAAGATGCACGAGGTCGGGCTCTACACCGTCAAGGACGGCAAGATCGTCGAGGAGCGGTTCTTTTATTGAGTCGACGCTGCCCGAAAGGCGATCCACGACCTGCCCCCTCTCCCCCTGCGGGAGAGGGTTGGGGTGAGGGGTCGCGCGACGCTGGCCACAGGTGCCGCGCAGCATTCCCCAGAGCCCTCAAGACCTGATCGACCCCTCATCCGGCCCTTCGGGCCACCTTCTCCCGCAAGGGGAGAAGGGAGCGGCTGGCCGCTCAGCCCTTCCCGGTCGCCTGCGCCACCGCCTGCTTCGCCATCACGCCGATCAGATGGGCGCGGTACTCGGCATCGGCATGCATGTCGGCATTGATGCCCTTGGCGGAGTGCTTCAGCCCGTCCAGCGACTTCGGCGCGAAACGCGCCTTCAGCGCGGCTTCCGCCTCCGGCCAGCGGAAGACGCCGCCCTCGCCCGCCCCGGTGACCGCGACCGCGACCTCGCTGCCGCGCTTGGCGACGAAGACGCCGACCAGCGCATAGCGCGAGGCCGGGTTGCGGAACTTCGCGTAGCCGGCCTTAGAGGCCAGCGGGAACGAGACCTTGGTGATGATCTCGCCCTCCTCCAGCGCTGTCTCGTAAAGCCCGGTGAAGAACTCGGCCGCGCTAAGCTTGCGCTGATTGGTGACGATCGTGGCGCCGAGCGCCAGCAGCGCCGCCGGATAATCGGCCGCCGGATCGTTATTGGCGACCGAGCCGCCGATCGTGCCGCGATGGCGCACATGCGGATCGCCGATATGGCTGGCGAGATAGGCCAGCGCCGGGATCGCTTCCTGCACCTCCGGCGAGGCCGCGACCTCGGCATGGGTGGTCATCGCGCCGATCACGAGATTGCGGCCCTTGCGGGCGATGCCCTTGAGATCGGCGCAGGAGGAGAGATCGACCAGCGCAGCCGGCGAGGCCAGACGCTGCTTCATCGTCGGCAGCAAAGTGTGCCCGCCGGCGAGCAGCTTAGCATCTTCCTTCTTGGCGAGCAGGCCGGCGGCCTGCCTTGCGCTGGTCGGGCGGTGATAGGTGAAAGCGTACATGGTCGTTCTCCGCTCGGGTTCCGTGAGCGTCATGCTCGGGCCTGTCCCGAGCATCTCTTCCAGGGCGCGCTCGCGGCGCCTCTCCTGGGAGAGATGGCCGGGGCAGGCCCGGCCATGACGCGCTTTGTCTATTCCGCAGCCATACGGCTGAGCGTCTTCTGCGCCGCGCGCCAGACCGCCTGCGGCGTCGCCGGCATGGCGATGTCCTCATGGCCGAGCGCGTCGGTGATGGCGTTGATCACGGCGGGCGGCGAGGCGATCGCGCCCGCTTCGCCGCAGCCCTTGATGCCGAGCGGGTTGGACGGGCATGGCGTCACCGTCATGCCGACCTGGAAGGACGGCAGATCGTCGGCCCGCGGCATGCAGTAATCCATGAAGCTCGCGGTCACGAGCTGGCCGTCGGCATTGTAGCGGGCGCCTTCGAGCAGCGCCTGACCGACGCCCTGGGCGATACCGCCATGGACCTGGCCCTCGACGATCATCGGGTTGATGACGTTGCCGAAATCGTCGACCGCGGCCCAGCGCTCGATCCGGGTGACACCGGTGTCGGGATCGATCTCGAGCTCGCAGATATGGACGCCGGCCGGGAAGGTGAAATTGGTCGGGTCGTAGAACGCCCCTTCCTTCAGCCCCGGTTCGAGGTCCTGGCCGTTGAACTTGTGGGCGACATAGGCCTGCAGGGCGCAGGAGCCGAAATCGAGCTTCCGGTCGGTGCCCTTGACCAGGAAATTGCCGTCCTTGAAGTCGATATCGGCCTCGTCGGCCTCCAGCACATAGGCGGCGACCTTCTTGCCCTTGGCGATGACCTTGTCGAGCGCCTTGGCGATCGCCGACATGCCGACGGCGCCCGAACGCGAGCCATAGGTGCCCATGCCCATCTGCACCTTGTCGGTGTCGCCATGGACGATCGAAACGTTTTCGAGCGGCACGCCGAGCCGGTCGGAGACGAGCTGGGCAAAGGTCGTCTCATGGCCCTGGCCATGGCTGTGCGAGCCGGTCAGCACCTCGACGGTACCGATCGGGTTGACCCGGACCTCCGCCGATTCCCACAGGCCGACGCCGGCGCCGAGCGAGCCGACCGCCGCCGAAGGCGCGATGCCGCAGGCCTCGATATAGGAGGAGAAGCCGAGGCCGCGCAGCTTGCCGTTGCGGCCGGAATCGCGCTTGCGCTTGGCGAAGCCCTTATAGTCGATCAGCTCCAGCGCCTTCTTCATCGAGGCGCCGTAATTGCCGGTGTCGTACATCATGATCACCGGCGTCTGATGCGGGAACTTCTTGATGTAGTTCTGCATCCGGAACTTGGCCGGGTCCTTGCCGAGCTGGCGCGCCGTGACCTCGATCAGGCGCTCGACCACGAAGGTCGCCTCCGGCCGCCCGGCGCCGCGATAGGCGTCGACCGGGGCGGTGTTGGTATAGACGGCGTCGACCTCGCAATAGATCGCCGGGATGTCGTACTGGCCCGAGAGCAGCGGCGCGTAGAGATAGGTCGGCACCGAGGAGGAGAAGGTCGAAAGATAGGCGCCGAGATTGGCGGTGGTGTGCACCCTCATCGCCAGGATCTTGCCCTCGGCGTCGGTGGCGAGCTCGGCATGGGTGACGTGATCGCGGCCATGCGCGTCGGAGAGGAAGGCCTCGGTGCGGTCCGAGGTCCATTTCACGGGGCGGCCGACCTTCTTCGCCGCCCAGACGCAGACCGTCTCCTCGGCGTAGATGAAGATCTTCGAGCCGAAGCCGCCACCGACATCCGGCGCGATCACCCTGAGCTTGTTCTCCGGCGCGATGCCGATGAAGGCCGAGAGCACGAGCCGCGCCACATGCGGGTTCTGGCTCGTCGTATAGAGCGTGAACGCCCCCTCGCCCTGGTCGTAATCGCCGACCGCGGCGCGCGGCTCCATCGCGTTCGGCACCAGCCGGTTGTTGACGAGATCGAGCTTCGTCACATGCTTGGCGGCCTTGAAGGCCTTCTCGGTCTCATCCTTGTTGCCGAGATGCCAGTTGAACACCGTATTGCCCGGCGCCTCGGCATGAACTTGTGTTTTCGTCTGCGCGGCCGTCGCGGTGTCGACCACCGCCGGCAGCACGCCGTAATCGACTTCGATCGCCTCAGCCGCATCGCGCGCCTGCGCCAGCGTCTCGGCGACGACGACCGCGACATGGTCGCCGACATAGCGGACCTTGCCCTGCGCCAGGGCCGGATGCGGCCCGGCCTTCATCGGCGAGCCGTCCTTGTTGTGGATCATCCAGCCGCAGATCAGCCCGCCGATCTTGTCGGCGGCGAGGTCGTCGCCAGTGAAGATGCCGAGCACGCCCGGCATTGCCGCCGCGGCCTTGGTGTCGATCTTCTTCAGCGTCGCATGCGCGTGCGGCGAGCGCAGGAAATAGGCATGCGCCTGGCCCGGCCGGTTGATGTCGTCGGTATAGCGGCCCTGGCCGGTGATGAAGCGATGGTCTTCCTTGCGGCGGACGGGAGCGCCGATTCCGGTAGCGGACATGGATTCCTCCTGGCATGTCGCCTCTTGACGGGCGTTGGCAGCGTGTCTGGCGGGGATCGCATCGGAAGAAGGCCGCGCCGGTCCTGCCGGAGGCGGCCTTCCGGAAAGCGCTATTCGGCGGCCTGGCGGGCCGGGGCCGCGCCCTTGCCCATCGCCTCGGCGCCGGCGGCGACCGCCTTGACGATGTTGTGATAGCCGGTGCAGCGGCAGATATTGCCGTCGAGATCCTCGCGGATCGTCTTCTCGTCGAGCGCGTGGCCACGGCGGTTCACCATGTCGACCGCCGACATGATCATGCCCGGCGTGCAGAAGCCGCATTGCAGGCCGTGATGCTCGCGGAAGGCCTCCTGCATCGGATGCAGCGCGCCGCCATTGGCCAGTCCTTCGATGGTCGTGACCGAGGCCCCCTCGCAGGCGAGCGCAAGCGTGGTGCAGGACTTCACGGCTTTTCCGTCGAGATGCACGACGCAGGCGCCGCACTGGCTGGTGTCGCAGCCGACATGCGTACCGGTGAGCCGGAGATTTTCGCGTAGGAACTGCACCAGGAGGGTGCGCGGATCGACATTCGCGGTGACGGTCTTGCCGTTCACCGTCATGGTCACATTGGCCATGGGGCACTCCCTCCGAAAGCCTGTTTTAGCAGCCCGGCGGAAGACAGCTCGACCGCCGGACCATGCACGTCCCCGGCGCGCTTGCCCCGGAAACGGATTTTTCTTGGAACAACTTCAAATTGAATGTGGACTCGGGATTTTCCGCGGTCAAGCGGGAGGCCACCGATCGAGAACGCCGTTTTCGCGGCGTTTTGACGCCGTTTGCGAACAGGGGCAGCTTTCGCCAGGCCAATCCGGCACAAGCCGCGCCTTTTGCGCTTTCTTAACCTCCGCCGTGCAGTATCGCCCGTTGAACGACGACTTGAGATCGTCGCCATCATGGGTTGTGCGATTGGCCACGCTTCTCGACCATGTCCAGCGTCGGCTGGGCGCGATCGGCTATGACGAGGCGCAGCGGCAGCGGCTGCGCCGCTATCGCGCCATCGTCGAGCGGGTCATCGCCAAGGTCGTCGAGGACGACTTCGCGCGGGCCTTTGCGATCCATCCGCGCCTGCAAGACGGTGTCGCACCCATGGCGGCGGAACTCTACGCCGCCGAAGCCGACCATTTCCGCCTGCTCTTCGACGCCGATTTCGACCAGCGCTATTGCGATTCGCTCGAGCAGCTCACCGTGCTCGAGCGCCGTGCCGGCGTCGGGGCCCGCGCCCGCACCTCGATCGCCTTCACCCTGTTCCGGATCTTCCTGGAGGAGAGCCGGACGCGGCTCGTCTTCTCGCGGCGCGACATCCCGCGCGATCTCTTCATCATCGAGCGGGTGCTGACCTATGACGTCAACACGGCCATGTCGCTGGACCGCGAATTCGAGGCCGCGGAGGCGCGGCGTCGCGGCGTGACGCTCGACGAGGTCGCCGCCACGCTGACCTCCCGCATCGGCCAGCTCGACACCAGGATCAGCGGCGCCGTCGAACAATTCATGGCGACCGCCAGCGAGACCGCCGGGGCGAGCAGCTTCATCAAGGATCAGGTCGGCTCGGTCGCCAGGACCTCGATGCTGGTCCGCGAGAAGGCGATGCAGACCGCCGCCGCTTCCGAGGAGATGGCGCTCAACATCGCCGAGATCGGCCAGCGCGCCCGCCAGAGCCTCGACATCGCCAATCGCGCCGTCGCCGATGCCGGCGCGATGAACGAGGCGATCGCCAGGCTGCGCGAGGTCACCGGCAATATCGGCACCGTCGTCGGCATGATCGCCGACATCGCCGCGCAGACCAACCTGCTGGCGCTCAACGCCACGATCGAGGCCGCGCGCGCCGGCGAATCCGGGCGCGGATTCGCGGTGGTCGCCGCCGAGGTCAAGACCCTAGCGACCCAGACCGCGAGCGCGACGCAGGACATCTCCAGCCAGATCGCAGAGCTCACCGCCAGTGCCGCGGCCTGCAGCGAGCGGGCCGCCTCGATCGGCATGACGATCGGCGAGATCAAGGCCGATTCCGAGGCGATCTCGGAGGCGGTCGCCCAGCAGAGCTACGTCACCACCGGCATCTCGCGCGATGCCGCCGAGGTCGCCAGCAGCTCCGACGAGGCGATCGGCAGCGCCAATCGCGTCAATGACAGCCTGGAGACCACCGAAAAGGCGCTCGGCCGGGCCAATGCCGCCGCCGCCGACATCGCCCAGCAGGTCGGCGCCGCCGAGGCCACGGTCAGCGAGGCGCTGGCGGCCCTGCGCAAGGCTTCGTAGCTCCCTGATATACGCCCCCTCCAAGCCCTCACCCTGAGGAGCCGCGTTAGCGGCGTCTCGAAGGATGTTTCAGGAGGCTCGGAAGATCGCTGGAGTATCCTTCGAGACGCGCCAGCGGCGCTCCTCAGGATGAGGGCTGAGCAAATCGAAGGCCGCTTCAGCCTTCGCTCACCGCCTTGGCGAAATTGGCGAAGAACTCGTCGGCCAGCTTCTTCGAGACCGAATCGATCAGGCGCGAGCCGAGCTGCATCAGCTTGCCGCCGACCTGCGCCTCGACCTCGTAACGCAGCAGCGTCTGGCCGCCCTCGGCATCCTCCAGCGTGACCCTGGCGCCGCCCTTGGCGAAGCCGGCGATGCCGCCCTCGCCTTCGCCGGCGATGCGGTAGCCGTTCGGCGGGTCGAGATCCTGCAATTCGACCTTGCCCTTGAAGGTCGCCTTGACCGGGCCGAGCTTGACCTTGACCACCGCCGAGAAATGCGTGTCGTCGTCCTTGGTGAGCTGCTCGCAGCCGGGAATGGCGGCCTTCAGCACTTCCGGGTCGTTGAGCTTGGCCCAGACCACCGCCTTGGCGGCCGGCAGCAGCGCTTCTCCGTTCATGGTCATCGCCATGGCGTCACTCCCATCCCTCACGGCCCGACCGACGCCCGACAGGTTGCGGCCGCCCTCGCCTCGGGTCTATCCAAGTTCCCCTGTAGCATGCGGATTTCACGCGAAATCAGACTGTCGCCCCGGACAAGCGGCAAAGCCGCGCAGATCCGGAATCCATCATGAGGCACCGAACCCTATGATGGATCCCGGGACGCCCTTTGGGCGCCCAGGATGACGGTGATGGTTCCGCGTAAAATCGGTACGCTCTCATCCATGGCCGGAAAGCACCGGCGCGCACAAGAGGACGAAGCTGGGATGTGGGTTGCACCGACTGCTCCGCACGAAGGCCCGTCCGGGCATGGCTGAGCTCGCCGGACTTCATGGCGAGCTTTTCGCCGATCACGAATTCGCGGCCCTGTTCGAAGACCAGGCGAGCCTGCAGGGCATGCTCGACTTCGAGGCGGCGCTCGCCAAGGCGCAGGCCGAGACCGGCGTCATTCCCGCCGCCGCGGCCGAGGCGATAGCGAGAGTCTGCGAGGCCGGGCTCTACGACATCCCCGCCATCGGCAGGGCCGCGACGCTCGCCGGCAATCCGGCGATCCCGCTGGTCAAGGCGCTGACCGCGCGCGTCGCCGCGACCGATCCGGAAGCGGCGAAATGGGTGCATTTCGGCGCCACCAGCCAGGACGTGATCGATTCCGGCCAGGCCCAGCAATATCGCGCGGCCTGGGAACTGCTGCTGGAGCGCTCGGCCCGTCTCGCCCACGCACTCGCCGGGCTCGTCCGCGAGCATCGCCGCACGCCGATGATCGGCCGCACCTTCCTGCAGCATGCGGTGCCGATCGCCTTCGGGCTCAAGGCCGCCAACTGGCTGGGTCCGATCGTCGCCTTCCACGACGACTTCATGATCTGGGGCCAGTCGGCGCATCAGCTCGGCGGCGCCGCCGGCAGCCTCGCCGCGCTCGGCGACAAGGCCGACGCGGTCTCGGAAGCCTTCGCCCGCATCATGCCCTCGATCGGCGCCGTCCGCGTGCCCTGGCACAGCGAGCGCCGGCGTCCCGCCCGGATCGCGACCGAACTCGGCCTGCTTCTCGGCCATCTCGGCAAGATGGCCGGGGATATCGCCCTGATGGCGCAGACCGAGATCGGCGAGCTCGCCGAGCCGGAAGCGCCCGGCAAGGGCGGCTCCTCGGCGATGCCGCACAAGCGCAACCCGGTGCTGTGCACGCTGATCCTTTCAGCCGCCAAGCGCGCGCCCGGCCTGGTCTCGACCATGCTCGCCGCGATGCCGCAGGAGCATGAGCGCGCCATGGGCGGCTGGCATGCGGAATGGCTGACATTGCGCGAACTCTTCCTGATTGCCGGCGCGGCCCTGAACCAGGCCGTCACGCTGATCGAGGGGCTCCAGGTCTTCCCCGAGCAGATGCAGTACAATCTCGATCTCACCAACGGGCTCGTCATGGCCGAACGCGCCTCGCTCGCGCTCGCGCAGACCATCGGCCGCGGCGAAGCCCATCATCTGCTCGAGGAGGCCAGCCGCGACTGCATCGCCAGCGGCCGCCATCTCAAGGACGTCCTCGCCGATCACCCGGCGCTCGCCGGCAGGCTTTCGCCTGAGGCGCTGGACGACCTCTTCGATCCCACGACCTATCGCGGCGCCACCGACGCCATCATCGACCGTGTCCTGGTGCTCTATGAGGAGGAGCGGGAATATATGAGCGGCAATGGCTGAGCTCTCGCCGCAGGAGCGCGAGATCGCCGCCGGCGCCAAAGGCGACGGCGCCGCGATGGCGATGCGCATCGTCGCCGAGGCGGCCCGGCTGATGGGCGCGCCCAGGCTGATCCCCGTCGCTTCCGCCCATATCGACGGCGCGCTCTACCATGGCGATTCCGGCACGCTCTTCGCCGAGAGGCTGGTCGCGGGCGGCGCAAGCGTCGCGGTGCGCGCCACCCTCAATGTCGGCGCGCTGACCCCGTATGGCTGCGTCGCGACCCGCCTGCCGCCGGCCCGGCATGCGATGGCGGCCCGGATGATGCGTGCCTATGAGGCGATGGGCTGCGAGCCGAGCTGGACCTGCGCGCCCTATCAGGCCGGGCATCGGCCGAGTCAGGGCACGGACGTCGCCTGGGGCGAATCCAATGCCGTGGTCTTCTGCAATTCGGTGCTCGGCGCCCGCACCAACCGCTATGGCGATTTCCTCGACATCGCCTGCGCCGTTGCCGGCCGCGCGCCCGATTACGGCCTGCACCGGCCGGAGAACCGGCGCGCGACGCTGGTCCTCGACCTCTCCGGCCTGTCGCAGGCCCTGCGCAGCGCCGAAGTGTTCTACCCCGTGCTCGGCGCCCTGCTCGGCCGCGAGGCCGGCAGCGAGATCGCGGTGATCGATGGGCTGCAGGGACTTCCCGACGAGGACAGACTGAAAGCCCTCGGCGCCGCGGCGGCCTCGGCCGGGGGCGTCGGCCTCTTCCATGTCGCCGGCATGACGCCGGAAGCGCCTGACCTCTCGACCGCACTCGGCGGCCAGGCACCGGAGCGCGTCGTGACCGTCACCCCGGAGCGCATCGCGGCCGAGCTGGCGCGGCTTTCGACATCCGGCACGAGCGACCAGGTCGACGCCGTCGCGATCGGTTCGCCGCATCTCTCGCTCGCCGAGATCGATGCGCTCGAACGGCGCCTGGCGGGCCGAAAGCTCGCGCGGCCGCTCTATGCCAATACTGGCCGCCATGTCCTGAAGCCGCTGGAGGAACAGGGCCGGCGCAGCGCCCTCGAACAGGCGGGGGTCGTCTTCGTCGTCGACACCTGCGTGGTGGTGACGCCGATCCTGCCCGCGCTGAAGGGCGGGGTGCTGATGACCAATTCCGGCAAGTTCGCTCATTATGCGCCCGGCAATACCGGCTATGCCGTGACCTATGGCTCGCTCGCCGAATGCGTCGAGAGCGCCGTCACCGGCCGGCTCGTCAGGGAGCCGAGAACATGGGCCTGACGAACATGGGCGTGAGCGCAGAGATCCTCCTGCCCGGCGAGGCGGTCACCGCCCCCTGCCTCGCCCTGACCGCCCCGATCAGCTTCTGGGGCGGCGTCGATCCGCGCAGCGGCGCGATCATCGACGCCCGCCACCCGCAGCGCGGCCAGAGCGTCGCCGGCATGGTGCTGGCATTGCCCGGTACGATCGGCTCCTCCTCGGCCTCGGCCGTGCTGCTCGAGCTCGTCCATGCCGGCAAGGCGCCGGCCGCGATCCTGATCGCCGAGCCGGATGCGATCCTGCTGCTCGGCCTCGTCGTCGCCCGCGAGATGGGCTGGCCGACGCCCCCTGCCCTGAAGCTTCCCGCCGCGATCCAGGCCGGTCTCGCCGGCAAGCGGCTTTCGATTGCCAAAGATGGTGCGATCAGCACCGCAACTCCCTAGGAGAGGAACGCCGATGCCGATGCTGAAGGTCAGGGGCGAGGACTTCCATATCAGGATCGATGGCGACGAGGGCGCGCCCGTACTGCTGCTCTCCAATTCGCTCGGCACCAATCTTTCGATGTGGGATCCGCAAATCCCGGAATGGAGCAGGCATTTCCGCGTCGTGCGCTATGACAGCCGCGGGCACGGCCTCTCGCCGGCACCGGACGAGCCCTATTCCATCGCCATGCTCGCCGATGACGCGCTCGCCATCCTCGATGCGCTCGGCATCAACAAGGCGCATTGGTGCGGGCTCTCCAAGGGCGGCATGGTCGGGCAATGGCTGGCGACGCATCATGGCGACCGGCTCGGGCGCGTCGTGCTCGCCAACACCGCCGCCCATATGGGCCCGCCCGAACTATGGGACGGCCGCATCCGCACCGTCCGCACGCAGGGCATGAGCGTGCTGGTGCAGCCGACGCTGGAGCGCTGGTTCACGCCGGAGTTCCGCGAAACCGCCAAGGAGACCGTCGCCAAGGTCAGCGAAATGCTCGCGACCACCCCGCCGCTCGGCTACGCCAATTGCTGCGGCGCGATCCGCGATATGGACCAGCGCGAGACGATCCGCGCCGTCCGCAATCCCGTCCTGGTGGTCATCGGTCAGCGCGACCCGGCGACACCGCCCGCGGCCGGCCACGAGATCGCCGATGCTATCCCCGGTGCGCAGCGCATCGAGCTCGCCGCCGCCCATCTCTCCAATCTCGAACAGCCCGAAGCCTTCGGCCGGGCGGTGACCGACTTCCTGAAAGGCTGAACCATGGACGACAAGACCCGCTACGAGAACGGCCTGAAGACCCGCCGCGCCGTGCTCGGCGACGCCCATGTCGACCGCGCCACCGCCGGAATCACCGATTTCAACCGGGATTTCCAGGAGTTCATCACCCGCACCGCCTGGAACGACATCTGGAACCGCCCCGGCCTCTCCCGCCGCGAGCGCTCGCTGATCGTGCTTTCGATCACGGTCGCGCTCGGCGCCTGGGGCGAGTTCCGCCTGCATGTCCGCGCCGCCTTCAACAACGGGCTGAGCCAGGAGGACATCAAGGAACTGCTGATCCAGGCCGCCGTCTATGCCGGCGTCCCCGCCGCCAACCACGCCTTCAAGGAGGCGGCGAGCGTCATCGCCGAAATCGAGGCGGAGAAGGCGAAGGGCTGAAACCGAGGACGCCCGACACGAAAACCGAGTCCTCATCCCGAGGAGGCCCGCAGGGCGGTCTCGAAGGATGAGGGCTCAGGGAATCAGCGGCAGACCTTCAGAAGCCGCCGAAGCGGCGCTTGCGATAGACCAGCCCCTCGCCGGCGCCGCCGCCGCCGAGCGCCACGACCTCGCCAATCAGGATCTTGTGCGTCGCGACCGGGTGGACCGCGACCAGCCGGCAGTCGAAGGAAACGAGCGCGCTCTTCAGCACCGGGGCGCCGGTCGCCAGCACCGTCCATTCGCCCCGATCAAAACGGGCCTCGCCCGAAATGCCGGCTCGACCGGAGAAGACCCCGGCAAGCTCGTAATCGAGCGCCGACAACGTGTTGACGCAGAAGAAGCCGCTCGCCTCGATCGCCGCGAGCGTGCGGCTGCCGGCCTCGATGCAGGCGAGCAGGGTCGGCGGCGCATCGGATACCGAGGCAATCGCGGTCGCCGTCATCCCGGCCCGTCCGGACGGGCCGGTGGTGGTGACGAGATGGGCAGCACTCGCGACCTCGGCCATCGCATCGCGAAAGGCCGCCGCTTCGGGCACGGCGGCGGCAAGCGCCGCCTCAAGAGTTTTGATCATCGGCCCGTATCTGGCGAAGAAGCGTTCATGCCGCTCATTTACGGACTTTGCCGCGCCATGGCCAGATCGCTCCCGGCAAAGTGCGAGGCAGAGGAGGCAAGGTCAGATATATCAATCCGGCTTCGCTCGCCTGTGCGGCGCCGGCTCACTCGCGCCCGAGCGTCGCCAGCAGGCCGGCACGCAGATGGCGCATCAGCGCGTCACAGGCCTCCAGCGCCGGCTCGGGCCGGCCGGATGCCAGCGCCTGCGCCAGAGCGACATGGTGACCCGCCGCCGGTACCAGATCGTCCTGCCTCTCGAAGAAATACCAGGCCCGGCGGAGCAGCGCCTGCAGCGGCTCGGCCGCCCGCACCGCATAGGGGCTGCGCGCCGCCGCGGCGATCAGCGCATCGAACTCCTTGTCGAGCCGCATATAGGCGTTGACGTCGCCGCCTTCCGCCGCCCGCCGCATCGCCTTGGCCTTGCTCAGGATCGCGATGCGCTCGCCCGGCCCGGCGCGGCGCGCCGCCTCTGCGGCGATCAGGCGCTCGAGCACCTCGCGCGCATCGAGAGCCGCCATCACGTCGATGGCGTCGATATCGGTGATCGCGATGCCCTTGCGCGGCAGGATCTCGACCAGCCCCTGCTGCGCCAGCCGGATCAGCGCCTCGCGCACCGGCGTGCGCCCGAGATCGACGAGAGCGATCATCTGCGCCTCGTTCAGGATCGCGCCGGGGCGCAGCGACAGCGTCACGATCGCCTCTTCGAGACGGCGATAGGCGAGATCGGCGAGGCTCTCCGGAGCGGAGCGCTCCGCCGCCTCCCCGCCATCCGCCGCAACGACGCCGGACCGGTTCACATCGACGCTCCAGCCCGCCGGAAACCGAGGTTTGACGCTGCTCGCCTCATTGATATATCAAACCTCGAAATCCTGTCGAAAGGGTGATCGGCGGCTATCTGCCGCCGAAAGCCGCCCGCGCGCAAGGAAGATCGCCGAGCAAGACCGACGGCGCCCGGCGCATTGCCGGCCCCCGCCCCGCGATCTCGACGCCTTCGTGCCGCTGGGCCAACTTCAGGCGGTCGAACCGCATGCGCCGGCCGGCGCGCGAGGGCGACAAGGCCTGCCAGTCGAATTGGAGGAGACATGGCTTTCACCTGCACCATCCCTGCCGTCGCCACGGTGCAGCAGGATGACGAAGCGATCCGGATCACGCGCTGGGACTTCGAGCCCGGCGCCGTCACCGGCTGGCACAGCCATGGCTGGCCCTATTTCGTGATCATGCTGGTCGACGGCACGCTGCGCATCCATGACGGGCAGAACGCGACCGACGTGCCACTGGTCCAGGGCCAGTCCTATATGCGCCAGGCCGGCATCCAGCACGACGTCATGAACGGCTCGCCCCACCCGATCGCCTTCATCGAGATCGAGGTCAAACAGCCGTCAGCCCTCAAGCAGCTCGCTGCCGCATGAAGGTCGCGATCGTCGGAGCGGGCATTGTCGGCGTGGCCACCGCCCATGCCTTGCTGGACGAAGGCCACGAGGTCCTGATCCTCGACAGGGAGGGGCCGGCCTTCGGCCCCTCGCGCGGCAATGCCGGCATCATCGCCCATACCGACATCCTGCCGATCGCCAGCCCGGGCATGCTGCGCAAGGTGCCGGGCTTCCTGCTCGATCCGCTCGGGCCACTGGCGATCCGCCTCGGCTATCTCCCGCAATTGCTGCCCTGGCTGGCGCGTTTCCTGCTCGCGGCGCGCCCGGCCGCCTATGAGCGCTCGATCACCGGCCTCGTCGCCCTGCAGCAACTGGCGCTGCCGGCCTGGCTGGCGCGCGCCGAGAAGGCCGGGCTCGGCGGGCACATCCACCGCCGCGGCGCGCTCTACGCCTATCGCGATGCGCGCGACACCGCCGATCTCGAAGCCCTCGCCCGGCGCCAGCGCGCCGCCGGCATCGCGGTCGACATGCTGGCGCCGCAGGAGCTGCGCCAGATGGAGCCGGCCCTGAAGGACCGCTTCGCCGGCGCCTCCTTCCACCCCGACGCTGCCCATATCAGCGACCCGCTTAGCCTGACCCTGGCGCTCTACGAGGCCGCGCTCGCCCGCGGCGCAACCTTCGAGAAGGCCGAGATCAGCAACATCTCCCAGGGCGAGCGCCCTGCTTTGATCGGACCCGAAGGCTGGCAGCGCGTGGTCGATCGCGTCGTCATCGCCGCCGGTGCCTGGTCGAAGCCGCTGGCCGCCGCGATGGGCGACAGCATCCCGCTCGAGACCGAGCGCGGCTATAATGTCAGCTTTCCCGGCGTCACCGGGCTGACCAGCCGGCCGATCGGCTTCAAGGATGACGGCTTCGTCATGACCCCACTCGAAAGCGGCCTGCGCATCGGTGGCGCCGTCGAGTTCGGCGGCCTGCAAGCCGCCCCGAACCATGCCCGCACCAGGGCGCTCTACGACAAGACCGCAACGCTGGTCGACGGGCTGCCCGCCTTCGACAGCGGCCAGCTCTGGATGGGCTTTCGGCCCTCGCTGCCGGATTCGCTGCCGGTCATCGGAAGGGCGAGCCGCAACCGAAACGTGCTCTACGCCTTCGGTCACGGCCATTACGGCATGACCCAGTCGACCGCGACCGCAGGCCTGATCGCCGATCTCATCGCCGACCGGGAGCCGGCGATCGATCTTGACCATTTCAGCCCGCAGCGCTTCTGAACGACAATGGCGAGCGGCGGCCCGATCATCCTCATCAATGGCTGGCCGGGCCGCGGCAAGCTCTGCATGGCGCGCAAGCCGGCCGGGTTTCGGTTCCGGCGCGCACCAGTTGAATCAACGGATCAAGCGACTGAATCAATACGCGAACCGCAGGTCGCAAGACCATGAGCCGACTCGCCTTTCCCAGCCTCGCCGCGATCATTCTGGCCGCGATCATCCTGGCCGGCTGCGCCAGTCTGCCTCCCCAGACCTGCCGCCCCGGCCAGGAGGCGATGCTCACCGCCGAGCTGCTCTTCGGCCGCAAGGTCGGCGAGCGTCTCGGCGTCAGCGAAGCCGCCTTCCGCCGCTTCGTCGATGAGGAGGTGACGCCGCGCTTTCCGGACGGGCTGACCGTCCTCGACGCGAGCGGACAGTACCGCGACACCGCCAGCGGCGCCCTGATCCGCGAGCCGAGCAAGCTCCTGCTCATCGCGCTGAAGGACGAACCGGAAGGCCGCGCCCGGCTCGCCGCCGTCGCCCAGGCCTACAAGACCCGCTTCCACCAGCAATCGGTCGGCACCATCCTGCGCCCGGCCTGTATTTCGTTCTGAGGATCAGCCATGGCGACCCACACCTTCTTCTGCGTCGACGGCCACACCTGCGGCAATCCGGTGCGGCTCGTCGCCGGCGGCGGCCCGCGGCTCGAAGGTGCCAACATGGTCGAGAAGCGGGCGCATTTCCTGGCCGAGTTCGACTGGATCCGCACCGGGCTGATGTTCGAGCCGCGCGGCCACGACATGATGTCCGGCGCGATCCTCTACCCGCCGACGCGCCCCGACGCCGACATCGCCTTCCTGTTCATCGAGACCTCCGGCTGCCTGCCGATGTGCGGCCATGGCACGATCGGCACCGTCACCATGGCGCTCGAGCGCGGGCTGGTGACGCCGAAGACACCGGGCGTCCTGAAGATCGACACGCCCGCCGGGCTGGTCACCGCGACCTATGTCCAGAACGGCCCCTATGTCGACAGCGTCCGCATCACCAATATCGCCTCCTATCTGCACGCGACCGGGCTGAGCGCCGAGGTCGACGGCCTCGGCGAGGTCACGGTCGACGTCGCCTATGGCGGCAATTTCTACGCGATCGTCGACCCGCAGGCGGCGATCCGCGACATCGCCGAGGTCAATCCGTCCGACCTCTTGCGCTGGAGCCCGAAGCTGCGCGCCGCGCTCAACGCCAAATACCAGTTCGTCCATCCGGAGAACCCGGCGATCAACGGCCTCAGCCACATCCTCTGGACAGGTGCGCCGACCAAGCCGGATGCCCATGCCCGCAATGCCGTGTTCTACGGCGACAAGGCGCTCGACCGCTCGCCCTGCGGCACCGGCACCTCCTCGCGCATGGCGCAATGGGCGGCGAAGGGACGGCTCAAGGTCGGCGACGACTTCGTGCATGAGAGCATCATCGGCACGCTGTTCCGCGGCCGGGTCGAGGCGGCCGCCAAGGTTGGCCCGCACGATGCGATCATTCCCTCGATCGAAGGCTGGGCGAGGATGACCGGCTACAACACCATCTTCATCGACGATCGCGACCCGCTCGCCCATGGTTTCCAGCTCGCGGACAAGAATTAAGGATTTCGTAACGCTTCGGATCTCCGCCTGGCGCCACCTTGCCGTGTAGTTTGAGCGAAACGGAACAATTGATCTGTGGCGTAATTTCGATTTTACATTGTAGCGTGACCTCAAGGCGCCAAACGCCGAAAGGGGGGAACGTATTATGCAGGCTTCGATCCTGACGGATCTGCTTTTGCCGCTTTCTATCGGCATCATCATGTTCGGCCTTGGACTGAGCCTGACCCTCGACGATTTCCGTCGTGTCGCGCGCTATCCGCTGGCCGTCGGCTCGGGCCTGGCGCTGCAGGTCGTCCTGCTTCCGCTCGGCGCGCTCGCGATCGCCATCGCGCTCAGGCTCTCGCCCGATCATGCGGTCGGACTGATGCTGCTCGCTGCCGCACCGGGCGGCGCCACCGCCAACATCTACAGCCATCTCGCGCGCGGCGATGTCGCCCTCAACATCACCCTGACCGCGGTCAACAGCCTGCTTTGCCTGGTGACGCTGCCGATCGTGCTCGACCTCTCGCTCGGCTTTTTCCTGGGAACGGAACAATATGTCCCGCCGCCGCATCGCAAGGTCATCGAGGTCGGCGCCATCATCCTGATCCCGGTGGCGCTCGGCATGCTGGTGCGCGCCCGGGCCGAGCGTTTCGCCCTGCGTGCCGAGAAGCCGATCAAGCTGTTCGCGATCCTGGTGCTGGCGGCACTGATCGCCATCGCGATCTACATGGAGCGCAAGGCTCTGCTGCCAAGCCTCGTCGCGGTCGGCAGCGCCTGCCTCGCCTTCAACCTGCTCAGCATGTTCTCGGGCTATCTTGCGCCGCTCGCCTTGCGCCTGCCGCGCAGCCAGGCCGTGGCGATCTCGATGGAGATCGGCATCCACAATGCGGCCCTGGCGATCTATATCGCGCTCAACGTGCTGAAGAACCCCGCCGCCGCCGTCGTGCCGGGCATCTACAGCCTGGTCATGTATGTCACCGCGACGCTCTTCGTGCTGTTCCTGCTGCGCAGGCAGCGCGCGGTAGCGGTCGGCTGAGGCTGAACGGCGTCCCCATTGCCCTCATCCTGAGGAGCCATTCCCGAGGGAATGGCGCCTCGAAGGATGCTTCAGGAGGCATCTGGATCATCCTTCGAGACGCAGCCTTCGGCCGCTCCTCAGGATGAGGTCCTTGAAAGACCGACGTGCTACCCGAACCGTGCCGGCGCGAAGGGCGTCGGGTCGACGAAGACCTTCTGGCCCGTAACCATCTCGGCGATCATCCGGCCGGTGACGGCGGCAAGCGTCAGCCCGTGATGGGCGTGGCCGAAGGAGAACCAGAGATTCCGGTGCTTTGGCGCCGGCCCGATGATCGGCATCATGTCCGGTGTGCAAGGTCGGCAGCCCATCCAAGGCTCGGGATCGAGCCGCTCGCCGAGCGGGAACAGCGTCTTGGCGATCGGTTCGGCCCGGGCGAGCTGCACCGGCGTCTTCGGCGCATCGCGGTTGGCGAATTCGGCGCCGGTGGTCAGCCGGACCCCCTGGCGCATCGGCGCCAGGAAATAGCCGCGCTCGGTATCGAGCACCGGATGGTTGAGCACTGCGTTACCGAGCGGCTTGTAATGCATGTGATAGCCGCGCTTCACCGCGAGCGGCAGGCGATAGCCCAGCCGGTTGGTCAGTACGTCGGCCCAGGGCCCGAGCGCCACCACCGCGTCGCGCGCCTCGGCCTTGCCGCCATCGGCAAGCGTCACGCTCCAGAGCTCGCCATTCTGGCTTAGCGTGCCGGCATCGCCCTGCGCGACCCGGCCACCTAGCGTCTCGAACAGCGCGACATAGGCCTTGGAGAGACCGAGCGGGTCGATCACCGTCACCGGGTCGGTCCATTGCAGGCCGCCGATCAGGCTCTGGTCGAGATGCGGCTCTTCGGCACGCAGCGCGGCCGCATCGAGAGCGCGATGGTTCAGACCGTAATCGCGCTTCCAGCGCGCCGCCTCGGCGAGCCGCGTTTCCTGCTCGCGCACCGTGCGGAAGACCTTCATCCAGCCCTTGCGGCGTAGGAGATCGGTCGCGCCGGCTTCCTGCGCCAGCGCATCGTGCTCGCTGACGCAATGCTCGATCAGGGTCGCGTATTTGTGGGCGATGGCCTCGTGCTGCGACGCCCGCGAATGCATCCAGTAGGACCACAGGAAGGGCGCGAGCTTGGGCATCGCGTTCCAGTGGTAATGCGCGTCAATGGTGTTGTTCATCGCATAGCGGATCAGCGCCCCGAAATCATGCGGGAAGCCATAAGGGTAGACGCCCTCGCGCTGGATCAGGCCGGCATTGCCGTAGCTGGTCTCACCGCCGGGCTGGCCGCGATCGACCAGCAGCACCGAACGGCCCGCCTTCTGCAGATGCAGCGCGACCGCAATCCCGACGATTCCTGCCCCGAGAACGATAGTATCCGTGCGCATCGCGCCAACTCCGCCAGCCCTTCCCAGCCGCCCACAATAGCGCCCGAACCGGCGCTGTCAGCCAGCGTGCGCAATTTTGCGCAGATTGCCGCAAACTTTCGCAAATTTTGCGCAATCTTGAAGAAATGGCTCATTTTTTCCGAGCACCACCGACAAAGCTTGCAATTTTCTGCCTCGCGCAAGGCAGCGATGCGCGCCCGCGAGATGACGCAGGCGCGCGGATCGGCCAGTGTGCCCCACCTTCCTGCTGTCCCGGCTATCGATGCTCTCCGTTTTTGCTTCCGCCCTCGCCCTTCTCGGCCGCTACGGCACACAGGGCTTTGCCCTCTCGATCCTGCTCGGCCTGGCTCTGCCGCAATTTTCCGCCGCGGCGCGCCCGCTGCTGCCGATCACGATCTTCTGCTTCACCACGGTCGTCTTCATGCGGGCCGATTTCGCCGTGATCGCCGGGCTGGTGCGCCGGCCGGCGAAGCTTGTCGCAACCTGTCTCTGGCTGATGGCAGCGCCCGCCTTGCTGATCGGCGCCGCCCTGCTTCTGATCGGGCGCGAGGCGCTCGATCCCGGCCTGCTGCTCGGCATCGCCCTGCTCGGCTCCGCGCCGCCGATCATGTCCTCGCCCGCGGTCGCCATCCTCTATGGCTTCGAGCCCTCGCTGATCATCGCCGGGGTCATCGTCACGACCATCGTCAGCCCGCTGGTCGCGCCGTTCCTGGTCGACTGGCTGGCCGGTGCCGCCGTGCCGCTCGACCGGCTGGCATTGACCTTCCGGCTCGTCCTGTTCATCGGCGGCGGCATCGTGGTCGCCGCAGCGATCAGGCGTTGGCTCGGCGCCGCGCGCATCCGCGAGCTGAAGCCCAATCTCGATGGCTTCGGCGTGCTGATGTATTTCATCTTCGCCATCGCCGCGATGGATGGCGTGACCGACGCCGCCCTTGCCCGGCCGGGCCAGGTCGCTCTCTTCGCCGCAGTCGCCTTCCTGGTTTCGGCGGTCGGCCTCGCCAGTGCCTGTCTGCTGCTCTGGCGCTTCCCCGTCTCGGAACGCTTCATGATCGGCTACGGTACCGGACAGCGCAATATGGGGCTGCTGGTCGCTGCGCTCGGCGCCGGCGTGCCGCCGACGACCTATCTCTTCTTCGCCGTCGCCCAGTTTCCGATCTATCTGCTGCCCTGGCTCCTGCGCGGTATCGCGGCCCGGATCAGGCGGCGGGAGGCGCCTGCTGACTCGCCCTGACTGGAAGTAATGGGACGGTCGCTCCAAGAAAACCTGGAGCGACGACCATGATCACCCTCTATTCAGGGCCGCTGAGTCTGTTTTCGCGCAAGGTCGAGATCGCATTGCGCGAGAAGGCCTTGCCGTTCGAGCGGATCATGGTGCCGTTCAACCAGACGACCGGCTACGACCCCAAGCATCCCGAAGTCGTCGCCATCAACCCCAAGCAGCAGGTCCCGGTGCTGAACGACGATGGGATCGTGCTCTACGATTCGACGGTGATCCTCGAATACCTCGAAGACGCTTACCCCGAGCCGCCGCTCTTTCCGCTCTGTCCCGGCGCCCGGGCCCGCTGCCGACTCGACGAGCTCTATGCCGACGAGATCATGCTGCAGGCGTTGAAGCCGCTGATGCACCGCACCAGCCCACCGAACACCGACCAGATCCGGCGACTTGCCCAGGAGGCCGACGCGCTGATCGCCGAACAGGCGCTGGAAAAGCACTATGCCGTACTCGAGGACCGGCTCGCCGGCCGTGAATTCTTCGGCGACGCCGTTTCTGTCGCCGACATCGCCCTGTTCATGGGCGTGCTGTTCTCGCTTCGCCTGGGCGGCCCCTCGCTCGCCCCTTTCGACGGCCTGTCGCGCTGGTTCGAGCGGCTGAAGCTGCGGCCGGCTTTCGCGCAGGCCACGGTCGAGATCGCCGAAGCCGACCGGCGCCTGTCGTTTCCGCTGAAGCGCGCGTGAATTCAGTCGGTATTGGGCGCTCTCTGTTTCCGTGCATGGCCGCGGTCATCCCGGGCGGAGCGAAGCGCAGACCCGGGACCCATGCCTGGACCTCTTTCGGAAAAGCTCCGGAATGGATCCCGGATCGGCGCCGCTGACGCGACTTGTTCGGGATGACACCGGAATGGTTTCGCGATCGAACGAAACAGGCTAAACGCCGCGCATGAAAAACCCGATCCGCATCGCCCCCTCCATCCTTTCCGCCGACTTCGCCAAGCTCGGCGAGGAAGTCCGCGCCATCGATGAAGCCGGCGCCGACTGGATCCATTGCGACGTGATGGACGGGCATTTCGTGCCCAACATCACCTTCGGACCCGATGTGCTGAAGGCGATCCGGCCGCATACGAAGAAGTTCTTCGACGTCCATTTGATGATCGCCCCGGTCGATCCTTACGTCGAGGCCTTCGCCAAGGCCGGCGCCGACCTGATCTCCTTCCATGTCGAGGCCGGGCCGCATCCGCACCGCACGATCCAGGCGATCAAGGCGCAGGGCAAGCAGGCCGGCATCGTGCTCAATCCGGGTACGCCGGCCAGCGTCGTCGAGCCCCTGCTCGACGACCTCGATCTGATCCTGCTGATGACGGTCAACCCCGGCTTCGGCGGCCAGAGCTTCATCCATTCGGTGGTCGACAAGATCGCCCGCATCCGCGCCCTGATCGGCGAACGGCCGATCGCGCTCGAGATCGATGGCGGCGCGACGCCAGAGACGGCACCGCTCGCGGCGAAGGCCGGCGCCAATGTGCTGGTCGCCGGCTCGGCCGTGTTCAAGGGCGGCCCCTCGGCCTATGCCGGCAACATCGCCGCGATCCGCAAGGCGGCCGAAGCGGCGCGCGGCGACTGGGTCTGAGGCGCAACCGAAGGCCATTAGACCCTCATTCCGGGGCCCGCGTCAGCGGCGAGCCCGAAATCCATAATCGCGACCGGGCTCTGTAGTCCGCGGCACCGACACAGTCAGTTTCAGCCCGTGTTCATGGGTTCCGGGACCGGGCCTGCGGCCCGCCCCGGAATGACGGCACAGCGATCGATCGAACCTCGAACGTTCAAAGTTCGATCTGCGCGAAGCCGCCATAGATCAGTCGCTTGCCGTCGAAAGGCATCGGATTGGCGCCGGGCTGCATGCGCGGATCGGCCATGATCTTCTCCCAGCCGGCATCGCGCGCCGCCTTGCTCGGCCATTCCACCCAGGAGAAGACGACGACCTCGTCCTCCTTGGCCTCGACGGCCCGGAAGAAATCGGTCTGCTTGCCGCGCGGGACATCGTCGCCCCAGTACTCGGCGACCTTCGTCGCGCCATATTCCCTGAACAGTGGCGCAGCCTTGCGGGCATGCTCGGCATAGGCCTCGCGATTGGCGGCCGGCACGGCCGCGACGAAACCATCGACATAGGACATCTGCATTCTCCTCCTTTGGGTTTTCCGGCGCTCTCGGGAGGAAGAGCACCGCCCCCCAGCCGGCGCGGACGCTAGGCAAGGCGATGGTCCGAAGCTGTCAGCAGCGGCCCCGGCATTTCCGTCCACGGCCCGCACGTGCTAGCGAGCGCGAAAGGAAACTCTGACCAGTTGCGAGCCCGCCGATGATCCCCCGCTATTCCCGCCCCGAAATGGTCGCGATCTGGGAGCCGCAGGCGCGCTTCCGCATCTGGTTCGAGATCGAGGCCCACGCCACCGATAAACTCGCCGAGCTCGGCGTCGTTCCCAGGGAGGCCGCGGCGACGATCTGGGCCAAGGCCAGGGACGCGGTCTTCGATGTCGCCCGCATCGACGAGATCGAGCGCGTCACCAAGCATGACGTCATCGCCTTCCTGACCCATCTCGCCGAGATCGTCGGCCCCGAGGCGCGCTTCGTCCACCAGGGCATGACCTCCTCGGACGTGCTCGACACCACGCTCGCCGTGCAGCTCGCCCGCGCCGCCGACATCCTGATCGCCGATGTCGACGCGCTGCTCGCCGCCATCAAGCGCCGCGCCTTCGAGCACAAGCTGACCCCGACCATCGGCCGCTCGCACGGCATCCATGCCGAGCCGGTGACCTTCGGCCTGAAGCTTGCCCAGGCCTATGCCGAGTTCGACCGTTGCCGCGCCCGCCTCGTCGCCGCGAAGGCCGAGATCGCGACCTGCGCCATCTCCGGCGCCGTCGGCACCTTCGCCAATATCGACCCGCGGGTCGAGGAGCATGTCGCGGCCAAGATGGGGCTGACCGTCGAGCCGGTCTCGACCCAGGTGATTCCGCGCGACCGCCACGCCATGTTCTTCGCCACGCTCGGCGTCGTTGCCTCCTGCGTCGAGCGCCTCGCGACCGAGATCCGCCATCTCCAGCGCACCGAGGTCTACGAGGCCGAGGAGTATTTCTCGCCGGGCCAGAAGGGCTCCTCGGCGATGCCGCACAAGCGCAACCCGGTGCTGACCGAGAACCTGACCGGCCTCGCCCGGCTGGTGCGCGGCATGGTCACCCCGGCGCTGGAGAACGTCGCCCTCTGGCATGAGCGCGACATCTCGCACTCCTCGGTCGAGCGCATGATCGGCCCCGACGCCACGGTGACGCTCGATTTCGCGCTCGCCCGCCTGACCGGCGTCGTCGACAAGCTGCTGATCTATCCGCAGAACATGAGGAAGAACCTCGACCGGCTCGGCGGCCTGCACAATTCGCAGCGCGTCCTGCTCGCTCTGACCCAGGCCGGCGCCAGCCGCGAGGAGAGCTACAGCCTGGTCCAGCGCAATGCGATGCGCACCTGGGAGCATGGCGAGGACTTCCTCACCAATCTCAAGGCCGACAAGGACGTGACGTCGCGGCTCTCGGTCGCCGAACTCGAGGCGATGTTCGACGAGGGCTACCACTTCAAGCACGTCGACACGATCTTCCGCCGCGTGTTCGGCGAGGCTTGAGGGCTGCGTCTATGGACATCGGCGTCTTCATGGCTATCTAGCGGCCATGAAGACCTCCGACGCCGACATCCTCATCATCCCCGGCTGGTCCGGCTCCGGGCCGGACCATTGGCAGAGCCGCTGGGTCGCCAAGCTCTCCAGCGCTCGCCTGGTCGAGCAGGAGGACTGGTACAAGCCGGCCCGCGACGCCTGGGCGAACCGCATCGTCGCGGCGGTGCGCGCCGCGACCAAGCCGGTCGTCCTCGTCGCCCATTCCTGCGGGGTCAGCGCCGTCGCGCATGCGGCCGAGCACCTGAAACCGGGAGAGGTCGCTGGCGCTTTCCTGGTGGCTCCGGCCGCCGAGCGGGCCAAGCGCTCCATCCCGGGCATGGACGCCGACTTCATCGAGCACCGGCGCGAGCCCCTGCCCTTCCGCTCGGTGCTGATCGCCAGCACCAATGACAGCTACTGCACGCCCGAGGAAGCGAAGGCGCTGGCCGAAGCCTGGGGCTCCGAATTCGTCGATGCCGGCGAGAGCGGGCATCTCAACACGGAGTCCGGCCACGGCCCCTGGCCGGACGGGCTGCTGCGCTTCGCCGGCTTCATGCGCAGCCTCAGCGTCCTGCGGCACTGACGGACGCCAGCACGATCCCGCCCCGAGCCATTTCGGGACGGGCTCGAGCCCTGCACACGGCCCCTCGCATCGCGCTTCGGCCGTGTGCCGCGGATCACGTCAGTTCGCGGCGAAGCAGTAGAGCAGTCCGGCTCCGCCAGTGCTCCTCAGAGCATCCTGGCTGCAGCCGCGCGACAGATGCGACATGTTCCAGGATTTCGCGGCCGCCGAATCGTCCAGTCCCGAGCGGTCATGGTGGCCGAGCATCACGACGCCCTCGGTTCCGCTCCTGGTATAGTTGCCGCAGGTCCGGTCCTCGCCCGGGCCGAAGGCCGTGCCGTCGGCTTGCGAGCCCGTCAGGATGTCATGCTGGTTGGGCGTGTCGCCGCGGCCGTTGACGATCTCGCCCTTCTCGGTGAGCGCGGTCTGCTTGGTGAGGTTCGCCGCGGCGCCATGCAGCTCGGCGAGGCTGCTCGCGATCACCGCCCCCTTGGCATTGCGCCAGGGTCCGGCGCCGATCCGGTCGCGCGCATTCACCGCCGCCGCCCCGTCCGCCGCCTGCGTCGAGAGATAGGCCCGCCAGGTCTTGCCGCCGGCGCCGACCGCCTGGGCGAGACGCTGGCAGATCGCATCGGCGCCGGCGAGCCCACCGAGATCGGCTCCCTTGCCGGAGCCGGCGCTCGTCACGAAGAAGCTCATCTCGGCAGTCTGGGCCTGGCCGGCGCTCGCCGTCAGCACCAGCAGACCAGCGGCGGCGGCAAGTTCAGTCCATCCGACACGCATCGCTCGACCCTCCCGTCCTGTTCCGCGTTCCGGGACGCGTCGCACCGGTTGGCCTGTCCAAATTCGGAGACGGGCAAGGCGACCGACCCACTGCCAGTTTAGCATGGCCTTGGCCTTGGTGCGGAATCACCCCCGGCTCGGCAGGCTCGCACTGTGTTCCGGCCGGGCGGCACGAAGCCGACGCGATGTGTCACCTGCTGCGAAGATGGGCGGATACCCGTCAACGAAAACCCGCCCCGGATCGCTCCGGAGCGGGCTCGTTTCAGGTCTGAGAAAGATCAGCCGCCGAGATCAGTTCTCGACATAGGTGATCTTGCCGTCGGCGCCCTTCTTCCAGGTGTAGATCGTGTAGTCCGGGCGGGTGATGTCGCCCTTCTTGTCGAAGCCGAGCTTGCCGATCACCGTGTCGACCGGCGCGCCGCCCTGCAGGGCCGCAGCGATCTTCTTCGGATCGGTCGAGTTCGCGCGCTTGGCGCCTTCGGCCATGATCTGCACGGCGGCATAGCTGTACAGGGTGTAGGCTTCCGGCTTGAACTTGCGGGCCTCGAACTTCTTCAGGACGGCGGCCGCCTCCGGACGCTTCTGCGGATCCGGCGGGAAGGTCATCAGCGTGCCCTCGACGCCCGGCCCGCCGATCGTGGCGAACTCGTCGGTGGTGATGCCGTCGCCCGAGATCAGCACGGTCTTGAGGCCCTGGTCGCGCATCTGGCGCACGATCAGGCCGCCTTCAGTGTGCAGGCCGCCCCAGTAGAGATAGTCCGCGCCCGTCGACTTCAGCTTCGAGATCAGCGCCGAGAAGTCCTTCTCGCCGGCGTTGACGCCTTCATAGAGCACGTCCTTGACGCCCGCCTTGGTCAGGCCCTTGCGGGTCTCGTCGGCGAGGCCCTGGCCATAGGTCGTCTTGTCGTGGACGATCGCGATCTTCTTGCCCTTCAGGGTCTTGGCGATGTACTCGGCCGCGACGCCGCCCTGCTGGTCGTCACGTCCGCAGGTGCGGAAGACGTTCCACAGGCCGCGCTCGGTGATCTTCGGGTTGGTCGCCGACGGGCTGATCATCAGGATGCCGTTCTCGGCATAGACTTCCGATGCCGGCATGGTGACGCCGGAATTGAAGTGGCCGAGCACCCATTTCACGCCGTCACCGACGAACTTGTTGGCGACCGAGACGCCCTGCTTCGGATCCGAGACGTCGTCTCCGAGCGAGATCGTGATCTTCTGGCCGAGCACGCCGCCGGCCGCGTTGATGTCCTCCACCGCCTGCTCGGCGCCGTTCTTGAGCTGCGCCCCGAAGGCCGCGTTCGGACCGGTCAGCGGGCCGCCGACGCCGAGCTTGATCTGTGCATTCGCCACGCCGGAAAAGGCGAGGACCGCGCCAAGGGCGATTCCGCCCAAGAGCAGTTTCTTCATGTCTCGTGACTCCCCTGTCTTTCATTGAACGGGTCGGCCAGGAGCCGGCCCGTCTCGGCGCGTGGTGCCACCGTGGAGCGCAGTCTTGCGCTTTTTCAGGATGCTGTCACGCGGCAAGGACGTGAACTTTCGTGGTGTTTTTCGCCCCTTTCAGGCGCTTTCCCGAGCCTTCCAGGTGAAGGGTCCGGTGCGCTCGTAGAGCCAGCGATATTGGGTCGTCATCTGCCGTGTGCGGTTGTAACGCCAGCCCGCCAGACCGAAGGCGAACAGCACCAGCGTGTCGACCAGGTAGTAGTGGAAGGTCAGCAAGGTCGCCTCGAACAGGGCGAAATGGATGAAGCGGATGACCAGGCCGAGCACCAGCGTATAGGCGACGAGCTGCAGGAAGGGCCGCCAGGTGATCGCCACCGCCCGGCCCGTCATCCAGGCGGCCCAGCCGCCGATCACCACCGTGACGAGAAGGAACAGCCAGATCGTCGGCTCTTCGTAGAGGATGCCCTGCATCACCGTGCTCCCATCCGGCCTGCGCCGCTCCGAACCGACGCCTTCAATGCCGCCCGCCTTCGAGATAGGCGGCACGCACCTGCGGATTGGCGAGGAGCTCCTTGCCCGAACCGCTCATGGTGATGAGGCCGTTGACCATGACATAGCCGCGATGGGCGAGCTTCAGCGCATGGAAGGCGTTCTGCTCGACCAGGAAGACGGTCAGCCCCTGGCTGCGGTTGAGCTCGGCGATCGCCTCGAAGATCTGCTTGACGATCAGCGGCGCGAGGCCGAGCGAAGGCTCGTCGAGCAGGAGCAGCTTCGGCCGCGCCATCAGCGCGCGCGCGATCGCCACCATCTGCTGCTCGCCGCCGGACAGGGTGCCCCCGCGCTGCTGCAGCCGCTCCTTCACCCGCGGGAAGAGCGTGCACATCTTCTCGAGGTCTTCGTCGAAATACTGCAGCCCCGCGACGGCCGCGCCCATCTGCAGGTTCTCCAGCACGGTCATGCGCGGGAAGATCCGCCGCCCTTCCGGCGACTGTGCGATGCCGATGCGGGCGATCTCGTGGCTCGGCATCCGCGTGATGTCGCGTCCGTCATAGGTGACGGTGCCTTCGCGGGCCTGCGGATTGCCGAAGATCGTCATCATCAGCGTCGACTTGCCGGCACCGTTGGCGCCGATCATCGTGACGATCTCGCCCTGGTTGACGTCGATATCGACCCCTTTCAGCGCAATGATCTTGCCGTAGAAGGTCTTGACGCCGCGAACGCGCAGCAGCGGCTGTGCCTCGCTCATAGGCCGACCTCCGCTTCCACGGCCGCGACCTCTTCGTCGTCGACGCCGAGATAGGCGGCGATGACCTTCGGGTCCGCCTGAATCTCCTTCGGCGTCCCGTCGGCGATCTTGGTGCCGTAGTCGAGCACCACGACATGGTCCGAAATTTCCATCACCACCGACATGTCGTGTTCGATCAGCAGCAGCGCCGTGCCGAGATCCTTGCGGATCGACAGGAGCAGGGTGTTGAGTTCGAGGCTCTCGCGCGGGTTGAGGCCGGCGGCCGGCTCGTCGAGGCAAAGCAGCACCGGGTCGGTGCACATCGCGCGGGCGATCTCGAGCCGGCGCTGATCGCCATAGGGCAGATCACCGGCCGGGTCGTCGGCCCGGTGGATCAGGTTGATCTTCTCCAGCCAGAACTTGGCCTTCTCGATCGCCTGCTTTTCCCGCACCTTGTAGCTGCGGGCGCCGAGCACCCCGAGAAAGGTGAACCCCGAGGCGATCATCAGCGGGTTGTGCTGCGCGACCAGAAGATTCTCGAGCACCGTCATGCCGCTGAACAGGCGGATGTTCTGGAAGGTGCGGCCGATCTTCGCTTCCCAGGCGATGCGGAAATCCGGCATCCGCTCGAGCAGGTGGACGGAGGCCCGGTTGATCGAGGAGACGCCGCGCTGGGTCGTGTCGGCGATCAGCTGGTCGGTGTCCGGCAGCGGATGGATCAGCGCCATCCGCCCCTCGGTCGGCTTGTAGAAGCCGGTGATGCAGTTGAACACCGTGGTCTTGCCGGCGCCGTTGGGCCCGATCAGCGCGGTGATCTCGCCGGTACGTGCCTCGAAGGAGAGATCGTTCACGGCGGTGAGGCCGCCGAAGCGCATCGTCAGATGCTCGACCTTGAGCAGGGTGATCGCATCGCTCATCAGCCGTGCCCTTCCTGGACCATGTCGGCCGAGATCGCCTTCTTCTCCTTGAGGAAGGCCGAAGGCTCGCGGGTCGAGATCAGCCCGCGCGGCTTCCAGATCATGATCACCACCATGGCGAAGCCGAAGATCAGCATGCGGTACTTGGTCGGGTCGAAATCATTGCCGAAGACCTGCTTCAGGAAGTCGAGTTCGCGCAAAAGCTCGGTGCCGCCGATCATCGCGATCGCCGCGATGGCGCAGCCCCAGAGCGAGCCCATGCCGCCGAGCACGACGATGGCGAGGATGATCGCCGATTCCATGAAGACGAAGGATTCGGGTGAGATGAAGCCCTGCCGCGCCGCGAAGAAGGAGCCGGCGAAGCCGCCGAACATCGCTCCGAGCGAGAACGCCGTCAGCTTGGTGTTGGTGGTATTGATGCCGAGCGAGCGGCAGGCGATCTCGTCCTCGCGCAGCGCCTCCCAGGCGCGCCCGACCGGCAGGCGCCGGAGCCTCAGGCTGACGAAGGCGGTGAGCAGCGCCAGGCAGAGGATGACGTAATAGAGGAAGATCGTCCGGTAGAGCGGTGTAAACTCCAGCCCGAACACCGCGGCGAAGCCGTTATCGGCGGCAGTGAACGGGATGCCGAAGAAGGTCGGCCGCGGGATGCCGGAGATGCCGGCATAGCCGTTCGAGAAATCCGTCCAGTTGACCAGGACGAGGCGGATGATCTCGCCGAAGGCGAGCGTGACGATGGCGAGATAGTCGCCGCGCAGGCGCAGGACGGGGAAGCCGAGCAGCATGCCCCAGAAGGCGGCCAGGATCCCCGAGAGCGGCAGCAGGATCCAGAAGGACAGGCCGAAATTCTTGGCCAGCAGCGCGTAGGAATAGGCGCCGACCGCGTAGAAGGCGACATAGCCGAGATCGAGCAGCCCGGCGAGGCCGACGACGATGTTCAGCCCCCAGCCGAGCATCACATAGATCAGGATCTGGACACCGAAATTGTCGATCCATTTCAGCGCCCCGCCCCAGCCGGCGAGCGTGATCGCGATGATCGGGAAGACGATCAGGAAGCCGAGGCCGAACAGCGAGAACAGGCCGGAATGGCGCTGGAAGAAGCCGATCGTGCCATGCGGCAGGAGCCGGACCGCCGGCTTGTTCGGATCGCGCGTCTGCTGGCGCAGCGCCATCAGGAAGCGCCCGACGAAGACGATCGCCACCGCCCAGGCGACCGTGTCCCAGCGCGGATCGAGGACGAGCTGGTTCTCGATGTTCTGGCGCGTGCCCCAGGAGATGATCGGGATGCACAGGCCGAGGGTGATCAGGCCGGCGAAGGCTGCTTCCTTCAGGGCCGCCATCATGTCGGCCTGGCGCTTGGCCGGCGTCGTTGCGTCGATGGCCATCGGGTCAGACCTTCTCGACTTCGGGCCGGCCGAGGATGCCGGATGGCATGAACACGAGCACCACCGCCAGGATGCAGAAGGCCGCGACGTCCTTGTAGTCGATGGTGAAATAGGCCGACCACATCACCTCGATCAGGCCGATCAGCAGCCCGCCGAGCACGGCACCGGGCAGCGAGCCGATGCCGCCGAGCACCGCCGCGGTGAAGGCCTTCACGCCGGGCACGAAGCCGTCATGGAAGGAGACCACGCCGTAGAGCACGAGGTACATCACGCCGGCGACGGCTGCGAGCGCGGCGCCCATCACGAAGGTGATCGAGATCGTGCGGTCGACGTCGATGCCGAGCAGGGACGCCATCTTGCGGTCCTGCTCGCAGGCCCGCTGGGCCCGGCCGAGCGAGGTCTTCTGCACGATGAACCAGAAGGCGGCCAGCAGCACGACCGTCGAGACGATGATGATGATCTGCTTGTAGGAGATCGAGACCGGGTAGGTCGCGCTGTCGATCAGCAGGATCGACTTGTTCAGCATCGGCGGCGTCGGCTTGTTGCGCGGCCCCTGCACGACCTGGACGAAGTTCATCAGGAAGATCGACATGCCGATCGCCGAGATCAGCGGCGCAAGGCGGAACGAGCCGCGCAGCGGCCGGTAGGCGACCCGCTCGATCGTCCAGTTCCACAGCGAGGTGAAGAACATCGCCAGGATCAGTACGAAGAACAGCGACAGCACGATCAGCCCGGCTCCGAGCCAGGCCGAGATCAGCATGAAGAAGATCAGCGCGATGAAAGCCGAGAGCATGAAGACGTCGCCATGGGCGAAATTCACCATGCCGATGATGCCGAAGACCATCGTGTAGCCGATGGCGATGAGGCCGTAGATCGACCCCAGGGTCAGCCCATTGATGAGCTGCTGGACGAAGACTTCCATTGACGACGCCTGTCCCCTCGAATCAGCCCGTTCTTGTGAGTCGACATGACGTCGACGCATGCGGGATGCGATTGCGACGCAGAGCTAGCAACGGTCTGCGCCGCCGACAATCCACCCGCGCCACATTTCTGTCAAAAGCAATCTGCGCCTCTTTGCATATGCAATTGCCGGACGAAATTGCCGCCCCGCAAGCCTCTTTCGCAAGATAATTGCGCACCCTTCACGGAAAAATACGACCATGGTTGGGGCATACGAAACGCTCGAAACCGCATAGCGCGCGAAAACCTCCCGAAACCGATGGCGGCCAGACGGTTTTCGCACTCGCGCAGCAGGTCGGCTCCTGCCACCATCGGCCCTCGCGATTCCTGCCTTCGAAGGTAAGCCATGGCCCTCGCCTCGCCTCCCATCACCGACGCCGCGCAGGCGCGGGCGCTCACGCTCCTGGAGCATGTCGCCCTGATCGACGGGCATAACGACATGCCCTATGTCCTGCGGCTTGACGCCGCGGCCAAGGGCGATGTCGCCGCCTATGATCTCAGCCGGGTCCACCCCGAAACCGATACCGACATTCCCCGGATGCGCGCCGGCCGGCTCGCCGGCCAGTTCTTCGCGGCCTATGTCCCGCCAAACCAGAAGAACCCGGCCGGCTTCGCCCTGGCCCAGATCGCGCTGATGCGCGCGGTCACCGTCCGCCATGCCGACGTCTTCCGGCCTGGTCTCGCCGCCGACGACGTCGCCGCCGCCAAGGCCGAGGGCAGGATCGCCCTGTTCATGACGATCGAGAACGGCTCGGCGCTCGACGGCGAGCTCGACGCGCTCGACGCCTATCACGGGCTCGGCGTGCGCCTGATGACGCTCTGCCACAACGGCACGCATGACTGGTGCGATTCCGCCACCGACGCGCCGCGCCATAACGGGCTTTCGGCCTTCGGCAAGGCGGTGATCGGCCGGATGAACCGGCTCGGCATGGTCGTCGACCTCGCCCATGTCGCGCCGAAGGCGATGCATGACGTGCTCGACGTCACCACCGCGCCAGTGGTCTGGTCGCACTCCAACGCCTTCTCGCTCTGCGACCACCCGCGCAACGTTCCCGATGACGTGCTCGACCGCGTCGCCGGCAATGGCGGCGTGGTGATGGCGACCTTCGTGCCCGATTTCATCAGCCAGGCCTCGCGCGACTGGCACCGGCCGGCCAAGGACCAGTACGGCAAGACGCCGGACGGGCTGGACTACAAGGCGGCGGAGGCCGAGATCGTCAGGAAGTCCGGTCCGCGCCCCAAGGCGACGCTCGCCGAGTATTGCGACCATCTCGACTATCTCGCGCAGCGCATCGGCCATGACCATGTCGGCATCGGCTCGGACTTCTTCGGCGGCGCCGTGCCCGAAGGGCTTGAGGATGTCTCGACCTTCCCGAACGTGATCGCCGAGCTGTTGCGCCGCGGCTGGTCGGAGGCGAACCTCGCCAAGCTCGCCTCCGGCAACACGCTGCGGGTGATGCGGGCCGTGGAGCAGGCCGCCGGCTGAGTCGCCTGTTATCGACCGCGCGCGCAGAAAGCAGGGGAAACGCCGGTGATTTCCGGCGCCCCGATGGCCCCCGCCCGGTTGACGGCGCACGGGCCGCGAGCGCAAAGCTGCGCCCGCTTCAGGAAACCCCGCGCATGACCGGCTCCGGTACCGACCGCACCCGCCCCCCCGTCACAGGGCAGGCTCCCATCGTCATCCTGGTCGAGCCCCAGCTCGCCGAGAATATCGGCATGTGTGCCCGCGCCATGGCGAATTTCGGCCTCTCCGAGATGCGGCTCGTCGCGCCGCGCGACGGCTGGCCGACCGGCGGCGGGCTGAAAAAGGGCGCGACCTCGGCCGCCTCGGGCGCGACCCATATCCTCGACAATGCCAGGCTCTATCCTGACACCGCCTCGGCCATCGCCGATCTCAACCATGTGCTGGCGACGACGGCGCGCGAGCGCGGCCAGATGAAGCGGGTCTTCACCCCGGCCGAGGCAATGCCCGGCCTTGGCGAGCGGATCGGCGGCGGCGAGCGCGTCGGCATCCTGTTCGGGCGCGAGCGCATCGGCCTGACCAATGAGGAGATCAGCTTCGCCGACGCGATCCTGACCTTCCCGGTCAACCCGGCCTTCGCCTCGCTCAATCTCGCCCAGGCAGTGCTGCTCTGCGGCTATGAATGGCTCAAGACATCGGGCGGCGAGCCGAGCTTCCGCGAGAACAACCCCTCCCCGCCGGCGACGCGGGCGACGGTGCTCTCGATGTTCGACTATGTCGAGGCCGAGCTCGACCAGTGCGGCTTCTTTCCGCCGGGCAAGAAGGCGATCATGAGCGCCAATCTGCGCGACATTCTGCACCGCCTCGCAATGACCGAGCAGGAGGCCCGCACGCTGCGCGGCGTCTTCAAGTCTCTCACTGAGGGCCCGCGCCGGCGACGGCCGGAAGAGCCGGCGGCGTAAAGGCTCCCGGCAATGGCGGCTCGTCCGGACAAGGCATAAGGCTGCGGCTGGCCATTGCTATGGAGGCCCAGCCGGGCACTGGAGACCTGAAGCCGAGCCCTAATCGCCAGTGCGGCAGACTATGTCGGAGGTACTGCCGGCGTCAGACCATGGCGGCGCATGATCTCCGCCAGCCTGGCTCGGTCCGGTAGGCCACCCGCCGCCGCGTCGAGCACCCCGAAAACTTCGCGGAAATACGCAGGGCCGATGGCGGCCGGCGTAATGACGCAGAGCATTTTCGCATCCTCGCCACCATTATTGTCGAAGCGATGAACGGCGCCTCGCGGAATGCACAGCGCCTGCCCCGGCCCGACATCGATCTGTTTTCCGTCGACGGTCCAGGTCAACACCCCGTCGATGCCGTAGATGGTCTCCTCATAATGGTCGTGGCTGTGCGCCGGCGCTGGCAATCGCTGCGCAGCCGGGACCATGAGCTCGAAGGCCGCGATGCTGCCTTTCGAGTCGTCCCCGGTTAGCAGGAAGCGAACCGTGAGCCCCTTGGTGGCGATGATTTCGTCGGAAGGATTGACGCGACTGTCGATGGCACGCTGTGGCATTGTGCAAGCTCCATCCGTAAACTAGATTTACCCCTTGATTGGTAAACTTCATTTACCGGAAGTCAACATCCTGTCGCCGAAGGCCTACCGATGAAGACCGAGGACATGTTGATCGGCGCCCTGCTGCGCGTTCCGGCCCAGGCGATCCAGCGCCGGCTGATCAAGGAACTCAATGCCGGCGGCTTTGATGAACTGCGACTGCCGCATATGGCAGTGCTGCAGTTTCCCGGCCCCGACGGAGTTCGCCCAGGCACGCTCGCCGAGCGCGCAGGCATGAGCAAGCAGGCGATGAACCAGTTGCTCCGGAGCCTTGAGGCCTTCGGCTACATCGCCCGGTCCGATATGCCGGGCGAGAGCGGTGCTCGCGTGATCCGCTTGACCGAACGCGGACACGCCGCGTTCTCGAAAATGATCGAAGTCCTACGCGACATCGAGCGCGAGTGGAGCGCCGAACTCGGCTCCGATCGTTTCGGGCAGCTCAAGACCCTGCTGCTTCACGTCTGGGACAGCTCGCTGGCCCGCTAGCCGCCTCATTTCGGGGAGGCTGGACGCCGGGCTTGCGCGATGCGTGAAAGCGCAATCAAAATCGCTCCCGGAGTTCGCCCGCACCGTTCCTGCCGCAGGCCGGCCGACCACCATCCGCTGCGACGGGCTGCCGACCCGGCCCCTTCACGCAAACCATCCCCCAGGAGAACCGCATGACGCTTCGGCTGCACACCATCATCGCCAGCACCCGCCCCGGCCGCGTCGGCCCGGCGGTCGCCAACTGGTTTCACGGGGTCGCGCAGGCTGATCCCGGCTTCGATGCCCATCTCGTCGACCTCGCCGACTTCGCGCTGCCGGTCTATGACGAGCCGAAGCACCCCGTCATGCGCGACTATCTCCACGAGCACACCAGGCGCTGGAGCGCCAGCGTCGAGGCTGCGGACGCCTATGTCTTCGTCACGCCGGAATACAATTTCGGCCCGACGCCTGCCCTCGTGAACGCGCTGAACTATGTCTATGGCGAGTGGACCTACAAGCCCTGCGCCTTCGTCAGCTATGGCGGCGTTTCCGGCGGACTGCGCGCCGTCCAGCTGACCAAGCAGATCGTCACCACCCTGAAGATGATGCCGATCATGGAAGCCGTCACGGTTCCGATGGTCGGCCAGTCGATCAAGGACGGGGTCTTCGCCGCCAACGACCTGCACCGCAAGAGCGCCGCCGACCTGCTCACCGAGCTCGGCAAATGGGCTGGCGCACTGAAGCCGCTGCGCGACTAGATCACCGCGCGTCCGTTCGGACGCGGTCACGGTGATCTATCTCAGTGTTATCGCATCGGAGTTTTCCGAAAAGTAGAGTCCACTTTTCGGTCCGATGGATAGGACAGGTTCGCAAACGCCGAGAGGCCGGCGTCAAGGACGCCGGCCTCTTTCTGTTCAAGGCGCGCCGGCGTTCAGAACTGGTACTTCAGCGTCGCCTTCACGGTACGGCCGGGCTCGCTGTAATAGTCGCGCGCCTGGGCGAGCACGCCAGTCGGAACATTGACCGCGTCCCAGTACTTGCGGTCGAAGATGTTGTAGACGCCGACCTGCAATTCGAGATCGGCGATCTGCGGCATCGGCCGCCACCAGGCCGAGGCGTTGAAGATCGCGTAGCCCGGCGCCTGGAAGCCCTGCGAGGTACCGGTCGTGGCCGCGACATCCTTGCGCGCCCCGGCCAACTTGGCCGACACCTCCGCCCCCCAGTTATCGGTGCCATAGGCGACCGCGACGATGCCCTGCACCGGCGGGATCGAGTTGAGATGCGTATTGTTGTCCTTGTTCTTGCCCTGGACATAGGAGAACGAACCGCGCACCAGCCAGTTCGGCGCGAAGGCATATTGCATATTGGCCTCGAAGCCGGAGATCTGGGCCCGCGCGACGTTCTGATAGGCGGTGATGCCGCCCTGCGGGTAGAGCCCGCCGGGTGCGGCGATCTGCGTCTGCTCGATGAAATTGCGATAATCGGTGTGGAAATAGGTCAGCGTACCGCCGAGGGCCTTGTCGCCGAAGCGGACGCCGACATCGATGCCGTTGCTGGTCTCCGGCCGCAGGTCGGGATTACCGGTGCGAAGATAGGTGCCGACGGCGCCGAAGGTCGCGTAAAGCTCGCTGGCGGTCGGAGCGCGGAAGCCCTTCGACCACTGCGCGAACAGCGTCACATCCTTCACATAGGGCGCATTCTTGAGGATGTCGTATTCGAGGCGGATGCGCGGCGACCAGGCGTCATCGCTCGAACTGGCCGGCATTCTGCCGCTATAGGCTGCGCTGCCGATATAGCTCGCCGTCGCCTTCGGAGCCTCCTCATACCAGTCGAAGCGGACACCGGGCGTCAGGCGCAGCGTGTCGTTGAGGAAGCCGAACTGGTGATGCGCATAGAAGGCAACCAGCTTGCCCTCGACGCGAGGCGTGTCGGACTGGTTGCTGTGCAGGTTGTTGCAGGCGGCGAAGGCGCCCGTATAGGGCCTGCGGCAGCTGTCCAGGCCGGCCGAATACTGATCGAGCGTCGATGACCTCAGCTCCGTGCCGAGCAGGAGCCGATGCGACACCGGGCCGGTGATGAAGCTCTTGATCAGGTGCCCATTGAAGCCGAAGGCCTTTTCCTCGACCTCATTGTTGCGGGCATAGGGCCCGATCACGCTGGTGAAGCGGTAGGCATTGAGGATCGAGTTCCGCGTCACGCCCTGCCAGTAGAGATTGGCATGGGCCTCGTCGATGAGGCCGCCCGGCAGCTTGTAGTCATAGGTCAGCGAGACGCGCTTGCGCTCGACATCCTCCTGGGTCGCGTGTCGACCCGGGCGATAATTGCCGGTGAGCGAGACGGCACTGGTGCGCGTCTGGATCTCGTCGGAGCGCTTGAAGATCTCGCCGGTCAGCCCGAAGCGATGTACCTCATTCACATACTGATGCAGCTTGGCGAGGAAGCTGTACTGGTTGAAGTCGACCGGGTTCGGCTCCGTGCGGCTCGCGCCGATGGTCGGGTTGTTCCCGCGGTTTTCCGTTTCGTGCCCGCGGCGCAGCCCGCCCTGGATCATCAGCCAGGTATCCTTGAACCGGCCAGCGACGGCGCCGCTGCCGAACCAGGCCTTGTCGGTCGTGTCAAAGCCCGTCTTGGCGAGCCCCCCGAAGGTCTTGCCGGGCCGGATGAGGTCCTCAGGATCGAGCGTGCGCACCGCGAGCGCGCCGCCGAGCGCGCCCGAGCCGAGCGTGCTGGCACCGCTTCCGCCGCGCAACAGATCAAGCGTCGACAGCGAATCGAAGTCGAAGGCCGTACCGATGCTGCGGTCGATGCGGTTGTCCTGGATGAAGGGCTGACGGATGCCATCGACCGTCGTCAGCACGCGGGCGCCGTCGAGGCCGCGAATGTTCACCGAACCATTGTTGCGGTTGAAGGTGATGCCGGCCTCCAGCCGCTGCGACAACTCCTGGATGCTCTGGACCTGCGCCCGGTCGAGCTCCGCACGTGTCGTCGTCGTCGTCGTCGGGCCAGCGACCAACGGGGCCGCCGTCACCGCCTCGCCCTGCACGACGATAGCGTCGAGCGTCACGGCCTGCTCGCCTACGCTGCGTTCCGCCTGCCGCTGTTGCTGCGCTGCCGCCGGCGCCGCCATCGCCAGCACCAAAGCCCCAAGCGCCACGCCATGTCGCAGCCCACCGGAGTAATCGCCCATAGCCCCAATCCCGTCCTAGCCGAAGACTTCAAAAGCGAAGTCATTTGATAGTTTGCAATCGTTTTAAACTAAGGACCCTGCCTTAATTTCAGCACCAGCGAATAGGAAAATCAATTTTGACTGTCAAATGATTCTCTTTACTGAGAAGAACTACGTATTTATTATAATTCTAATCTGCACTCAGCTCGATATCCCTGTTTCCGGCAGGCAGGCGGAGCCGCCCACCGCGGAGCCAGTGCCCGGACAGCCCCCCGGGGAGGGTCGCCTTGCGCGCATCTCGCGCCGGCACCGGACCTGCGTTCGGGCCCGCGCCTTGAGCCTGGTGCGCCGCCTCCCCATCTCGTGAACGCACCGGCACCGGGCATCGCGCTTTGCGCCTTGCAGCCTCGGCTTCGGGTGGCATGATGCAGTGCAAGATGCGGAGGGAAGCTCACGCCATGCTCGACCGCCGGAAACTGCTGCTGGGCTCTGCGGCCATGGCCGCGGCCTCGGCCGGTTCCGGTCGGGCACAGGCTCGTGACCATGACGTCGTGGTCATCGGCGCCGGCGCGGCCGGCATCGCCGCCGCACGGCAATTGCAGGCGGCGGGGCGCGCCGTGATCGTGCTCGAGGGCCGCGATCGCCTGGGCGGGCGCACCTTCACCGATTCCTCGCTCGGCCCCTCCTATGACGCCGGCGCGATGTTCATCCACTGGGCCGAGCGCAACCCCTGGACCACCATCGCCCAGGAACTCGGCATCGCAACGCCGAATGAAAGCTGGGGCGGCGGCTTCCAGCTCTTCCAGAACGGCCAGCCGATGTCGCAGGGCGATCGCCAGCGCCGCCGCGGCGCCTTCGGCCAGATCGACCGCCGGCTCGAAACCGCGGACCTCAAGACGCGCGACCTGTCGATCGCCGAACTGCTGGGCAATCTCGGTCCCGACCTCGCGCCGATCGCCTCCTCCGGCCTGCTGCTCTCGATCGGCGAGGAAGCATCCCGGATCTCGGCCCGCGACTATCAGCGCCTCTGGGCCGGCGAGGACTATGTCGTGCCAAGCGGCTACGGCAATCTGGTGGCGCGCTATGGCGCCGGGCTCGACATCCGCCTGAACCAGACCGTCACCGCGATCCGCTGGGACGGTCCCGGCGTCGCGATCACCACGGCTTCAGGCACGCTCAACGCCCGCGCCTGCATCGTCACCGTGCCGGTCGGCGTGCTCAAGGCCGGCGCGATCCGCTTCACCCCGGCACTGCCAGCCCGCACGCAGGGCGCGCTTTCCGGCATCGGCATGGGCGCTCTGACCAAGATCGCGCTCAAGGTCGGCGGCAACCGCTTCGGCATCGCGCCCGGCACCAGCTATTTCGAGGCCGGCGCCAATGGCCGGCTGATGAACTTCGACCTGTTCCCCGGCGATCAGGACCTGGTTGTCGGCTTCTGCGGCGGCGACTATGCCCGCGAGCTCTCGCATTCCGGGCCTGAAGCCGCCCGCGCCCATGTCGTAGACCTGCTCGCCAACATGATCGGGCCGGAGTTCCGCAAGGCTGCCGGGCCGGTCTCCTTCCCGGCCTGGTGGACCGATCCTTTCGCGCGCGGCTCCTATTCGGTCTGCCTGCCCGGCCATGCCGGCGCCCGCGACATCCTGGCCGAGCCAATCGCCGGGCGCCTCTGGCTCGCCGGCGAGGCGACCGCGGGGGGCGGCGCCATGACGGCCGGCGGCGCGACGCTGGCCGGGCGCATGGCGGCCGCGGCGGTCGCGCGCCTCAAGGCCTGAGCGCGGCCTTTCCTACCTGCCAAGCGTGCGGCGGGTCCCTGCCCCCTACAGTGCGAGCTCCCAGTTCTGGCCGACCAGATTCTGCCCGAAGGAATGATGCTTCTCCTCGGCCACCAACCGAAAACCCTCGGCGACGTAGATCGCCCGCGCAGCATGCAGGATGTCGTTGGTCCACAGCACCATCCGGCGATAGCCGGCGGCGCGGGCGAAGCCGACCGCCTCGCGCACCAGCTTCTTGCCGAGGCCGAGGCCCTGCGCGCGCTTCTCGACCAGCACCAGCCGCAGCTTCGCGACCTCCTCGCTTTCGCGCACCACGAAGGCCGAGCCGACCGGCGCGCCGTCCAGCTCGGCGATGAAGCAGCGCTCCCGTCCAGGCTGGAATTCGCGCAGGAATTTCGCGGCGATCTCGGCGACCAGCGCCTCGAAGCTGATGTCCCAGCCATAATCCTGCGCATAGAGCCGGCCATGGGCCGAGATCACCCAGCCGATATCGCCGGGCCGGTGCTCGCGGATCGTCACCATGCGCCGCGCCGCGCTGTCCCCGGAGAGCAGCCTCTGCGCCAGGTCGAGTGCGCCCACGAGCGCAGTCTGCCCGGCCGGATCGAGCCGAGACAGGATCGCACTCGCCTGATCGCATGAAGCCTGGTCCAGCGGCCGGAACGCGGCCTGCCCGGCCTCCGTCAGCTGCAATTTCAGCGCCCGTGCGTCGCCTTCCGCCCTTTCACGCGCGAGCCAGCCCAGCGTCACGAAACGCTTCAGCAGCCGCGAGAGATAGGCTGGATCGAGACCGAGCTCGCGGGCCAGCTCGCCGGCGCGCCAGCCGTCGCGCTGCGCCAGCTCGTAGAGCACCCGCGCCTCCGTCAGGCCGAAGCCAGAGCCATGGAGATCGCCGCCCAATGCCCCGACCCAGCGGGTGTGAAAACGATTGAAGCGGCGGATCGCATCGATGGCATGAGGAGCGATGGCTGGCATGATGGCCTCCTGCTTCCGAGAAATGAGCTTTAATGGACAAAGTCAACTAAATTATCCCCAGCGCGCTCTCGCCACATTCATCCTCCCTTAACGGACCAGGGCCCCAATCGGGCTTTGCGGACTCCGGTCGGTAACCACCTCATGCAAGTCGATCTCCTCGCCGGAAACTGCCATCGCAGCGCGGTGATGCCGCAACGCCGCCCGACCATCCTCCTGTTCGATTCCGGTCTCGGCGGCCTGACCGTGCTGAGCGAAGTCGTCGCCAGCCGCCCCGATGCCGACATCGTCTACGCCGCCGACGACGCCGCCTTTCCCTATGGAAGGCTGAGCGAGGCGGCGCTGATCGCCCGCGTGCTCGCGGTGATGGAGCGGCTGGTCGCGCGCTTCCATCCCGACCTCGTCGTCATCGCCTGCAACACGGCCTCTACGCTGGTGCTCCCGGCGCTGCGGGCCCGTTTCCCCATCCCCTTCGTCGGCACCGTTCCGGCGGTGAAGCCCGCCGCCGCGCGCAGCCGCAGCGGCCTCGTCTCGGTTCTGGCGACGCCGGGAACCGTGGCGCGCGACTACACACGCGGGCTGATCGAGCATTATGCCGGCGGCTGCGAGGTGACGCTGGTCGGCGCGACCCGGCTTGCCGGCCTCGCCGAGGCGGCCCTGAAGGGCGAGACGATCGGCGACAGCGACGTGCTGGCCGAGATCGCCCCCTGCTTCGTCGCGCGCGACGGCAGGCGCACCGATGTGGTGGCGCTCGCCTGCACGCATTACCCGCTGCTGCTGGCACGCTATCGCCGCCTCGCACCCTGGCCGGTGGAGTGGATCGACCCCGCCCCCGCCGTCGCGCGGCGCGTCACGCAACTGCTCGGCCCGGCCGGCGACTGGCGCGACGCCGGCGAGGCCTGCGCCGTCTTCACCGCCGGCACCCGGCTGAGCGGGCCGGCCCGGATCGCGCTGGCCGGCTTCGGCCTGGCGCGGGTCGAGATCGAGGCGATGCCGGCCTGAGCTGGAGCGCGCAGGCGCCCATGCCTGGCCACGGCCATGCCGATATCGCGCCGGCGCATTGACTTCCGCCGGCAATTCCCGCATAGGCACCGGCGTCGCGCGGCTCCTCACGGGGCCGCGTGGCTTTTTCCGCACCCGTGATCCGCTCCCTTCGGAAGCCGGATCTGTCGCCCCGGAAACGGGGAGAAGGAGGGCGCGGTCCTCAAAATCGCGAACCAAGAGGACACGCGACATGTCGAAGCGCCATGAGGCGAAGTACAAGATTGACCGCCGCCTCGGTCAGAACATCTGGGGCCGCCCGAAGTCCCCGGTCAACCGCCGCGAATACGGCCCCGGCCAGCACGGCCAGCGCCGCAAGGGCAAGCCTTCCGACTTCGGCACGCAGCTGCGCGCCAAGCAGAAGCTGAAGGGCTATTACGGCTCGATCTCCGAGAAGCAGTTCCGCCGCTACTACGCCGAGGCGACCCGCCTGAAGGGCGATTCGGGCGAGAACCTGATCGGCCTGCTCGAGCGCCGTCTCGACGCGGTGATCTACCGCGCCAAGTTCGTCCCGACCGTCTTCGCCGCTCGCCAGTTCATCAATCACGGCCACATCACCGTGAACGGCAAGCGCGTCAACATCGCGTCCTACCAGGTCAAGCCGGGCGACGTGATCGCGGTCAAGGAGAGCTCGCGCCAGCTCGCCATCGTCATCGAGTCGGCCGCCCTCGCCGAGCGCGACGTGCCTGACTACATCGACGCCGACCACAACAAGTTCTCCGCCTCCTTCACCCGCACCCCGACCCTGTCGGACGTGCCCTATGCGGTGCAGATGGAGCCGAACCTGGTCATCGAGTTCTACTCGCGCTGATCCGATCTCTCAGCCGGAGGCCGCAAGCCTCTGGCAAGAATCGAAAACCGGAATCAGGAAAGGGCGGTTCTTCGGAGCCGCCCTTTTCGTTTGCGGGCACGGTCGTCGCCCGGGCGGTCCGGGCGCGATGATCTTGCGGCACTCTCGCACACGCTTTTCGGAGCTTTCTTGGCCGGGCTGTTGAGCCTTTGCTCCGGCCCGCCTAGGCTTCCTGCGTGACTGCTATTCCTCCCGCCTGGGCTCATCTCGAGCCAGCCTCCCTCAAGGCGCTCCTGGAGCCGCCCGGCAGGGTCCCGCGAGCGCTCCGCCTCACGCCCGACGACGTCCCCGCCGAGGCAGCTCTTCTTGCCCCCATGGTCCAGGCCGCACGCCTTTTGCTAGGACTTGCCGTAGAGAAGGGCGGCCTCGTCCTGACGCCCGCCGGAGCCCTGAAGCGCGTCGATGTCCGGCATGTCTTCGACCAAACGGAATGGCCGGGATACGACAAGGCCGACATCCTCGCGACGAGCAAGGTCATCAACGAGCACGACGCCTACGGGGTCCTCTTCACCCGGATCGCCTTGCAGGCTGCGGGCCTGCTGCGGAAGCGTTCTGGGATCCTGAGGGCGAGCAGGGCCGGCAAGGCCATGCTCGCCCCTGAAGCGGCTCCTGCCTTGCTCGCAGCGCTGTTCGAGGCGGTCTTCTGGAAGATGAACCTTCAGGACTTCGACCGGAACCCGATCGAGTTCTGGCCGCAGCACCATATGGGCGTGATTCTCTGGAGCCTGTCGGTGAGCGCGCATGAATGGTCGAGCGCCGGGACACTGACGGAGTCCTGCACGGTGATGGAGACCTTGCTCGAGGTTCCGGCGCAGGACCTTCCGGAGTTCGCCATGGTGTCGCGGGTCCTGCGCCCTCTGACATGGCTGGGGCTTCTGGAAAGCCGGAAGCAGGCACCACGCCCCGGCTGGGGATTCGACGAGGATTTCAGGACAGTGCCGCTGTTCCGGCAGCTGGTGAGGTTCAGGGTGGAGATGCAGGGCGCGCAAGCCGCGCGTCATTGATCGCCCCCGCTGCCGCTCGCGCCACCTCTCAGCCGCAGATCGCAAGCTTCTGGATAGACTCAAGAAGGGCGACGTCTTGAGGCTGCGCCTGCGCCAGGCCGGGAGAAAGCGCCCCGACGAGCACCTGCGCAACCGCTCCCAAACACATGATATCCGCGACGCCGCCGACCGGCGGCAAGGTGGGGCCGGCCTCTGGCAAGTCAATCGCCGCAGGTGCAAGGCCTCAGCCCGTTCATGCAAGGGAGCCGGGCGGTCTTCAGATCGCCGCGTCCGTTTGGACGCGGTAAGGGTGATCTATCTCAGTGTTATCGCATCGGAGTTTTCCGAGAAGTGGAGGTCACTTTTCGGTCCGATGCGATAGCCGCCCGGCGCCCTCGCCAGCCTGCTCAGCGCGGGCACCAGTCCCAGAAGCCGTGCGTGCGAGCCCGGTTGGTATAGTACCAGCAATAGCCGGCTCGCGGCGGCGGACCCGCCCAAGAGGTGGCTGCGGCGCCGGCGATGAAGCCGATCGCCGCACCGGCCGCGATCGCGCCGCCACGGTTCCAGCGCCGGTGCGGATGCACCACGACGACATTGTGCCGCGGATGATGCCGGACACCATGGCGCGGCCGATGATGGGGATGCGGACGAGCGACCGGCCGGTGATGCGGGCGCGTATGAGGACGGTGTTGCGGCCGGTTCACATGCCCACGATTGGCGCTCTGGCGCGAGGTGCCGGACACCTGGGCCTGCGCGGTCGCGACCAGCGGCAGCGGCGCGACGAAACCGGCCAGCAGCGCCCCCAGAAGCACGAGGGACTTCAATCTCAGATAGCGATGCACCGCGCTCTCCTCTTCTTCCGGGACCCAGCCGACGGGAGCCGGCGGGATGGCTGCCCGTGATTCGCGAGCGGCCGGGCCAGCCTAACAGGTTCTATCCGATGCGAGCCCCGACGCCAGCCGGACACCGCCGGTCAGTCCGCGGTGCTGCTTTCCCAGGTCGCGTGCTTCACGCCGGGAATGCGCCCGAGCCGATCGACGACCTGGTCCAGCTCCCGCCGGTCGACGGCGGTGCTGATCAGGACGGCGGTGATCTCCACCATGTCGTCGCCCCGCTCGACCGTCCGGACATCGCTCGCCGGATACTTCGCGTTGTCGAGATGCTCGACCAGGGCATCGCGCACCGTCGGCAGTGCCGCACCGCTCGAGGTCAACACCACCTCATAGGTCGCCTCGAGGGCCTTCTCGTCCAGCGGAATCCGGTTGATCGCATTGACGAGCGGGCGCAGCAGCGTGTTGCCGGCGAGCACCAGGACGGTGACCAGCACCGCCTCGGCGACCATGTCGGCGCCCGCGCAGGCGCCGACAGCCGAGGCGCACCAGAGCGTCGCGGCGGTGTTGAGGCCGCGGACGTTCAGGCCCTCCTTCATGATCACGCCGGCACCGAGAAAACCGATGCCGGTGATCACGTTGGCGATGACCCGGATCGCGTCCGAGGTGCCGCCCATCGCCATGGCGAGATCGACAAAGGCGGCCGAGCCGACCGCGACCAGCACCGTCGTGCGCAGGCCCGCCGTACGCTGGCGATACTGCCGCTCGGCGCCGATCAGCACCCCGAGCACGAAGGCGACGCCGAGACTGACGACGGAATCGAGGAAGGAATAGAGTTCGAACGTCTGGATGAAGCGCACCGGCCTGCCCCCGCCAAGCTCGCCGGCTATAGCCTGTCGCATAATACGCAACAATGACAACGGCCGGGCTCGCGCCCGGCCGTCTTGTCATTCATCCCCGGCGCTTGCCGGAGCCGGATCCTCAGAACCGGTCGCTATCGTAGTCGCGATCGCGATACCAGCTGCGGTCGTGATCATGGTCGCGATCACGCCAGCGCCGCGACCTGCGATCATCGTCGCGTCGATCGTCGTCATGGTCACGCATGCGACGGTGCATCTCCATCATCCGGCCGCGGCCCTCGGCCCTCATTTCGCGCATGGCGCGGCGGGCCACGGTCTTTTGCTCGTCCGACAGCGTCGTCCAGAGCGGGCGCACCGCATCCGCCATCTCCTTCGAGCGGGTGGCACGCTCCATCTGCCGCGTCGCCATCATGTCGAGCCGCTCCATGATGTCGGCATGGCGAAGGTTCTCGTGCTGGTCACGCATCTGGGACATGCGCTCGCGACGCTGCTCGGCATTGCGCTTGATCAGCGCCTCGATCTTCTCGAAGGCGGCGATCTGCTCGGGCTTCAGCTTCAGATCGGTGCGAAGCTTGGCGAGACGCTCGTTCAGCTGCGCCGTCATCCGTTCGGCGCGCCGCTCGCGCATCTCCTCGCGGCGGTCGCTGCGATCGGCCTTCTCGCCGCCGCTGCCGCCATGCTGCGCGCTCTGCCCTGCTTGCGCCAGGGGGATCGGCTGCGGCTGGGCGACGGCCAGGGTCGCGGCGAGAGCCGCTGCGCCGGATGCGGCGATGAGGGCTAGGCGTTTCATGAAAAGCTCTCCGTTTTCGTTGACTGACGACGGTTCGCTGTCTCGGGTCTCGAAGCCGGCAGACGATGGCCGCAGCCTGGCCGAGCGCCCCTCACGCCGTGATGGCGCGATGATGAAGAGATTGTAATGTCCGAAGGACGCACCGGCGAGCCCGAAGTTCCCGCCTCCCCCGCCCGGCGGCGAAAATTCTTGCCGGCGGCCCATGCCTGCCGGTGGCCTATGCCCGCCGGTGGCTGTTCGCGGCCCGGGCGATGCGCGAGGGGCCGGCGTGACGGCAAGGATTGCTCAACCATTACAGTCTAGAGTCCGGCGTAGCCTTGCGGCGACGAAACGCGCTTCTCGGTCAACGGCGTCTGCCGACGCCGGCTCACCGGTCTGGGGGAGCACGATGCGCGAGTTGCTCTTCGGCCTCACTGTCGGTCCGCTGATGGCCCTGGCACTCCTGCTCCTGGCCGGCCAGCCGGTCGAAGGACGGCCGGTGGTGGCCCTGTTCCCGCCCGGCTCCGGCGAATCCCGGATGATCGCCGCCATCGCCGCTTCCGGCGGCGCGATCCTGGCGCTCAGTTCCAGCCGGCCGGTCGCCGTCAGCACAGCCGAGACCGCGGATTATGCCGGCAAGCTCTACGCCGCCGGCGCCTGGCTCGTGCTCGACGCCAGCCTGGCGAAACTCTGCATGGATGTCGGCGCGGTCTCAGGGAGCAGGCCATGAATCTGGTTGAACAGTTTCGCCGGCGCTTCGGCCTTCTGCTCACCACCCTGCTCTGGCTCCAATTCGTTCTGGTGGCGGCCTGCGTCCAGGGCTTCGAACTGCCGGGCGCGAGTCTCACGCTCGCCGCCCTCGCCCTCGCGGCGGTTCCGACCATTCTCTGGCAGCTGCGCGGGCCGGATTGGCTGACCCGCCAGGCCAGCTCCCTCGCGCTGGTCGGCCAGGTCATGCTGCTGGTCTATGTCACGGCGGGTCATCCCTATCAGCCCGACATCCATATGAGCTTCTTCGCCGCGCTCGCCATCACCGCGGGCTGGCTCGACTGGCGCATCTTCGTCACCACCGCGGTCGCGATCGCGGCGCATCATGCCGGCCTGAACCTGGTCTATCCGGAAGGTGTCTTTCCCGGCGGCAGCGACGGCCGCCGCGTGCTGCTCCATGCCGTCATCGTGGTCGTACAGAACAGCGCTCTGAGCTGGGTCGTGATCACCCTGCGGGCCGCCTTCATCAACGCCGAAGCGCAAAGCGAGCGTGCAAATGCCGCGCGCCTCGTCGCCGAGCAGGCCGAGCGCGATCTCGCCAGGACCACGCTGCAGGCGGCGCTGGAACGGCAGGCGCTGGTGCTGGAAATCGCCGACGATCTCGAAGTGGAGGTGGCCGGCATAGCAGGCGAGGTCTTCGCCTCGGTCGCGCCCCTGCGCAGGGCCGCCTCGCAGATGTCCGAAGGCGCGCGCCGGGTCCAGGAAGGCGCGCTGGCCGCAGCCACCTCCTCCGATCAGGCCGCCACGGCCGTCACCGCCGCCACCATCGCCACGAACGGGCTCGCCAGCGCGATCGGCGAGCTGCGCGAGCAGGTCGGCGCCACGAGCCGGGTCGTCGAATTCACCACCAGCAGCGCCCACAACGTGCTGAGCACGGTCCAGCACCTCTCGCGGAAGGCGGAGGATATCGGCCAGATCGTCCAGCTGATCTCGACCATTGCCGAGCGCACCAACCTCCTGGCCCTCAACGCCTCGATCGAGGCGGCCCGCTTCGGCGTCCAGGGGCAGGGCTTCGCCGTCGTGGCCCAGGAGGTCAAGGCGCTTGCCAGCCAGACCTCGCAGGCGACGGCCGACATCCAGAAGCGGATCGCCGCCATCCACGAATCCGGCTCCGAAGCCGTGCAGGCGATCGAGGTGATGGGCGGCTCGATCAATTCGCTGAACGACGTCTCGGCCTCGGTCGCCGCCGCCATCGCCCAGCAGGACCAGGCCACCGCCGGCATCGCCGAGAATATCGGCAGCACGGCGCAGGATGCCGAGATGGCCTCGGACACCATCCACCGCGTCATCGGCGTCGCCAATGAAGCCGGGTCGGCGGCCGGTTGCGTCTCCGACGCCGCCGAGAAGCTCGCAGAGCAGGCGGCGCAGCTCGACAGCCAGGTCCGCACCTTCCTCCAGCGCATCCGCCAGGCCGCCTGAAACGCTGACGAGCACGGCCGGCGTGGCGGGAGGGCCTGCGCCCTCCCGCCTGTCGTCACCTGTTGTCGGCCTGGCTGCGGACGGCGAGCCGTCCGAGCCGGGAGATGCGGTAGGGCGCGCCCTGCCGCGACTCGATCAGCCGCTTGCGCTTGAGGCCGGCAAAGATGGCGAGCGTGCAATCACTCAGAAGATGACCTTCATGGGTGAAGCATTCGACATGATGGATACGGCGGTTCTCGCCGCGAAGATGGCGGATCTGCCCGCCACGGGCCAGCACGTGCAGCACGCGCTGCTCGTCCCGCGAAACGTTCATGATGGAAAAGCCTGTGCATGGAACCATGACAAGCGCCGCGGCGAAAGCCGACCCTGTGGTCTGGATCTCTCACCCGGCGCTGGATCAGGTCTCGCCTCAGCGAAACCTCACCGGGTTCCCGCACTCTCCAACATGATGCCCTCTCGCGCGCCTCGCGGACGCGAATGGCGTCCGGGGAGAAGGCGTTTAGTCCCCTGCCCGGCAAGGGTCAACGCCCGGAGACAGCGCGCACCGGCACGAAGCCGTTTCGCGCGGGGCCGCGGATGCGCTATGGACGCAGCCATGTCGACCGATGATTTCCTCGCGCGCTTCGGCTCCCCCGGCCAGCGCCAGCCCGACCCTGTCGCCGCCGCCCAGCAGGCGATGCGCAACCCGCTGCCCAAGCGCTTCTACGAGAAGGCCGAAGCGCTGGAGCGCGACGGCCTCTTCCAAGTCGCGCTCGACGGCCGCACCGCCCGCACCCCGGCCCGCAAGCCGCTGGCGGTCGCCTCCCACGCCGTCGCGCAGGCGCTGGCCGCCGAATGGCAGGCGCAGGAGGGGGAGATCGACCCCGCCCGGATGCCGATGACCCGGCTGGTCAACTCGGCGCTCGACGGCGTCGCCGACCAGCACGAGGCGGTCCGCGCCGAGATCGTCCGCTACGCCGGCAGCGACGCGCTCTGCTACCGCGCCGGCGAGCCGCGCGAACTGGTAGAGCGCCAGGACCAGGTCTGGAACCCGCTGATCGCCGCTTTGGAGGCCCGGATCGGCGGCCGCTTCGTCATGGCGCAGGGCGTCGTCTTCGCCGAGCAGCCGCAGACCGTGCTCGACGCGGTGGAAAAACGCGTCGCGGCGATCCCCGCCCCGATCGCCCTCGCCGGCGCCCATAATGTCATGACCCTGACGGGGTCGACCATCCTGACGCTCGCCCTCGCCGAGGGGCTGATCGACGCCGAGGCGGCCTGGGCCGCCGCCCATCTCGACGAGGACTATCAGATCGGGATCTGGGGCCAGGACGAGGAAGCGGCCGAACGCCGGGTGCTCAGGCGCAAGGAATACGACGCGGCCGTGCTGCTGCTGATGCAGGGCTAGCGCATCTCCGCGTTTCCCTGAAACACCGGAATGCGCCATCTCTTTGATTTATCGCGATTTCTTCACGCGAACCGCGGCCGCTTCGCTCGAAAGCGCTCCGGAGGTGATGCAGCTGGCCGCGTGACGCGTAGCCTTTTCGACCAATCTGCACCGTCATCCGGCCGCAGCGAAGCGCGCCTTCGCAATGACGTTTCGACGCGACCGGAGAATGTCTGCGCCGCCGGCATCCGATAGACAGCCCGTCCCGCGCCGCTTAAGCCGGTGGGAGATCGTCAGTCGGCTGCGGAGCTTCGCCATGAAGGACATTCTCGAACAGCTCGAATCGCGTCGCGCGGGTGCTCGGCTCGGCGGTGGCGAGCGGCGGATTGCGGCGCAGCATGGGCGCGGCAAGCTGACGGCGCGCGAGCGGATCGAGCTTCTGCTCGACAAGGACTCCTTCGAGGAGTTCGACATGTTCGTGCAGCACCGGGCGGTCGATTTCGGCATGGACAAGGCCGAGAAGATCCCCGGCGACGGCGTCGTCACCGGCTGGGGCACGGTCAATGGCCGCACCGTCTTCGTCTTCTCCAAGGATTTCACCGTCTTCGGCGGCTCGCTCTCCGAGACCCACGCCCAGAAGATCATCAAGATCCAGGACATGGCGCTGAAGATGCGCGCGCCCATCGTCGGCATCTTCGATGCCGGCGGCGCCCGCATCCAGGAGGGCGTCGCGGCGCTCGGCGGCTATGGCGAGGTCTTCAAGCGGAACGTCCAGGCGTCCGGCGTCATCCCGCAGATCTCGGTGATCATGGGCCCCTGCGCCGGCGGCGACGTCTATTCGCCGGCGATGACCGACTTCATCTTCATGGTCCGCGACAGCTCCTACATGTTCGTCACCGGGCCGGAGGTGGTGAAGACCGTCACCAACGAGACGGTGACCGCCGAGGAGCTCGGCGGCGCCCGGGTCCATACCTCGAAATCGTCCGTGGCCGACGGCTCCTTCGAGAACGATGTCGAGGCGCTGCTGCAGGTGCGCCGGCTGATCGACTTCCTGCCGGCCAACAACACGGCCGGCGTGCCGGAATGGCCGTCCTTCGACGTGCCGGACCGGGTCGACACCAGCCTCGACACACTGGTGCCGGATAATCCGAACAAGCCCTACGACATCAAGGAGCTGATCCTGAAGACGCTCGACGAGGGCGATTTCTTCGAGATCCAGGAGGCCTACGCGAAGAACATCGTCACCGGCTTCGGGCGGATCGAGGGCCGTACGGTCGGGGTCGTCGCCAACCAGCCGATGGTGCTGGCCGGCGTGCTCGACTCCGATGCCTCGCGCAAGGCGGCGCGCTTCGTGCGCTATTGCGA
>NZ_JBSHIO010000011.1:0-141541 GCF_053618995.1 Allobosea sp. NPDC055594
CAGGGCGTGATCTTCGTGCTTTGCGTGCTGCTCTTCCGAGAAGGCATCCTCGGCGTCATCGCCAAATGGATCAAGAAACCGCTCTGAGCGGCGGCTTCAACGCGCCAGCAGGAACGCCGCCAACGCCGCCCGGTCAGCCTCGCCGAGGCCGACGGGCGGACTCATCCAGCCTCCGGGCACAACCGCATCGGGATCGGCGAGATAAGCCTTGAGGCGCTCGGCATCCCAGCGCAGGCCCTTCTCGCGCATAGCAGTGAAGCCGGGCGAGTAGTCGAAGCCGGCGGCCGCGCCGAGGAGCCGACCGGAGAGCCCGTCGAGCGTCGGACCGGCCATGCGCACCCTGCCCGGCTCGAGCGCGTGGCAGGAGCGGCAGCCCTGAAACAAGGCCTCGCCGCGCTTCAATTCGTCGGCTGCCGCGCCCGTACCGCCGGCCAGCGCGAGGACGGCCAGAACGGCGAATCCCAGCCTCACGCGGGCTTCACGGTCTGGATCCGGACCAGCCGATCGGTGCCGCTCTCCCCGCCCCAGGCTTCGCCGGAGCGCCCGTCCATCTGGCGGACATTGGCGCCGGCCCGATCGCTCGGGAAGCTGTGGAAGCTCTCGGTCAACGGGTCGAAGCGGAGGATGGCGTTGGCGGCGAAATCGGTGAGCCAGACCTTGTCGGCATCATCGACATAGACCGAATAGGTGCGCGGCCTGTCGCCCGGCAGCTTCCAGACCTTCCAGCTACCGCTCTCGGTATCATAGGAAGAAACCTGGCCGGAATTCCATTCGCTGACCCAGATCCGGTTCTTCGAATCCGACCAGACCCGCCGCGCACCCTGCCCTTCCGTCGGCGGATCGACCACGGTGAAGGACGTGGTCTCGGTATCGACCCGCGCAATGTAGTTGCCGGCGAGCGAAGCGAACCAGATCTCGCCGGAGGGCGTGCGCGTCATGCCATAGGGGCCAGCGCCGCGCGGGGCGTCGAACACCTCCATCTTGCCGGAATTGGGATCGAGCCGGCCGATGATGCCGTTCTGGCCGCTGAACCAGAGAACACCCTTCTTGTCGAAGACCGGGGTGTTGAGATTGGCGCGCTCGCGGCCCGCCGGCAGCGGGAACAGTCGGACCTCATGGCTCTTGTCGTCGATCCGGGCGATGGCGTTCTGTCCGCCCTCGGTGACCCAGGCGGCGCCGTCCGGGCCGCGCACCACGCCATGCGGCGCCGCGCCCTCACCGAGCGAAATCACCTTGATCTGGCTGTTGCGCGGGTCGAAGCGCCCCAGCGTGCCGTTGCGCTGGCCACAAACCCAGAGCGTGCCGTCACCGGCATCGGTGACATCGCGCGAGCCCTTGATCCCGGGCACGTCGAAATAGGTCACGATGAAGGGATTGCCCGGCCGAGGCTGCTCGGTTGCCTGCGCGCGCAGGATCAGGCCGGGAGCAGCGAGGCCAGCAAGACCGACTTTCAGGAACGAACGGCGCAGCATCGGCTTCTCCTTTCGTCGGCGGCAGGCCGGAGCATCCGGCCATCGGCCCTTGGCCTAAACCGACAAGTTGGTGAAACTTGGCTCGCCGCGCCGCGGTTCCCTCAGAGCTGCCGCTGGACCGAGGCCGGCAAGGTCGAGACCCGCGCCATCTCGCCGCCGAGGAACGCCTCGGGCGCCGCGAGATAGTCGCAGGCCATCGCCATGGCATCGACGCCCCAGAAGATCTCACCGTCGATCAGCAGGCTCGGCACGCCGAATATGCCCGCCGCGACCGCCTCCTCGGTATTCTGGCGCAGGCTGTCCTTGACGTTCTGGTAGCCGATCGCCTGGACGGCGTCGGGCTGACCGCCGGCAATCGCGACCAGACCGAGCACTTGCGGGGCGTTGGCGTCGCGCCCCTCGGCCCAGACCAGCCGGAAGGCCTCCGCGACCGCGTGCTCGTCCCCCTCGAGCGCGGTCAGCAGGCGCAGCATGGCGAGCGGGTTGAACGGATGGCTCGGCGGGAAGCGGAAGGGCACGCCCATGGCCTCGGCGAGATGGGTGGCGAGACGATAGGTGTGTACGCGCTTGGGCGCGATCTCGGCCGGACCGAGCTGGCCCCAGGCCTTGAGCACCGCGCCGAAGACGATCGGCTTCAGCACGACCGGGCGGTAGGCACGGATGTCGTCGAGCTTCGTCAACGCAAGATGCGCGAAGGGCGAGATGATGTCGAAGTACCAGATGGCGGGCTTGGTCACGGGGCTCACTTGATCAGCTTGGCTGCGGCACGGAAATGCGGATGCTCGGCGGTGCGCAGCCATTCGAACACCACCATCTCGGTGGTGACGATCTCGGCGCCATGGCGCTCCATGCGGCGCAGCGCCACCTCCTTGCTCTCGGGTGCGCGCGAGCCGATCGCATCCTGCACCACGACGACGCGGCGCTTGCGGGCCAGCAGGGAGAGCACGGTCTGGCCGACGCAGACATGGGCCTCGCAGCCGCAGATTATCAGTTCCTCCTCGCCTGCAAGGGTCGCGAGAAAGGCCGGCGCGCCACAGGAATCGAAGCTCATCTTGGCGATCACGGGACCTGCCCCGGCGAGCTCGGGGACGGTCGTCCCGAGGCCGGCCGGGTTCTGCTCGGTCATCAGCACGGGCACGCCGAGCAGGCCGGCGGCGTCGACGAGGCGGCGGGCATTGGCGACGAGGCGGGCCCCGTCATGGATCGCCGGCATCAGCCTTGCCTGGAAATCGACGATAACGAGGCGGGAACGGCCGGCATCGATCAGGCTCATCGTCATCGGGCTCCACGCTGGAGCCGGTCCAGCTCCGTTTCGACATGGCGCTCCATCAGCGCGCGCGGCGGCGTTCCAAACATCCGGATGCGCCGCGTATGCGCCAGGAGGAGCACGCCGGAAGCATGGGCGAAGGCATCGGCCATGATCAAGTCTGCAAGCTCCGGATTCGCACCGAGCTCGCGCGCCGCCTCACGGATCGGCGCCAGGCTCGCCTCCAACGCCTCGTTCAGCGTCCGATCGCGTTCGCGGCCGAGGCCGTGCGGGCGCATGCCGCCGCGAAACAGGTAGAAGCCGAGATCGAGATCGCGCGGGTTCTCGGCATAGAAATCGAAGAAGGCGAGCGCGGCCGCGCGGAAACGCTGCGGCAGGGTCGCCGCGCCTGCGACCGCGGCGTCGACGAAGGCGGTCAGCGCCGCAAGCGACTGGCCGAGCACCTCGGCATAGAGCGCCTCCTTCGAGTCGAAATGGAAATACAGTGCCGCCGGGGTGTAGCCGGCTTCGGCCGCGATCGCCCGCAGGGACGCACCGTCGAGACCGTCACGCTCGAAGATCGTCCTCGCTGCGGTCAGGATCAGGCCGCGCTTGAGATCGGTCGCGGCATAGCGGCCGCGCTTTCGTCCCGTCGCCTCCTCCCCCACCCTGGAACTCCTCAAAAAGACCGCTTGACGAAAATCTAACACCGTTCAATTTTGTCGGCAACAACCTGCTGGAGGACGACGCCATGCTGATGGATGCAGCCGCCTATCGCGAGTCGCTGCGCAGCTACCGCCCGCGGGTCTTCGTCAGCGGGCAGAGCGTGAGCTCCGTCGCCGACGAGCCCATGCTGGCACCGGGAATCAACGCGGTCGGCGTCACCTACGACCTCGCCCATGACGAGACCCACCGGCCGATCATGACCGCGCTGCAGCCGAGCTCGGGCAAGACCGTCAACCGCATGCTGCATGTCGACGCCTCGTCCAGCGATCTGCTCGCCAAGCTCGAGGCGGTGCGCCTGGTCTGCAAGATCTCCGGCTGCGCCCAGCGCTATCTGACGCATGACGCCTTCGGCGGCATCCTGCAGGCGACGACGCGGGCCGACGCCAACCACGGCACGGATTACGGCCAGCGCTTCCTCGCCTATCTGCACGATACGCAGAACCGCGACCTGACGATCGGCGTCGCCATGACCGACGCCAAGGGCGACCGCTCGAAGCGGCCGGGCGCGCAGGCGAACCGCGATGCCTACGTCCACATCAAGGAACGGCGGAAGGACGGCATCGTCATCCGCGGCACCAAGGCGATCGTCACCGGCGCGCCGTATATGCACGAATTCCTGGTGATGCCCTGCCGGACCCATGCCCCGGGCGACGAGGCTTTCGCGCTGTGCTGCGCCGTGCCCTGCGATGCGGAAGGCGTCACCATCGTCGCCCGCCCGGCAGGCAGGCCGGGCGATCCGGCCGCGAAATTCTCGGCGAAATACGGACAGTCGACAGGCGCGGTGATGTTCGACGACGTCTTCGTGCCGTGGGACCGGGTCTTCATGGCCGGCGAGATCGAGGAGGCCGGCTATCTCACCACCAGCTATGCCAGCCATCATCGCCATAGCTGCATCGGGGCGCGCGCCGGCTTCGGCGACCTGCTGATCGGCGCCGGAGCGCTGATGATCGAGGCGAACGGGCTCGATGCCGACCGCCATTCCCATATCCGCGAGCAGATGGTCGAGCTGATCACCATCACCGAGAGCTTTTTCGCCTGTGGCGTTGCGGCATCCGTCTACTGCCAGAAGGACGCGTCGGGCGTCGCCATGCCGGACGCCGTGTTCTCGAACATCGGCAAGCTGCTGCTGGCCACCAAGATCTACGACATGCACCGCATCGCCCATTACGTCTCGGGCGGGCTGATCGTCGCCCTGCCCGGGCCGGACGAGGACCACAACCCCGAGACGGCCGGCTCCCTCGCCGCCGTGCTGACCGGACGGCCGGACGTGCCCTATGAGCAGCGGGCGGAGGTGGCGCGCTTCATCGAGGACCTGACCGTCTCGAAGGAGGCCGGCTGGTATTCGGTGATCTCGCTGCATGGCGGCGGCTCGCCCGAGGCGATGAAGCGCGAGATCTGGCGCAATTATCCCGTCATGGAAAAGGTCGAGCTGGTCGAAAGCCTGCTCGACCGCGGCGCCCTCGCCGACGGCTCGCGCACCTCCAAGCAGCCCGGCCGCTGCTGCGTCACGGGCTGCGAGGTGCCGGAACGCATGACGACGCAGGAGGCGGCGGAATAGCGCCCGTACCGTCATGGTCGGGCCTGTCCCGACCATCCCCGTCTTCCCTTCATCCGCGTCGCAAGACGTGGATGCTCGGCACGAGGCCGAGCAGGACGAAAGAGCCCTTCATGACCGCTCACAGCAGCGCCACCCATCAGGTCCTCAACCAGGCCCGGCCGGCGACCGGCTGGAACGCCTTCTCCGGCGATACGGTGCTGCAGGGCGTCGTCGCGCGTCTGGTGCCCTGGGCCACGGGCAAGGCCGGCGCTCTCGGCGCCCTCGCCGGCGATGCCGATACGCAGGATCTCGCACGTCTCGCCAATCGGCACGGGCCGGAACTCAGGACCCATGACCGCTACGGCAACCGCATCGACTGGATCGAGTTCCACCCGGCCTGGCACGAGTTGATGGGTCTCGCCTTCGCCCATGAGGTGCCTTCGCTCGCCTGGACGACGAAGCAGGCCAATGGCCACACCGCGCGGGCGGTGATGTCCTATCTCTGGAACCAGGTCGAGCACGGCGTCGGCTGCCCGACCGGCATGACCTATGCCGCCTATCCCGGCCTCGCCCAGCCGGAATTCGCGCTCTGGCGCGAGAAGATCACCTCGGGCCGCTATGACGAGCGCCCACTCCCGGTGGCGCAGAAGGCCGGCGCCAGCATCGGCTACGCGATGACCGAGAAGCAGGGCGGCTCGGATCTGCGCCAGACCCAGACGACCGCGCGCTTTCTCGAAGACACGCCGGAGGGCCGGGTCTATCTGATCACCGGGCACAAATGGTTCTTCTCGGTGCCGCAATCGGACGGGTTCTTCACCCTGGCGCAGACCGAGAGCGGCGTCTCCTGCCTGTTCTGCCCGGGCTTCCTGCCCGATGGCAGCCGCAACCGGCTGCAGATCCAGCGCCTGAAGGACAAGGCCGGAAACCGCTCGAACGCCTCCTCCGAGGTCGAATTCCGCGAGTGCCTCGGCTGGCTGGTCGGCGCGGAAGGCGCCGGCATCAAGGAGATCCTCTCCCACGCCCATCTCACCCGGCTCGACTTCGCCGTCGGCTCGGCCGGGCTGATGCGGCAGGCGCTGACTTTGGCGCTGAACCACACCCAGTCCCGCCGGGGCTTCGGCTCCTCGCTCGCCGAGCAGCCGATGATGAGCAATATCCTCGCCGATCTCGCCATCGACTCTGAGGCCTCGACGCTGATGGCCTTCCGCATCGCCGCCGCGACCGATGCGATGGAGACGAACGAGCAGGAACGCCATCTCGCCCGCGTCTCGACGCCGCTGGCAAAATTCTGGAACTGCAAGCGCGCCGCCGCCTTCGTCGTCGAGGCGCTGGAATGCCATGGCGGCAACGGCTTCATCGAGGAGAACCCGATGGCGCGGCTCTATCGCGAGGCGCCGCTGAACGCGATCTGGGAGGGCACCTCGAACATGATGTGCATGGACGTGCTGCGCTCCTTCAACCGCGACCCGCGCACCAAGGAGGCCTTCATGGAAGAGGTCGGCAGCGCGCGGGGCGCCGATCGCGCGCTCGACCGCTGGCTCGACCGGCTCGGCACGGAAGTCGCCAAGCCACGCAATGATGACGGCCATGGCCGCCGGCTCGCCAATCTGATGGCCTATGCGCTGCAGGCCTCCGAACTGAGGAAACATGCCGACGAGGCGGTGTTCGAGACCTTCTGCCGCTCACGACTCGACGCCGACTGGGGCTATGTCTTCGGCACGCTAGAGCCCTCGCCGGAACTGGCGGGCATCGTCCAGCGCGCGACGGTGGCGCGGATGTAGCGCGACGGCCGCCCTGTCATTGCGAGCGGAGCGAAGCAATCCAGCCGACGCATCGCGACCCCTGGATTGCTTCGGAGCTTCACTCCCCGCAGTGACGGCAGCGACCGTCACAGCTTTCGAAAATCGCGCGCCCCAAGTCCATCCTCACGAGGAGGCGGACACCCTACCAACCCTATGCGCGCGTTCCGTGGAGCGCCGTCCTCAGGCGGCGCAGCAGGCGTGGGCCCGTGCCGGCTCCTCGTATTCGTCATGGCGCTTGACGAAGCTGAGCGTCGACGTCTCGTTGCGGCCCCTGGGCGCGCGGTCGAGTATCATCAGCGTCGAGACCAGATCCTCGAGGCCGCGGGCATAGGAGGAGTAGGTGTGGAACACCTCTCCCTGCTCGCCGCGACTGAAGGCGCTCATGCCCGGCAGCTCGTCGAAGGCCTGCTCCGAGGGCGTCTGCGTGAAATTGTACGCGACGCTGCCGCTCGCCAATTCCTCCTTGGTGAAGGAGACGTGGAAATCGGCATTGAAGTCGCCGCCGAAAGACGAGACCCAGGGGAAATTCCAGCCCATCCGCTTCTCATAGGCCTCGATCCTGGCGAGCGGCGCCCGCGAGACCGCGACCAGCGTGACATCATGATTGTTGAGATGCGGCAGGGTCCCGTCGAAATGATCGGCCATGAAGGAGCAACCCGGGCAGCCGGCCTCCCAGTCCGGCCCGAACATGAAATGGTAGATCATGAGCTGACTGCGGCCATCGAACAGTTCCGCCAGGCTGCGCCGTCCGGAAGGCGTGTCGAAGGCGTAGTCCTTCTCGACCCTGACCCAGGGCAGAGCCAAGCGCTCGGCATTGATCGCGTCGCGCAGCCGGGTGAACTCCTTCTCTCGCCGCAGAAGCGCGCGGCGGGCTTCCAGCCATTCGGCCTTAGAGGCAAGCTGATGATGCTGCACGGTTTTCTCCCTTCAGCGCTGCGCCCCTGTTCTTGACTTAAAGAGTTGATATCAACATAATTGCACAATGTCAAAATCAGCCCTCATGCCAGCGGAATCGCCGGTCCCGTTCACGACCACGCTGCATGTGCGCGATCACTGCCTGTGCCTGCATATGCAGCGCGCAGCGCGGGCGCTGGCCCGGCTGTTCGACGAGGCCCTGCGGCCACTTGGGCTGACCAACCAGCAATTTTCCCTGCTGATGTCGCTGAACCGGCCGGAACCACCGCCGATCGGCCCCGTCGCCAGCTTGCTCGGCATGGACCGCACGACCCTGACCGCTGCACTGAAGCCGCTCGAGCGGCGCGGCCTCGTGACGATCTCTCCCGGTGACAAAGACCGCCGCAGCCGCCTTCTGGCAATTACCCCGGAGGGACTTGCGCTGCTGGCAGAGGCGATGCCGATCTGGCAGCGCACGCATGATACCGTCGATGCCCGCCTCACCGAGATCGAACCGGCCAAGCTCCGACAGGCGCTTATCGCCGTGTCATAGCCGCGCCACATCGCCCCGCCCCACTGGCCGTTCCCGCCGACGCCGGTCCCGAACCCAGAACGAAGCCGCCAAGGAGCACGCAATGCCTCAGATGATCTTCGTCAACCTGCCAGTGAAGGACCTCGCCAAGTCGATGGCCTTCTTCGAAGCACTCGGCTTCTCGTTCAACCCGCAGTTCAGCGACGAGACCGGCGCCTGCATGGTGATCAGCGACACCATCTTCGCCATGCTGCTGAGCCATGAAAAATTCGCCGGCTTCTCGCCGAAGCCGATCGCCGACACGGACAAGACGACGGAGGTGCTGATCGCGCTTTCACGCGACGATCGCGAGGCTGTCGACGCCATCGTCGAGGCGGCGCTCGCGGCCGGTGGCAGCACTTTCAGCGAGCCGCAGGATCACGGTTTCATGTATGGCCGCGCCTTCCGCGACCTCGATGGCCATGTCTGGGAGGCGTTCTGGATGGATCCAGCCGCAGTAAAGGCCGAGTAGCGCCCTTCGACGAGCGCCGCCGGCCTCACCCCTGCGCGGCCAGCACGGGCGCGGCGCTATGCTGCGACGCCATGTAGTCGTCGAGCGCCCGGCGCTGCTCGGCCGAGAGCCGCAGGCCGAGCTTGCTGCGCCGGAACAGCACGTCCTCGGCGGTTACCGCCCATTCCTGCGCCATCAGCCAATCGACCTCGCGTTCCGTCAGCTCGGCGCCGAAATTCCGGCCGAGATCGGCCATCGAGGCGGCACCTTCCAGCAGGCGCTCAGTGCGAGTGCCATAGGCACGCGCCAGTCGGCATGCCAGCGGCCTAGCGAGCCAGGGCCGCGCCGTGCAGCTCCGCTCGACCAAAGCCTCGAAGCCCTGGACCGGGAAATCGCCGCCGGGAAGCGGCGCCCCGGCAGTCCAGGGCGCGGAGCGAAGCGCCGGCACGGCTGCGGCGAGCTTTTCGACCGCCGCCTCTGCCAGGCGGCGCGAGGTCGTGATCTTGCCGCCGAAGACCGAGAGCAGCGGGGCGGAGCCCGCCGGCTCGTCGAGCTTCAGCACATAATCGCGCGTCGCCTCCTGGGCCTTGCTGGCGCCATCATCATAGAGCGGCCGCACCCCGGAATAGGTCCAGACCACGTCCTCGCGCCGGATCTGCTTGCGGAAGTACTCGCCAGCAGCGGCACAGAGATAGGCGATCTCCTCCTCACTGGCGGCGACCTTGGCCGGATCGGCGTGATAATCCCGATCGGTGGTGCCGATCAGGCTGAAATCGCCCTCATAGGGGATCGCGAAGATGATGCGGCCATCGGCATTCTGGAAGATGTAGCAGCGGTCGTGCTCGAACAGGCGCGGCACGACGATATGGCTGCCCTGGACCAGCCTGACCGCGGCAGACTGCTCGCTCGGGGCGATGCCGTTGAGCACCTCGGCCACCCAGGGCCCGGCGGCGTTGACCAGGGTCCGGGCCGCCGTCTGCGCCCTCATTCCATCCGCAGCCTCGGTCTCGACCAGCCAGTGATCGCCCTGGCGGCGCGCGCCGATGACGCGGGTCCGCGTCTGGATCTGCGCACCGTGCTCGGCCGCATCGCGGGCGTTGAGCACGACGAGGCGCGCATCGTCGACCCAGCAATCGGAATATTCGAAGCCGCGGCTGAAGCGCGGCTGCAGCGGCCTGCCGGCCTCGTCTCGCCGCAGATCGAGCGAACGCGTCGCGGGCAGGAGTTTGCGGCCGCCGAGATGGTCGTAAAGGAAGAGGCCGAGCCGCAGCAGCCACCAGGGCCGCAGGCCTTCGTGATGCGGCAGGACGAAGCGTAGCGGGCGCACGATATGCGGTGCGGCGCGCCAGATCACCTCGCGCTCGGTGAGCGCCTCGCGCACCAGCCGGAACTCGTAATGCTCAAGATAGCGCAGGCCGCCATGGATCAGCTTGGTCGAGGCCGAGGAGGTGGCGCCGGCAAGGTCGCCCTGCTCGAACAGGACGACCGAGGCACCGCGGCCAGCAGCATCGCGGGCGATCCCGCAACCATTCACGCCACCGCCGATGATGGCGACATCGCAGACCGGAGTCGACACGATTACCCTCCCGGCAGGGAGCTTCGGACCCCGCCCGCATCAGGATAGATAATGCGCGCTTTGTTTGCGTGCAATGCAAAAGCGAAATCAAAAGCGAAACTTCAACCTTGCGTCTAGAAGCTCTCCGACATGAAGCGCGTTCCGATCAAACCCCAAGATCATTCCGGCCGGAGCCCTCGGGTCCGGCCTCTGGCCAGCCCAAGGATAAACTCCGCGGAATGCCGGAAACCACCGTAAGGCAGCAGCGCTCTATGATGGATTCCGGAGCTGCGCGGCTTCGCAGCTTGTCCTGAATGACGACAGGTCAAGGCGAAGCTTGCTCTAGGACGAGGCCTTGGTGGCAGTCTCGACCAGCTCGACCCCCTCGCTGCGGCAGAGCTCGCGCAGCGGCTCGGCTTCCAGACGGTCGGTGACGAAGACGTCGACATCGCGCAGATGGGCGATGCGAACGGGAGCCGAGCGCTCGAATTTGGTGCTGTCGGCGACGAGCAGGCATTGCCGGGCGTTCTCGATGATCGCCTGCGAAACCCTGACCTCGCGATAGTCGAAATCCAGCAGGGCGCCTTCCTCGTCGATGGCCGAGGTGCCGATCACGGCATAATCGACCTTGAACTGGCGGATCAGGTCGATCGCCGCCGCTCCGATGACCCCGCCATCCGAGCGCCGGACCGGGCCGCCCGCAACGATCACCTCGATGCGCGGATGCGGATAGAGCAGCGTCGCGACATGCAGGTTGTTGGTGATCACGAGGAGGCCCTGATGGTCGGTCAGCGCGCGGGCGACCTCCTCGGTGGTCGTGCCGATATTGATGAAGAGCGAGGCGTCATTGGGGATCAGTGCCGCGGCCGCGCGGCCGATCGCCGCCTTTTCCTCGCCGGCGATGAAGCGGCGCGCCTCATAGGCGAGGTTCTCGACACTGGAGGCGACGACCGCACCGCCATGGACGCGCGACATCACGCGCTGCTCGCAGAGCTGGTTGAGATCCTTGCGGATGGTCTGGACGCTGACCTCGTAGCGCGACGCCAGTTCCTCGACGCTGACCCGGCCCTGGCTGCGCGCCAGCGTCACGATCTCGCGCTGGCGCGGCGTCAGGCTTTCCATGGGCGAGGCTCCTTCGGGATCGCGCCAAGCTGACGGGACCGGGGGCTCGCGTCAATCGCCGCCCCGCCGCCGACGACGAGACGGGAAACCTGTCAAAAGACATGCTGGTTTGACAAGCAATGCTGTAGCGGTCGAACTGGACGAGAATAGCCCCAGCGATTGAAAGCGCGCACGTGCCGACACAGGTAGACAAGGATGCGCGCCTCATGCGCGCGGTGCTCGCGGCATCGGATGACTGCATCAAGGTGCTCGATCTCGAGGGCAGGCTCACCTTCATGAGCGAAGGCGGTCAGCGTGTCATGGAGGTCACGGACTTCGAGGCGATCCGCGGCTGCGCCTGGCCAGACTTCTGGGACGATGCCGGTGCGGCCGAGACCAGGGCGGCGATCGCAGCGGCGCGCGGCGGCAAGAGTTATCGCTTCCAGGGCCCGGCGAACACCGCCGCCGGCAATCTGCGCTATTGGGACGTCCAAGTCTCGCCGATCATCGGGCCGGACGGCAGACCGGAGGCCATTCTCTCGGTCTCGCGCGACATCACCGAACTCAGGGCCAGCGAAGAGCGCTATCGCTTGCTCGCCGGCGAACTCAACCACCGCATCAAGAACTTGCTCGCCATGGTGCAGAGCATCGTCAACCAGACCTTGCGCCAGGGCGACGAGCCGATCGAGACCGCCAAGCCCCGCCTGCTCGACCGCCTGCGAGCGCTGGGCACGGCGCAGGACCTCTTGCTGTCGGCGAGCCGGCATGGCGCCGACCTGAAACAGCTCGTCGAAGTCGTGCTGGCGCCCCATCGCTTCGGCGCGCGCATCGCGATTGCCGGCCCGGCCGTCGCGTTGTCGCCGAAATGCGCCCTGGCCATGGCGCTGGCCACCCACGAGCTTGGCACCAACGCCATCAAATACGGCGCGCTATCCCATGAAGCCGGCCGCGTCGAGATAGCCTGGCAGCTCGAGGCCGGAGACATGCTGTTTCGCTGGCAGGAGCGCGGCGGCCCGCTGGTCGCACCGCCGACCCGGCGCGGCTTCGGCTCGCAGATGATCGAGAAGGCACTCGGCAGCTATCTTGGCGGCACGGCCCAGACCGATTATGCGGCCGAAGGCATCGTGTTGTCGCTGCGGGCGCCGCTTTCTGGCCTGGCGGAAACCTAGCGCCGCCACGGCAGCCGCGAGCCCGTGCAGCCGCACCGCAAAGCCGCTATCCTCGCCTCGCCGGAAACTGGCCCGGTGGGAGGATGGTGGAAGAACGATGACGGGAACGCGGCGCCGCAGCATCACCCTCCTGTCGGCAGTCGCGCTGTTCGGCCTTGCCTGCGTGCTCTCCTCGCTCTTGCTGCGCCAGCAGGCCGCGGCCGAACTCGCCAAAGCTGGGCAGACCCTGCATCGCCTGATCTCGCAGCGGGCCGACCAGCACGACGCGCATCTGACCAGCCTCTCCGCCCTGGTCCAGGCCGCCGACCCCGCGCCGATCGCGACGGTCGAGCAGGTCGCCGCCAGCATCACGCGCTTCTATCCGCGCATCGTCGGGATCGACGTCGTCGATCTCGCCACCACGCCGCCGGCTTCGCTGCTCGATGTGACCGACCCGGCCATCGTCGCAGCCGAAGCGGCACAGGCCTCCGGCGCGACAGTGCGGACCCGCGCCATCGACGACGGGACGAAGCTGCTCCTGGTCAAGCGCGCCCTGACGGATGGCGTCGGTCACTATGCCATCGCGCTCGTCATCGACATCGCCCGGCTTGCAGCCAGCGACGTGGCACTGCCGGAGGGCACCAGCGCCGAGCTCGGGCTCGCGGAGCACGCGCAGGCAGGCAGGAAGGCCGCCTTCAGCGCCGATATTGCCAGCCGGACCCAGCCACTGCGGCTCAGCCTGGCTACCACGGCGCCGAGATGGCCGACACCGCCGCCGGCCTTTCTCATCGTCGCGGCCCTGCTGACCGCGCTCGGCGCGCTGCTCGTCGACCGGCTGCTCGAAGCCCGGGCCCGGGCGAGCGAAGCCGCGCGCAAAGCCGCCCTGGCAGCTCAGGATGCAAGGCTCGCCCATGCCGGCCGGGTCAACGCCATGGGCGAGCTCGCCTCCGGCATCGCCCATGAGCTGACACAACCGCTGACCGCGATCCTGAGCCATGCCCAGGCCGGCCAGCGCCTCGTCCAGCGTCCCGGGGTCGAGCCCGCCACGCTCGCGCCGGCCCTCGACGCGATTGCGCGCAACGCCAAGCGCGCGGGTGAGATCCTCGGGCGGCTGCGGGCCTGGATCAGCAAGTCCGAGCCCGATCTCGAAATCGTCGATCTCGCCGAGCTTGCGCGCGAGGTCGCCCATCTGCTGACGACAGGAGCCTTGCCGGCCGGCAGCTCGCTCAAGGTCGAGAGCGATGGCAGCCGCCCACTGGTCCGGGCCGACCGGGTCCAGCTCGAACAGGTCGTCTTCAATCTCGGCCGCAACGGGCTCGATGCTGTCGCGGAGGCGAAGGGCGAGCGGGTCGTCACGATCACCGTGGCGACGGAAGCGGGACAGGCCGTGCTCAGCGTCGCCGATAGCGGCCCCGGGCTCTCTCCGGAGGCGCAGGCGCGGCTGTTCGAGCCCTTCTTCACCACCAAGCCCGGCGGGCTCGGGCTCGGCCTTGCGCTCTGCAACCGGCTGATCGAGCGCTTCGGCGGAACGCTGGACGGCGGCAACGCTGCCGCAAGCGGCGCCGTGTTCAGCTTCCACCTGCTTTTGGCGGCCGAAGCGGTTCGCCAAGAGGCCGCCGAATGAGCCTGCGCCTCGTCCATCTGATCGACGATGATTGGGAGGTGCGGGAGGCGCTCGGCTTCCTGCTGCGCACCGTCGGGCTGGACGTCCGGGGCTATCAGGATGCGCTCGCCTTCCTGGACGCCCTGCCCGGCCTGCCGCCCGGCTGCATCGTTACCGATATCCGGATGCCGCGCCTGACCGGGCTGAAGCTGCAGGAGCGCCTGGCGGCGAGCCGCTGCCGCTGGCCGGTGATCGTGATCACCGGCCATGGCGATGTCGAGGCCTGCCGCGTCGCCTTCCGCAATGGCGCGGCCGATTTCCTGACCAAGCCGATCGACGAACAAGTGCTGATCGACACGGTCCAGGCTGCCCTCGCCCGGCTGGAGGCGATGCTCGCGGCGGAAGCGGATGCCTCTTCCGCGCGGCAGCGGCTGGAGCGGCTTTCCGAACGCGAGCGCGAAATCCTCGCCCTGATCGCCGAGGGCCATTCGAGCAAGGAGGCGGCGCGCCGGCTCGGCATCTCGCCGCGGACGGTCGACACGCATCGCGCCCATCTCGCCGAAAAGCTCGAAACCAGCTCGCTCGCCGAGATGGTCCGGCTGCATCTGCAGGGCGCCGATCGGTAGAACTACCGATGCCGCGCGTCGATCACCCTGATGCACGGGGCCGGGCGGCTTCGCCATTCTCCTTTCACGCCGCCACCCTCGGTGGCCGTCAGAGGAGTTCGCCATGTCCTTCGCCCGTCTCATCCTGATTTCCGCCGCCGTCGCCCTGCCGGCCCTCGCCCAGGCCCAGGTGCCGCAGGAGCGCGTCCTACCCTCCGCCATCGCCGTCGAACTGGCCCAGGCGACCGTCGCGGCCTGCGCCGCCAAGAACTTCAATGTCACCGCGACCGTGGTCGACCGCCAGGGCGTCGTGCGCGCCATGGTCCGCGCCGACCGCGCCGGCCCGCACACCCTCGAAGCCAGCCGCGCAAAGGCGTTCACCTCGGCCTCGGCCCGCTCGAACACCGGCGCGATGGCGGAAGCCGCCGCCAACAATGCCGGCGCGCGCAATCTCGTGCACATCCCCGGCTTCCTGCTGCTCGGCGGCGGCGTGCCGGTCAAGGTCGGCGACGATGTCGTCGGCGCGGTCGGCGTCGGCGGCGCTCCCGGCGGCCATCTCGACGAGGAATGCGCCAATGCCGGCCTGCAGGCGATCGCGGCCAAGCTGAAGTAATCTCACGAACGATGCCCGACCGGGCCGCGCCCTCGCCCCCGCGATGGCGCGGCTCTTTGCCGTTCAGGTCCCGGTCAACGCGGCAGGTCGAGCTCGGCCGGCTCGGCCCGGGGCAGCTTCGCCCGATAGACCGGCGCCCAGGCCTGGTCGCCGAGGGCGAAATCGCGACATCTGAGATGACTCCGCCGTCCGCCCTGCGTCACGACGAGGCCGTCGCGATCGCCCTGTCCTTTCACCGTCAGCGAATAGAGCGTGTAGGTGGCATCGCCACGCGAGAAGCGAACAATGTCGCCGGCTGACCCGGCATCGCCGACGACAGCGGTGCTGAAGGCGGAGCCGGGTGGGCGCGGCGGATCGGGATAGACCAGTTCCAGCGCGCCCTTGCGCCCGAAGCGGTAGACGAGCGTGCCCTGGCCCGGGCCGATATCGGCAGAGGCGCAGAGCGAGACGATCCGGCTGCCGATGGCGCAGGAGAATACCGCCTTCTCCTCGCGCAGACAGAGCGTCGGCCGCCGGTCCTCTGCCGCGACCCTCCCCACGACAAGCGCGTCGACGAACAAGGCCGGGAGGAGGCAACGCCGGATCGCCTGCCTCATTTCGACCAGAGCCTTAGCGGGATCTTGCCGCTCCTGCCGCAATCGGCGAAGGCGACCCTATCCTCGTTGAGTACACCGGCGACCTCGCAGCTGTCCTCGCCGACGACCAGCTTCGCGACATAGCTCGCGCCGGTGCGGCTCAAGCGGAGCGTACCAGTCTTCTCGGAAACCTCTCCCGGCCCGCAGATGGCGAGGTGCTTCAGCTGCACCGGCCCGGCGAATTCGCGCTTGCGCCAGAGCCCGGGGACCGTGCCCTCGGTCAGCGTCGCGGAGACGGCCCACTCTCCGGCAAAACCATAGCGGCCTTCAAGCTCGAGTCCGAAGGCCGGCGCCGCGCCGAGCATCACGACTATCGGCAGCACCACCGCCCGCATCGCAGCCCCCTTCCCGGCGTCGTACCGCGCCTGCCGATATTGTGCATTGCCTGCCGGCGTCCGCAACGGCAGCGTGATCGCAACGCCGATCGGCCCTGCGCGCCCGCGCATGGCGCATGGCCTGCCAGCGCATTAAGGTCCGCCATTCCCAATTCACAGGACGGGCGCAGTGCCGATGGACAAGCGGGTCGAGACCGAGGCGCCGGCGGCTGCGCTCAGCCATGCCGATATCCGCTCGATCCTGATCGGCATCATGCTCGCCATGTTCCTGGCGGCGCTCGACCAGACCATCGTCGCGACCGCGATGCCGACGATCGGGCGCGAACTCGGCGACGTCACCCATCTGCCCTGGGTGGTGACCTCCTATCTGCTCGCCTCGACCGCCGTGACCCCGCTCTACGGCAAGCTCGCCGACATCCATGGCCGGCGCGTGACACTGCTCGGCGGTATCGTGATCTTCATCGTCGGTTCGGTCGCCTGCGCGCTCTCCTCCTCGATCTGGCTGCTGGTGGTCGCCCGCTTCATCCAGGGCCTCGGCGGCGGCGGGCTGATCGCGCTGGCCCAGACGATCATCGGCGACATGGTGCCGCCGAAGGAGCGCGGGAAGTATCAGGTCTACATCGCCAGCGTGTTCTTCTCCTCCTCGCTGCTCGGGCCGGTGCTCGGCGGCGTGATCTCGGAGGCGCTGCACTGGTCGGTGATCTTCTGGATCAACCTGCCGCTCGGGCTCGCCGCCTATTGGATGACCGACAAGGCGCTGCGCCGCCTGCCGCGCCATGAGCGGCCGCACCGGCTCGACCTGCTCGGCGCCCTGCTGATGACCAGCGCGACCATGACGCTGCTGCTCGCCTTGTCCTGGGGCGGCGTGCTCTATCCGTGGTTCTCGGCGCCGATCCTCGGGCTGGTCCTGCTCTCGCTCGCGCTCTGGCTCTGCTTCGCCTGGCGACTGCGGGTCGCGAAGGAGCCGCTGATTCCACTCGCCATCCTCGCCAATCCGGTGGTGCGCGACGGCACCATCGCCGCCGGCTTCGGCATGGGGACCTTCATCGGCCTGACGATCTATCTGCCGCTCTATTTCGAGACCGTGGCCGGCCTGTCCGCGGCCCATTCCGGGCTCGGACTGATCCCGCTGACCTGCGGCACGGTCGTCGGCGCGACCGCCTCCGGCCGGGCGATGACCAAGCTGACGCACTACAAGCGCGTGCCGCTCGCCGGCCTTGTCGTGGCGCTCGCCGGTACGGCAATCCTCGCGATCTTCGCCGGAAGACTGCCGCTCGTGCCCTTCGGAGCCGTGCTCGCAGTCATCAGCCTCGGCTTCGGCACGCTGCTCCCGGTCGCGACCGTCGCGATCCAGAACGCCGTCGCCATGCACCAGCTCGGCACGGCGACCGCCACCGCCAACTTCTTCCGGCAGATCGGTGGCGCGCTGATCGTCGCCGTGTTCGGCGCGATCGTGCTCGGTGGCATGGGCGCGAGCGGCGCCGGGCTCTCGGCCGAAACACTCAGGGCCGGCGCGGTCGACCGCGAGGTCATGGTCCGGCTCTTCGCCTATGTATTCGCCGCGACCTTCGTCGGCTTTGCCCTGTCATTGCTGTTCCTGGCGCGGATGAAGGAGCTGCCTCTGCGCGGCGCGGCGAAGGAAACCGCCAGGGAGCTGGCAACCGAATAGGCGGGAAGCCGGTGCGGGAAGCAGAGGTGGGGAGCCCTGCTTGCCTTGATTTGAATCATGGCTTTCGCCGCAAGCCTGTCACAAGTTATCGTCAGCTTGGCATTCCCGCCTTACTAGGAGTTCCCCCATGTCTGATCTCGTCGTCATCGTCTATCCGACCGAGGCAAAGGCCGAGGAAATGCGCCAGAAGCTCTTCGGGCTGCAGAAGGAATACCTGATCCAGATCAGCGATGCCGCCATCGCCGTGATGCATGAGGGCGGCAAGATCAAGCTCAACCAGTTGCTCAACACCACGGCGCTCGGCGCCGCTTCGGGCGGTTTCTGGGGCCTGCTGATCGGCGCGATCTTCCTGATGCCGGTGTTCGGCGCGGCGATCGGCGCCGCCTCGGGTGCGCTGGGCGGCGCGCTGTCCGATTACGGCGTCAACGACAATTTCATGAAGGAGCTGTCGACGACCCTGCAGCCCGGCAATGCGGCGCTGTTCGTGCTGATCCAGAAGATGACCGGCGACAAGGTTCTCGAGGCGATCAAGGGCACCGGCGGCTTGGTGCTGAAGACCTCACTCGACCATACCCGCGAGCAGGCCTTGCGCGATGCGCTGGCCGCCTCCCCGGCCGCCCAGCCGGTGCCCACGGGGCCCGGCCCTGAGGCGACCACGAACCCTGCCCCGGCCGCCTGAGGCGCTCGCCCGCTCGGGCCACCTTCAAACTCCGTCATTCCGGCGCTCGGCTTTGCAGGGCTCGGAATGATGGAGTGATCGATATTGCTCGGCGCGACAGAAGCTCGAGCCGGCGCGATCAGCGCGAAAGCGGCGAGAGGGCCGGCATCCAATGCCGAACGGACCCTCTCGCCATCTCCTTGTCGTAGATAATCAGTCCCGCAGCAGATCGTTGATGCCGGTCTTGGCCCGCGTCTGGGCGTCGACCGTCTTGACGATCACCGCGCAGTAGAGCGCCGGGCCAGGCGTGCCGTCATTCATCGGCTTGCCCGGCAGCGAACCGGAGACCACCACCGAATAGGGCGGCACCTTGCCGATATGGACCTGGCCGGTGGCGCGGTCGACGATCTTGGTCGAGGCCGAGATGAAGACGCCCATGGCGAGCACCGCGCCCTCGCCGACGACGACGCCCTCGACCACCTCGGAACGGGCGCCGATGAAGCAGTTATCCTCGATGATGGTCGGGTTGGCCTGCAGCGGCTCGAGCACGCCGCCGATGCCGACGCCGCCCGAGAGATGGACGTTCTTGCCGATCTGGGCGCAGGAGCCGACGGTCGCCCAGGTGTCGACCATGGTGCCGGAATCGACATAGGCGCCGATATTGACGAAGGACGGCATCAGGATGACGTTCGGGGCGATGAAGGAGCCCTTGCGCGCCGCGGCCGGCGGCACGACGCGGAAGCCGGCGGCGCGGAAGCGGTTCTCGCCCCAGCCCTCGAACTTCGACGGCACCTTGTCCCAGAACACGCCCTCACCCGGGCCGTTCGCCATGATCTGGTTGTCGGTCAGCCGGAAGGAGAGCAGCACCGCCTTCTTCAGCCACTGATGCGTGACCCATTCGCCGTCGATCTTCTCGGCGACGCGGGCCTTGCCGGCGTCGAGCATCTCGATCGCCTGCTCGACGGCCTCGCGCACGGCGCCCTTGGTCGAGATGCCGATCTCGGCCCGGTTCTCCCAGGCGGCATCGATGGTGGCGGCGAGATCGGTCAGCGACATGAGACAGCTCCGGCAGTCATGAGGGCGCCCGGAGCGATGGCCGATGCAGGCAGCAACGTCAAGGCTGAGGGAACGTCGGCCGGCCAGACGTGTTATGATGGAAAGGCTCGCCACGCGGAAAAGCCCGATGAAACGGATCGCCCTGTCGCTCCTCCTGACGCTGGCTTTCACCAGTGCAACCCTGGCCCAGGGACGGCCGTCGACGCTGTCGCGCAGTTGCGCCGCCAACCAGCAGAGCGTGCGCGCCAATGGCGCGATCGTGCTCGGCACTGGCGGCTATACCTATGACCGCTTCGTCGCCCATCGCGGCTTCTGCCAGTTCGACGAATATGCCGATCCGGCCTGGGTGCCGGCACGCGACACGCCGCAATGCTTCATCGGCTATCGCTGCAAGAGCGGCCCGTTCTGGGACGATTGAACCACCGTGAAATGACTACCCGGGCTGGCCTTCGACCAATGTCCCACCTATGCGGAACGATCGACTGAATCGCTGCCTTTATACCCGGACACATCATGCGCCTCTGGATCAGAAATCCGCTCGCCATTCTCGCTGAAAACGCCGGCGGCGGGGTGGTGATCGAGGACGGCGTCATCGTCGAGCTCGTCACGCTCGGCGGCTTCCCCTCGCGGCCCGTGACCGAGAGCTTCGACGCCTCCGACCATGTCGTGCTGCCCGGCCTCGTCAACACGCACCATCATTTCTACCAGACGCTGACTCGCGCCCATCCGGCGGCGATCGACCGCGAGCTCTTTCCCTGGCTGAAGGCGCTCTATCCACTCTGGGCGCGGCTGCGGCCCGAGGATCTGCGGATCGCGGTGCGGGCCGCCCTGGTCGAGCTGCTCCTTTCCGGCTGCACCACCGCAGCCGACCACCACTACCTTTACCCGGCTGGGCTCGAGAACGCGGTCGACATCGCCGTCGAGGAAGCCCGCGCGCTCGGCATCCGCGTCACCATCTCGCGCGGCTCGATGAACCTGTCGCAGAAGGATGGCGGCCTGCCCCCGGATGAGGTCGTGCAGGACGAGGAGACGATCCTTTCCGACAGCGAGCGCGTACTGAAGCTGTTCCACGATCCTGCCCCCGGCAGCATGGTCCAGATCGCGCTCGCCCCCTGTTCGCCCTTCTCGGTGACGCCGTCGCTGATGGCGAAATCCGCCGAGCTCGCCGCCCGCTTCGATGCCCCGCTGCATACCCATCTCGCCGAGACCGAGGACGAGGACGCCTATTGCCTGGAAGTCTATGGCAAGCGCCCGCTCGACCTGCTCGAGGACGCCGGCTGGATGCGACCGAAGACCTGGCTGGCGCACGGCATCCATTTCTCCTGCGAGGAATGCGAGCGACTGGGCAAGGCCGGCGTCGGAATCTGTCATTGCCCGACCTCGAACGGGGTGCTCGCCTCCGGCTTCTGCAAGACCCGCGAGCTCGAAGCGGCCGGCGCCCCGCTCGGCCTCGGCGTCGACGGCTCGGCCTCCAATGACGGCTCCAATCTGATGGAGGAGCTGCGCCATGCGCTCTTGGTCAACCGGCTGCACTATAAGAGCGCCGGCGCGGTGACGGCGCGCGACACGATCCGCTGGGCGACGGAAGGCTCGGCCCGCTGCCTCGGGCGCGACGATATCGGCAAGATCGCGCCCGGCCTGCAGGGCGACCTTGCGCTCTACAAGCTCGACGAGCTGCGTTTCTCCGGCGCGCATGACCCGATCGCCGCGCTGGTGCTGTGCGGCGCCAGCAGGGCCGACCGGGTGCTGGTCGGCGGGCGCTGGCGGGTGATCGACGGCGAGATTCCCGGGCTCGACCTGTCCGGCCTGCGCCGCTCGCATAATCTCGCCTCGCGGCGCTTTGCCTGAGCTCCTGCAATATCATCCCGGACAAGCCGCGAAGCGGCGCTGATCCGGGATGACCCAGAGCTATTTCGAAACAGGAAGCGGAGGGAGCTCCGCCCGCGTCAGCGGCCCGAGGAAGCCGGTCAGATCGTTCGTGACGAAATGCACATGGCCGGCCTCGACCGCCGCCTGCTCCCAGGCCTCGCGGAAGGGATCGGGCGTGCGCGGCACGATCAGCACCGTCTTCATGCCGAGCGCGCTCGGCACGATCAGGTTCTTCTCGATATCCTCGAACATCGCCGCCCGGCCGGGATCGACGCCGTGCTTGGCGAGAAAATTCTCGTAGGTCGCGCGCTCGGGCTTCGGGGTGAAGCCGGCATTGACGATGTCGAAAATGTCCTCGAAGTGATGGAGGATGCCGAGCTTGCCGGCGACGTTCTCGGCATGGCCGCGCGAGCCATTGGTCAGGATCAGCTTGCGGCCGGGCAATGCCGCGATCGCAGCCCCGAGCGCAGGATTGGGATCGAGCAGGGTCAGGTCGATCTCATGGGCGAAGTCGAGGAAGTCGGCTGGGTCGATGCCGTGCTCCTCCATCAGCCCCTTCAGCGTCGTGCCGTAGCGCTGGTAATAATATTTCTGCAGCGCCCGCGACGACATGCCGTCGAGGCCGAACAGCTCTGCCAGGAAGAGCGTGATGCGCTCGTCGACCTGCGGCCAGACCTTCGCCTCATGCGAATAGAGCGTGTTGTCGAGGTCGAAGACCCAATGGTCGACATGGCCGAAAGCGTCCATGTCGGGCAGGAGCGGCAGGGTGGCGGCGATGTCAGCGTTCTGTTTCATTGGATCATGTCATGTGGGACGTGACAGCATGACATACAAGGTTCTTGCAAAGTCCTTGCGATGGGGAAGTCCTACGTTCCCGGGCTTCGCGCAGCGAAGAGCCCGGAACCCATGAACATCGGCATCCTTCGGAGATGCCCTGACCTCACGGCGGGCCTGCCGGCAGATTCGGTGTTCATGAGGTGCGAGCTCGCTGCCACGCAGCTCCCCGGAATGACGGCCAGGTTCGGCCCTCACTTCCTGATGATGGTGCCCGAGCCGGTATCGGTGAAGAGCTCGATCAGCACGGCATGAGGCACCTTGCCGTCGAGGATGACGACGGCCTCGACGCCCTTTTCCAGAGCGTAGATGCAGGTCTCGATCTTCGGGATCATGCCGCCGGAAATGGTGCCGTCGGCGATCAGGCGCCGGCACTGCTCGACGGTCAGCTCCGGGATCAGCTTCTTGTCCTTGTCGAGCACGCCCGGCACGTCGGTCAGGAGCAGCAGGCGCTTGGCGTTGAGCGCCCCGGCGATCGCGCCGGCGAAAGTGTCGGCGTTGACATTGTAGGTCTGGCCGTCCGCGGCGGCGCAGACCGGCGCCAGAACCGGGATCAGCTCGGCCTTGAGGGTCGCGTCGAGCACGGTGGTGTCGACCGTGTCGGGCTCGCCGACGAAACCGAGATCGAGGATCTGCTCGATCTTCGAATCGGGGTCGACGATGGTGCGGGTCGCCTTCTTGGCGATCACCATGTTGCCGTCCTTGCCGCAAAGCCCGATCGCCTTGCCGCCCTCGCGCGAGATGTAGCCGACGATCTCCTTGTTGACCGAGCCGGCGAGCACCATCTCGACGACGTCGACGGTCGCCGCATCAGTGACGCGCAGGCCCTGCTTGAACTCGGATTTCAGGCCGAGCTTGTCGAGCATGCGGGCGATCTGTGGGCCGCCGCCATGGCAGACCACCGGCTTCAGCCCGGATTGCTCGAGCAGGACCACGTCCTCGGCGAAATCCTCGGCGGTGGCGGCGTCGCCCATGGCGTTGCCGCCATATTTGATCACGATCACCTCCTGGTCGTAGCGCTGCATATGCGGCAGCGCCTGGACGAGGAGCTCGGCCGCTTGCGATGGCGTCAGATGGGCGGCAGGGTTGATCATCATGCAGGCTCCGCGACGGCGCGCCGGATCCGCGCCGGGCCGCCTTCTAGCTGAAAGTGCCGTGCCGCGGAAGCGCCGCGACGCGGCTCAGACCCGCCTTGCGAACAAGGCCGAGCCGGCGAGGCCGAGCCAGCCACCGAGCATCATGAAGCCACCGGCAGGGGCGGCGCCCATGAACAGGCGCTCGCCATGGAAGCCGCGCCTGGCGAGATCGGCCGCGAACAGCGCGACGCCGAGGATCAGCAGCGAGATCGCCAGACGCGCGCCGATATCGGCGAGCAGGCCGGCACGACGCGCGACGCAGGCTCCGATCACGGCCGAGGCGTGAAAGAGCAGCATCTGGCCAGCGATCTGCAAGCTGTCGGCCGCTCCCGAATGGGTCGCGGCGGCGAGCAGCGTGACACCGAAGAGCCCCATCAGCATGGCGATGGTCAGATGGATCTTGGTCGCGGTGATCATGACGAGCCTCCGGCAGCGCGCCGGGGCCGACGCCAGGCTGCAGCGTGCAGGAAAGACGATGCCGCCGAGGCGCCGTCAAGCCGGCCGGCCGCGACGCGGTGAAGCGGCGCGGATCGCACCGGAGACTAGCTGCGCTCGGCCAGCACGCGTGCGATCGCGGCGCGCAATTCGGGAATGCCGAGACCCTTTTCGCTCGAGGTCACCAGCACCTCGGGATAGGCCGCCGGGCGGCGCTTGATCTCGTCGAAGGTCGCCTCGGCCATGAAGGTCTGGTCGGCCTGCTTGATGGCGTCGCCCTTGGTCAGGACGATCTGGTAGCTGACCGCCGCCTTGTCGAGCGTCTCGAGCACCGCGCCGTCGACATCCTTCAGCCCATGGCGGGCGTCGATCAGCACATAGACGCGCATCAGGTTGGAGCGCCCGCGCAGATAGTCGTGGATCAGCCGGGTCCAGGCCGCGACCTTCTCCTTGCCGACGGCGGCATAGCCATAGCCCGGCATGTCGACGATGGTCAGGCGCTCGTCATGGCCGACCTGACGAAAGAAGTTGAGCTGCTGGGTACGGCCCGGCGTATGCGAAGTGCGAGCGAGCGCATTGCGCCGCGTCAGCGCGTTGATCAGACTCGACTTGCCGACATTGGAGCGCCCGGCAAAGGCGATCTCCTGGCCGACCATGGGCGGCAGGTCGTCGATCTTGGTCGAGGCCCAGACGAAATCCCAGGGCCCTTCAAAGAGCTTGCGGGCAGCCTCGATCTCGTCGGCGTCGTAAGGTGTGGTCGTGCTTGCGGTCATCTGCCTTGCCTACACCGCCCGGCGCAGCGCGTCGATGTCGGCGCCGGCGATCAAGGGCAGGTTGCGGGCGATCTTTTCAGCATCCCAGTCCCACCAGCGAATTTCCAGCAGCGCTTCGACCACCTCCGGCGGAAAACGCAGCTTCACCACCTTGCCGGGATTGCCGACCACCACCGCATAGGGCGGCACGTCGCGCGAGACCTGCGCCCGCGTCCCGATGATGGCGCCGTCGCCGATGGCGACGCCGGGCATGATCACCGCCTCGCGACCGATCCAGACATCGTTGCCGATCACGGTATCGCCGCGATGGCCAGGACCGTCCGGCGTTACGGGAGGCGCGCCCTCGAAGCCGAACATCTGGAAGGGAAAGGTCGAGAAGCCGCCCATCGGATGGTTAGCGCCGTTCATGATGAACTGCGCCGCCTGGGCGATGGCGACGAATTTGCCGATGATCAGCCGGTCGCCGATGAAGTCGAAATGATAGCGCACGCAGCGGGCGAGGAAATGCTCGGGCCCGCGCGAGTCGTCGTAATAGCTGTAGTCGCCAACCTCGACGAACGGGTGGTCGACGATCGCCTTGAGGAAGGCCGTGCCCTTCCAGCCGAGAATCGGATGCCGGGTTTTCGGATCGGGAAGGGGCATGCCGGTCTCCTCGCCCTCGGGCCGGTCGCAGATGAAATACGGGCCGGGCCTTTGCCCAGCGATCGTGCGGGGCTCTTAAAGCGGACATCCCGGGTCGGCTCGCGCCGCCCGGGATGAGATCGTCGGAAACCGGGGGCGAGGCGCCCCCGCCATCCTCACTTCTTGTTGCTGTTCGCCGGCTTGGGCACGCCCGCCGCAGCCGCAGGGGCAGGCTTCTTGCCGAACATGCCCTTGAGATTGTCCCAGAGCTCGATCTTGACGCCGTGCTTGCGCATGATGAAGCCCTGCTGGAGGATCGAAAGAAGGTTGTTCCAGGTCCAGTAGATTACCAGGCCGGCCGGGAACGAGCCGAGCAGGAAGGTGAAGAACACCGGCATCCAGGTGAACATCATCTTCTGGACCGGATCCGGCGGCTCCGGGTTCATCTTCATCTGCACGAACATCGTCACGCCCATCAGGATCGGCCAGATGCCGAGATGCAGCATGGCGGGCGGCGTGAACGGCAGCAGGCCGAACAGGTTGAAGAGATTGGTCGGATCCGGCGCCGCAAGGTCCTTGATCCAGCCATAGAACGGCGCGTGCCGCATCTCGATGGTGATGAACAGGATCTTGTAGAGCGCGAAGAAGACCGGGATCTGGACCAGTACCGGCCAGCAGCCGGCGAGCGGGTTGATCTTGTTGGTCTTGTACAGCTCCATCAGCGCCTGCTGCTGCTTCATCTTGTCGTCAGCATAGCGCTCGCGGATCGCCATCATTTCCGGCTGCACCGCCTTCATCTTCGCCATCGAGGCGTAAGATTTGTTGGCGAGCGGGAAGAACAGCAGCTTCAGCAGGACGGTGACGACCAGGATGGCGATGCCGAAATTGCCGACATGCTTGTAGACCCAGTCCATCAGGTAGAACATCGGCTTGGTGATGAAATAGAACCATCCCCAATCGATCATCAGCTCGAAGCGCTTGATGCCCTGGTTCTTCTCGTAGCCGTCGATCGCCGCGACCTCCTTGGCTCCGGCGAACAGGCGCGAGGAGGCTACGGCCGAAGCTCCCGGCGCAACGGTGACGGCCTCGCCGAGGAAGTCGGCCTGATAGGTCCGCACCGGACCGGTCTGCACCGACGAGTAGCGGCCCTCGTACTTCTTGGTCTGGTCGGGGATGGCTGCCGCCGCCCAGTACTTGTCGGTGATCCCGACAAAACCGCCGACAGCGTCCTTCCAGGCCTTGCCATGCGTCGCCGCGCCGAGAGCCGGCTCCTTGTCGATGGCGTCGTAGGTGTATTCCTGCAGGCCCTGCTCGCCGAGGGCGCCGATCATGCCTTCATGCAGGACGTAGTAGCCCAGCGTCGTCGGCTTTCCGACGCGGACGACCTGGCCATAAGGGTAGAGCGAGATGGCGCTCGCGCCCTTGTTGTCGACCTCGTCGCGGATCGAGAACAAGGCGTTGTCGTCGACCGAGATGATGCGGCGGAACAGCAGGCCCTGGCCGTTGTCCCAGGTCAGCGTCACCGGCTTCGCCGGGGTCAGGACCTGGCTGTCGGCGCTCCAGACCGTGCTGGCGTTCGGCAGGGGTACATTGACGCCAGGCCCCGCGACCCAGCCGAAATCGGAATAATAGGCGTTCGGGCCGCCGGCCGGCGAGAGCAGCACGATGATCGGGCTCTTCGGGTCGACCGTCTCGTGATAGGCCTTGAGCGAAACGTCGTCGATGCGCGCGCCGGTCAGCGAGAGCGAGCCGGCGATCTTCGGCGTCTCGATTCGGATGCGCGGGCCGGCGGCGAGCGCGGCCTCGCGGGTCGCGAGCGCCGCAGCGGCGGCAGGCTGCGCCGGAGCGGCGCCAGTGGCCGGGGCAGCGCCCGGCGTCGGCACGCTTCCCGGGGCCGGGGGCTGCTGGCTGTGCGTCTGCTGGTTCTGCTGCGCGACCTGCTTCTGCTTCTCCATCTGCGGCACGGCGAAGAAGAACTGCCAGCCTAACAGCACGACCACGGAGAGCGTGATCGCCAGGAGCAGATTACGGTTTTCTTCTTTCATCTTCATGGTCGAAAACGGGTCTCGCTGTCGGCCCTGGCGGGCTTCTCGGGAAGGGGGCGTTTGCCGGAAGGCGGGCCGCGACGGTTGCCGCCGGGACGGGCGCGGTCGAGCGCGACCGAGAGGTCGGCGACCATGGCGCTGAAACCGGCGGTGATCGTTTCGGGACGGGCGACGACCACGACATCGCAGGGGCGCTCGAGTTGCCCGGCCAGCGCGAGCTTGGCAGCGGCGCGCAGGCGCCGGCGGATACGATTGCGCTCGACCGCGCCGCCGACCTTGCGGGAGGCGGTGAGGCCGAGTCTGAGCCCGGATTCGGCGGCATCGCGCCGCTGATCGTTGACCTGCACGGTGAAGGCAGGCGAACGAAAACGGCGGCCATGCTCGGCCGCCGCGAGAAAGTCCCTGCGTTGCGTCAGACGGGCGATGCGCATGGCGTTTGGCCAGTCTTCACGAAACCGGCGCGCCGGGAGCGCGCGCCCCACCTCATCAGGCCGACAGGCGCTTGCGGCCGTGGGCGCGACGGGCAGCGATGACCTTGCGGCCACCCTTGGTCGCCATGCGGGCACGATAGCCGTGGCGACGCTTGCGAACCAGCTTGCTGGGTTGATAGGTTCTCTTCACGGTCCGTCTCCGGGGCCTTGTCTCGGCGCAGCGACCGCAGCTCTCGAAGAGAAAGCCAAGGCCAGCCAAGCCTGTCATGCAAAAGGTTCCGCGCCGCCGCTTGGGCTGCACAGGTCGCGGGCTTATGGCGGAAGGCATGACCCAAGTCAATGCCGAAACGCCTGTGTCGCAGCAGCGCAGGCGGGTTTTCACAGGCGACGTCTTTGCACAGGCGACTTGCGCTCGCGCCTCTCTTCACCGATATAGCCGGCGGGAGGTTGGCGAGGGACGTCTCACTCGCCAACCCGGTCAGGTCCGGAAGGAAGCAGCCGTAACGAGACCGAACGGGTCTTCGTCCAGCCTCCCACCTGCCGCCCCGCGCGGCGATGCATCCGCGATGTCGCTCCTGTCACGGCCGGACCGTCCGGATGCATGGCGGCGTTGACCGCCGCGCCGCGAACGGCGAAAGCAATGGCATGACCGACGCGACCGTCCCCGCCGACGAGCCGGGCTTCCCCGGCCTTGCCCCCGCGCCCGCCCCGGCGGCGAACCAGCCGGCCGGCTATCGTGTCCTCGCCCGGAAATACCGCCCTGCGCATTTCGGCGACCTGATCGGCCAGGACGCCATGGTCCGGACGCTGACCAACGCCTTCGCGGCGGGGCGCATCCCGCAGGCCTGGATGCTGACCGGCGTGCGCGGCGTCGGCAAGACGACCACCGCCCGCATCCTGGCGCGCGCCCTGAACTACCAGAATGCCGACGGCAAGGGCGCGCCGACCACCGACCTCTCGCGTTTCGGCGTGCATTGCCAGGCGATCGTCGAGGGCCGGCATATCGACGTCATGGAGATCGACGCCGCCTCGAACAACGGCGTCGACAATGTCCGCCAGATCAACGACGCCGTGCGCTACGCGCCGACCAGCGCGCGCTACAAGGTCTACATCATCGACGAGGTCCACATGCTCTCGGGGGGTGCCTTCAACGCCTTCCTGAAGACGCTGGAGGAGCCGCCGCCGCACGCCAAGTTCATCTTCGCCACCACGGAGATCCGCAAGGTCCCGGTGACGGTGCTGTCGCGCTGCCAGCGCTTCGACCTGCGCCGCGTCGATGCCGGCGTCCTGGTCGGGCACCTCGCCGGCATCTGCAAGGCGGAAGGCATCGAGGCCGAGGACGAGGCGCTCGCCGCCATCTCGCGCGCAGCCGAAGGATCGGTGCGCGATTCGCTGTCGATCCTCGACCAGGCCATCGCCCATGCCGGCGGCAAGATCACGCTCGAAGAAGTCCGCACCATGCTCGGTCTGTCAGACCGCGCGCGGGTGATCGACCTGTTCGAGCAGGTGATGAAGGGCGACATCGCGGCAGCCCTCGGGGAATTGCGGGCACAATACGATGCCGGCGCCGACCCGGCCGTGGTGCTCTCCGACCTCGCCGAGTTCAGCCATCTGGTGACGCGCCTCAAGCTCGTGCCGGATGCGGTCAAGGACAACAGCCTGAGCCAGGCCGAGCGGACGCGCGGCGCCGACTTCGCCGAGCGCCTGTCGATCCGGGTCTTGGCCCGTGCCTGGCAGATGCTGCTCAAGGCGATCGCCGAGGTGCGCCAGGCCGACCGGCCGGTGATGGCGGCCGAGATGGCGCTGGTGCGCCTCGCCCATGCCGCCGACCTGCCGACGCCGGACGAGGCGCTGCGCATGCTGCGCGACGGCAGCGGCAGCGTCTCGGGCAATGGTTCGCCTGCCCCGCGCCCGCCATCGGGCGGCGGCGCGACGGCGCTGGCGGCGAGGCCGGTACTCGCCGCCGCCAATCCGGCCCCTGCCGTCGCTGCGACGCCCCGCGCCATGGCGAACGGCCTGCCCCAGCCCCAGAGCCTGGAAGACCTCGTCACACTCGCCTCGCGCCAGCGCGACATCACCATGAAGCTGGCACTGGAGCGCGATGTCAGGCTGGTCAAGTTCGAGCCCGGCCGCATCGAATTCGCGCTGGCCAATGCGAACAACCGCCATTTCGCCACCGACCTGTCGAAGCGCCTGAAGGACTGGACCGGCCAGACCTGGCTTGTCGCGCTCGCCAATACCGAAGGCGCGCCGACCCTGCGCGAGCAGGCCGAGGCGGCCCGCGACAAGCGCGAGAGCGACGCCGCGAATCATCCGGTGGTGCGCGCCGTCCTGGAGCATTTCCCGGGCGCCCGCATCGTCGATGTCCGCGACCCGCGTGCCGCCGAGGCCGAACAGGCACCGAGCGCGACGGCCGGCGACGACTATCTGCCCGAAGCCGAGCCGCTGTTCGACGACAGCGAGCCGGATTTCGAGGGTGTCGAATTCTGGACGGACAACTGAGCGAAAGGGAGCGCGGCGATGCGCGACATGATGGGCCTGATGAAGCAGGCGCAGGACATGCAGAAGAAGATGGCCGAGATGCAGGCCCAGCTCGACACGCTCGAATTCGAGGGCTCGGCCGGCGGCTGTCTGGTCACGGTGGTGATGACCGCCAAGAACGTGCTGAAATCGGTGAAGATCGATCCGAGCCTGATGGTCGCCGGCGAGCAGGAGATCCTCGAGGACCTCGTGATCTCCGCCTGCAACGACGCCCGCAACAAGGCCGAGCGCGCCGTCGCCGACCGGATGGCCGAGGTGACGCGCGGCCTGCCGATCCCGCCGGGCATGAAGCTGTTCTGATAATCCATATTCCCGTGTCATCCCGGGCGACCGCAGGTCGACCCGGGATCCATGCCTGAACCGTTCCGGAATGGATCCCGGCTCTCCGCTTCGCTACGGCCGGGATGACGGCGCGGGAACGGCAAAGCCGATATCGAGACCCATGTCCCGCACCATTGCCGGCCCCGAAATCGAGCGCCTGATCCAGCTCCTGGCCAAGTTGCCGGGCCTGGGGCCGCGCTCGGCCAGGCGCGCGGCGCTGCATCTCGTCAAGAAGCGCGAGCAATTGCTCGGCCCTCTGGCCGAAGCCATGACGGTGGCGCGCGAGCGGATCGTCGTCTGCACCAGTTGCGGCAATGTCGACACCAGCGACCCGTGCGGGCTCTGCCGCGATCCGCGCCGCGACGACAGTCTCATCGTCGTCGTCGCCGACATCGCCGATCTCTGGGCTCTGGAGCGTTCAGGCGCGGTCTCAGGCCGCTACCACGTCCTCGGCGGTGTGCTCTCGGCGCTCGATGGCATCAGGCCCGAAAATCTCTCGCTCGATGCGCTCGTCGCCCGAGCCTCGGACCCCATGGTCAAGGAAGTCATTCTGGCGCTCAATGCCACGGTCGAGGGCCAGACCACGGCGCATTTCATCACCGACCTCCTGGCGCATCTCGACGTCAAGGTAACCAAGCTCGCCCATGGCGTGCCCGTCGGCGGCGAGCTCGACTATCTTGACGACGGCACGCTGGCGGCGGCGATCCGCCAGCGCACGGGCTTCTGACCGGCCGGCGAGCGTCATTCTCGGCCGGAGCGAAGCGCAGAGCCGAGAATCTCATGACGAGAAGCCGCTGGCCGGAGCCCCATCCGGGCCGTCATGGTCGGCTCAAGGCCGACCATGACGCCAAGACCATTCCCAGACCAGACCGTCGCTCAGACCGAGCGCATCAGCCCGCCATCGACGCGCAGATTCTGGCCGGTGATGTAGCCGGCGCCCTCCGAGACGAGGAAGGCGACCGTCGCGGCGATCTCCGCGCTGGTGCCATAGCGCTGCATCGGCACGCCGGCGCGGCGCTCCTCGGTCTGCGGGAGCGAATCGATCCAGCCTGGCAGGACGTTGTTCATCCGGACATTGTGCTCGGCGTACTGGTCGGCGAAGAGCTTGGTGTAGGCGGCGAGCCCGGCGCGGAACACCGCCGAGGTCGGGAAGGTCGCCGCGGGCTCGAAGGCCCAGGCCGTCGAGATGTTGACGATCGCGCCGGATTTCTGTGCCGTCATCACCGGGGCGACGAGCCGGGTCGAGCGGATGACGTTCATCAGATAGACGTCGAGCCCGGTATGCCATTGCTCGTCGGTGATCTCGGTGATCGGCGCGCGCGGGCCGTGTCCGGCGCTGTTGACCAGTGCGTCGATCCGGCCCCAGCGTGCCATGGTCGCGTCGACGAGACGCTGGAGGTCATCGTTCGACTGATTTGAACCGGTGATGCCGAGGCCGCCGAGCTCGGCAGCCAGCTTCTCGCCCTTGCCCGAGGAGGACAGGATCGCGACCTTGAAACCGTCCTGCGCCAAACGGCGCGCCGCGGCGGCGCCCATGCCGCTGCCGCCCGCCGTGACGATCGCTACTTTTTCTGCTGCCATCGCGTCCACCATTCGTTTTACAAACGGCCCCATGCACGAAGCTGGCGCCATGCACAGCTGTTCTTGGCAGCGGGCACAAGTCTTGGCCAGTTAGTTCGCCGCCGCTCGATCTGTAGAAAATCTACTGGCTGATGGAAACTTCACGCCGCCTGCCCTCGCTCAATGCCCTGCGCGCCTTCGAGGCTGCCGCGCGCCACCTCAACTTCCGGCTCGCCGCCGAGGAGCTCGGCGTGACGCAAGGCGCCGTCGCACAGCAGGTCCGCGGCCTCGAGCGGGATCTCGCCATGCAATTATTCGAGCGGCTGCCGGGCGGGCTCGCCCTGACCAGCGTCGGCCGGGGCTATGCCGCGTAGCTTGCCCGCGCCTTCGCTGTGATCGCCGAGGCGACCACAGCCTTGCGCCCGCAGCCGCTGCGGCTGACGATCAGCGTGACGCCGAGCTTCGCCTCGAAATGGCTGATTCCGCGCCTGCCGGCTTTCACCGCCGCCCATCCACAGCTCGACCTGCGCATCCTCGCCAGCGACAGCCTGGCCAATTTCCAGTCCGACGGGGTCGACATCGCGGTGCGGCAGGGCCGGCCGCCCTTCGGAGCCGGGCTGGTGACCGATCTGCTGTTCCCCCAGGATATCGTTGCGGTCTGCAGTCCCAGGCTCCGAGCCGCCGCCACCGCTGCACTCGACGATGCCGAGCTGGCGCAGCTGGTTCTGCTGCATGACGGACATGACCTCTGGCCGGAATTCATCGAGCGCGCTTTGGCTCGGTCGATGCCGCCGGGCATGCGGAGCATGCGCTTCAACCAGACAGCGCTGGCGCTCGATGCCGCCCTCGCCGGCCAGGGCCTGGCGCTCGCCAGCCGCTTCCTCGTCGAGCCCGACCTTGCCGCCGGCCGGCTGATCCAGACCTTCCCCGCAACGATGCGCGGCAGCCTCGACTTTCATGTCGTCTCGGCGCGCAAGCCGCGCCATCCGGAGCCGACCGCGATGGTCCGGTCCTGGCTGCTGGCGCAGCGCGGCCGAAGCGCCGGGCCTTGAGGCCGGCGCGATCAGGCGGCGGCGCGGCAGACAAAAAAAGGCCGCGCCTTTGGCGCGGCCTCGTCGATCGCCGGAATGCGTGGCGGTTCAGAACTTGTAGGCGACGCTCGCCCGCACGGCATGCGAACTCGGCTCATGCTCGGCGTTCAGGCCGAGATAGGCGCTGCGGGCGACGAAATCGAAGCTGCCATAGTCGGTATAGCGATAGTCGAGCCCGAAGATGAGATTGTCGGTCCAAGCGAAGTTGACGCCGCCGCCGACCGTCCAGCCGGTTCGGGAGAATTTGCCGCTCTCGCCAAGACCGGCAGCCGGGTTGAAATAGCCGTATTCGAAACGGCTGAAGGCCGCGCCCGCGGCACCATAGATCATGAAGCGGTCGAAGGAATAGCCGATGCGGCCGCGCACGGAGCCCTGCCAGTCCTGCTGGACCCGGAACAGTCCGCCATGCGTATCCCGGGCATTGATCCCCTCGATATCGCCCTCGACGCCGAGGACGACCGAGCCCATCTGGTAGTTGAAGCCGGCATGGACACCGCCCATGAAGGCGGAGGGGCTGTAATCGAAGGAGACACCGACCGGCGCGCGCCCGGCGGTGGTGTACAGGCTCTGCCGATCCGAGCCCCAGGAATAGCCGAGCTGGCCGCCGAGATAGAAGCCGGTCCAGCTATAGAGCGGCGGCAGGGCCGGGGCGAGCGGCAGGAACTTGCTCGACGCCAGATCGGCCGAGAGAGCAGCGCCGCTGCCAAGCAGGAGGAAGGTCGCGACGGTGGCTTTGAGGAGCGTCTTCATCGGGCTCTCTGGTCGTGGAAGGAGATGGGGCGAATGCCCCGCATCTGGCGCCCTGGCAGGACGCATTGGCCTGTCACGATAAGAAACCGTTAAGGTTAACAAAGCTCTAAGCGGCCTGTTCGCGCGTCAGGGATTGGAACGATCCGGAGCGCCCGGCGTTCCCGGCAGGCGGGCCGCATCGATCCGGCGGAGAGGGGCATGGCGTATCTGAAACGAATCACCGGCGCTGCCGGTCTGGCGGCGCTGGCGCTCGGCTATGTCCATGGCGCGTTCACACGGCGCGTCCGCGATCCCTTGCGACAGGCGCGCCGCGGCCGTGGCGCCGCCTCGCCGGTCGCCCTGCCCTGGCGCGGCTGGAAGGACGTGCTCGGCCGTTTCATCGTCCGTATCCAGGAGGCGCGCCTGCTCTCGCTCGCCGGCGCGGTCGCCTTCTTCACCCTGCTCTCTCTGGTGCCGGCGCTGTCGCTGCTGGTCACGATCTATGGCGGAATGACCGACCCTGCGACCATCGCCGCGCAGCTCGACGATCTGACGCTCGTCTTCCCGGAAGCGGCGCGCGAGCTGATCCGCGAGCAGGCGATGCGGCTTTCGGGCCGCGATGCGGCAAGCCTGTCGCTGACTTTCCTGATCAGCTTCGCGGTCGCCGCCTGGAGCGCGAACGCGGCGGTGAAGGCGATCTTCGACGCACTCAACATCATCTATGGCGCACGCGAGCGGCGGGGCTTCCTGAAGCTCAACCTGATCTCGCTGGCGACGACGCTGAGCGGGCTCCTGCTGCTCATCCTGGCACTGGCCGCGATCGCCAGCCTGCCGGTAGTGACGGCGCTCTTCCCCTTCGGCCACGAGCTGGAGACGCTGGTGCGCCTCGCCCGCTGGCCCGTGTTCTTCGTGATCGGAACGGTCGCGATCGGCTGCCTCTACTGGGTCGGGCCCGACCGCAAGCCGCCGCGCTTCGCCTGGGTGCTGCCCGGCGCCGTGGTCGCGGCGCTGCTCTGGGCGGCGACGTCGAGCGCCTTCTCCTGGTATGTCAGCACGCTCGGCAATTACACCGCGACCTATGGCTCGCTGGCGACCGTGGTGGTCTTCATGACCTGGCTCTGGCTCTCGGCGACGATCGTGCTGGCGGGCGCCGAGCTCAATGCGGAACTCGAGCAGCAGAGCCGTCATGGCGCCGCAATCCCGCCGACGGCGCGACTGCTCGCCGGGCGCCGCCGCTGAAGGCTCCGGAGCGGGCCGCGCACCGGCGACCGACACCACAGGCGCAAGCCGCGATTGCAGTCGCACAATCTCGGATTTGCCCCAGCCGGGGACGACAAGAGGCGGCCGAGATCCCATTTTAACGGCAAGCGGCCGCGGCCGCACCCATTCCGGAGTCCGCCATGGCCACCGCCACAACCACCCAGCCCCGCACCAACGAGTCCCTCGACAGCCCCGTCCATATCGGCACCGTCAGCCTGCGCGTGCGCGATCTGCCGGGCCTCACCGCCTTCTATCGCGACGCGATCGGCCTTTCGACGATCAGCGAGAGTGCGCAGGAAAGCGTGCTCGGCGCCGGCGGCGTGCCGCTGGTCAGGCTCGAAGCCGGCGCGCAGGCGCCCTCCTCCGCTGCCGGTCTGTTCCACCTTGCGCTGCTCCTGCCGTCCCGCACCGATCTCGCCAACTGGCTCGGCCATGCCGCCCGCCTGCGCCTGCCGCTCGAAGGCGCCTCGGATCATCTGGTCAGCGAGGCGCTCTACCTTTCCGACCCTGAGGGCAACGGCATCGAGATCTATCGCGACCGCAGCCGGGCGGAATGGCCACGCGGGCCGGGCGGCGAGATCAAGATGGCGACCGACCGGCTCGATCTCGACGCCTTGCTGCGCGAGGCCGACGGGCGCGATTATGCCGGCATGCCCGCCGGCACGGTGATGGGGCATATCCATCTGCGCGTCGGCGATGTCGCGGGCGCGGAGGCCTTCTATAGCGACAAGCTCGGCTTCGAAGTGATGGTGCACTATCCCGGCGCGGCTTTCATGGCGACCGGCGGCTACCACCACCATATCGCGGCGAATATCTGGCACAGCCGGGGTGCCGGGCCGCGCCGCGCGAACGAGGCCGGGCTCTCGCGTTTCGAGCTCGTGGCGCGGGACGATGCCGCCTATGCCGCCTTGCGCGAGCGCATGCTGGCAGCCGGCGGCGACGAGGCCGGCGGCGCGCCGGAGATCGCCGACCCCTGGGGCAACCGGATCGCGCTTCGCCGCTGACGAAAAAAGGGCGCCTTCCCTGCCCGGGAAAGCGCCCTGCTTTGATTCGGAAGCGCCTCAGAGACCTTCGAACAGCGCGCTCGAAATATAGCGCTCGGCGAAGGAGGGGACGATCACGACGATCTTCTTGCCTACATTCTCCGGGCGAGCACCGATCTCGAGCGCCGCGGCGATCGCCGCGCCCGAGGAGATGCCGGCCGGAATGCCTTCGCTCCTGGCGAGGGCCCGCGCCGTCTCGAAGGCGGTCTGGTTGCCGACGGTGACGACCTCGTCGATGACGCCGCGGTCGAGGATGCCGGGCACGAAGCCGGCGCCGATGCCCTGGATCTTGTGCGGTCCGGGCTGGCCGCCGGAAAGCACCGGCGAATCCTCGGGCTCGACCGCGACGATCTTCACGCCGGGCTTGCGCGCCTTCAGCACCTGGCCAACGCCGGTGATGGTTCCGCCCGTGCCGACACCAGAGACGAAGATGTCGACCTCGCCATGGGTGTCGTTCCAGACCTCCTCGGCCGTGGTCTTGCGATGGATCGCCGGATTGGCCGGGTTCTCGAACTGCTGCGGGATGATCGCGCCGGGGATCTCGGCCTTGAGCTCCTCGGCCTTGGCGATGGCGCCGCGCATGCCGCCGGGACCGGGCGTCAGCACCAGCTCGGCACCGAGCAGAGCGAGCATCTTGCGGCGCTCGATCGACATGGTCTCCGGCATGACCAGGATCAGCCGGTAGCCCCGCGCGGCGGCGACGAAGGCGAGCGCGATGCCGGTATTGCCGGAGGTCGGCTCGATCAGCGTGCCGCCCGGCTTCAGCGCACCGGACGCCTCGAGCGCATCGACCATGCTGACGCCGATACGGTCCTTGACGCTGGAGATCGGGTTGAAGAATTCGAGCTTGGCGAGGATCGTCGCCTTGACGCCGCGCTCGGCCGGAAGCCGGTTCAAGCGCACCAGCGGCGTATCGCCGATCGTGTCGGTGATCGAATCGTAGACCCGGCCACGGCCGGGAGTCTGGGCGGGGGTGAGCTTCTGCGCGGCGTCGGCCATGGCGGCCTCCCTGAGTGGTGATCAATCGGTTCGACGACAGGCTAGCATCAAATTACAGAATCTGTCGAGAAACAGATAATTTCACGCTCTATATCGTAAAATCAGCGTCAGCATCCTTTCCAGCCACGGCCGCCAGGCTTTCCGCCTGCTGGCAGAGCTCGGCCACGGTGACCGAGTCCAGCGTCGCCAGGCATGCGTCGAGGGCCGTCTGGACGGCCGGGCCGACGACGTTCTCGACCAAAGGCGAGCGCGGCAGCGGCGGCAGGTTCTCCTCCGAATTGGCCTGCATTGCGGCGCGTACGATCGCGCCGGCGGTGATGCGGCGGCGCTCGCGGGCGAGCTCATATCCCCCGCGCGGACCGCGGACACCTTTGAGGATGCCGGCCTTGACCAGCGCCTGCAGCATGGTCTCGAGATGACGTGGCGGCAGCTCGTGGCGGGCGGCGAGCGCTTTTGCCGCGACCGGGGCCGGGCGGGCGTGCAGGGCGATGTCGACCACCGCGGCGATGGCGAGCAGGCTGCGGCGCGAGAGCTGGATCATGAACGGGCCTCCCGGACAGAGGAGGCCACGGAATCGGCCATCCCGGTCGAGCCGAAGCCGCCGGCGCCACGGACGGTATCGTCGAGCGAATGCACCTCGACGAGCCTGGCCTGCGCTACCGGCGCGACGATGAGCTGGGCGATGCGGTCGCCATGGCGGATGGTGAAGGGCTGCTGCCCGAGATTGACGAGCAGGACCTGGACCTCGCCGCGGTAATCGGCATCGATCGTGCCGGGCGCATTGAGCACGGTCACGCCATGGCGCAGCGCCAGCCCCGAACGCGGCCTGACCTGCCCCTCGCTGCCCGGCGGCAGTGCCAGAAGGAGCCCGGTCGGCACGAGGCAGCGTGCGCCCGGCACCAATTCCAGATCACGCTCCGGCAGGGCGGCCCGCAGATCGAGCCCGGCGGCCCCCGCCGTCTCATAGGCAGGCAGAGGCAGATCCTGCGCATGCGGCAGGCGCTTGATGCGAACCGGCTCCATCATCGCTCAGCCCTTCTCGGCAAGCAGGGTGGCGAGATGGGTGACGAGTCGCGCCGCGACCTCGGCCTTGGGCAGGGTCGGCCAGGTCTCGACGGCATCGGCCGTGACGAGATGCACGGTGTTGTCCTCACCGCCCATGACCCCGGTCCCGCCGACATCATTGGCGACGATCAGGTCGCAGCCCTTCTTCGCCAGCTTGGCGCGGGCATATTCGACGACGTTCTGCGTCTCGGCGGCGAAGCCGACGACCAGTTGCGGGCGATCGATCTCGCGGGCGGCGATGGTCGCGAGGATGTCCGGATTCTCGACGAGGGTGAGGCTCGGCGTACCGTGCTCGCCCTTCTTCATCTTCTGGCCAGCCGCACCGGCGACGCGCCAATCGGCGACGGCGGCCGCGAAGACCGCGATATCGACCGGCAGCGCCTGCTCTGTGGCGTCGAGCATGTCGCGGGCACTCTCGACATGGATGGTGGTGACGCCGGCGGGATCGGGAATGCCGACAGGACCGGAAATCAGCGTAACCTCGGCCCCGGCCGCCGCCGCAGCAGCAGCAATCGCGTGCCCCTGCTTGCCCGAGGAGCGGTTGGCGATATAGCGCACCGGATCGATCGGCTCATGGGTTGGCCCGGAGGTGACCAGCACGCGCTTGCCGGCGAGCGCCTGACCGACGACCTGGCCCGGCAATCGGCCGAGGAAGCCGATAGAGGCCGGCTTGCGCTGCTCGCCGGCCAACGCCAGCTCGATCGCCGCCAGGAGCTCCTGCGGCTCGGCCATCCGGCCCGGCCCGCTCTCCCCGCGCTCGGCCATGGCACCAGAGTTCGGGCCGACGACGAGGACACCGTCCTTCTGCAGCAGCGCCATGTTGCGACGCGTCGCCGGATGCTGCCACATCCGCGGATTCATCGCCGGGGCGATCAGGATGCGCTTATCCGTGGCGAGAAGCGCCGTGGAAGCGAGATCGTCGGCATGGCCGTTCGCCATCTTGGCGATCAGATCGGCCGTGGCGGGGGCGACGACCAGGAGGTCGGTCGAGCGCGACAGCGCGATATGGCCGATATCGGCCTCGTCGGTCAGCGAGAACAGGTCGGTGAAGCAGCGCTCGCCGGCGAGCGTGCCGACTGCGAGCGGCGTGACGAACTGCTCGCCGGCCCGCGTCAGGATGCAACGGCTGGCGATGCCGCGATCCTTCAGCCGCCGGATCAGTTCGAGACACTTATAGGCGGCGATGCCGCCGCCAATGATCAGCAGGATGGAGCGGGAAGCGGACAAGAGCGGGCTCCTGGGTCGGGACGGCCCGTTTGGTAGCATCCGGCAGGCCGGGATGTCATCGGGGCGCCCGGATGGGCAGGGTCGATACGGCCGCAGCCTGGGCTGATTCCGGCTGCGGAATCTCGGCGAAGTCATCGGCGACCGCCCGGTCCCGGCCGAGCGCCTTGGCCTGGTAAAGGCGCCGATCGGCGCGGGAGACGAGCTCGGACAGCGCGTCACCGGGCCGGCGCTCCGCAATCCCGAAGCTCGCCGTCACCGCGCCTCCACCCGGCGCGAAGGTGAAGACCAGGCCGAAAAGCCCGGCTCGCACCCTTTCGGCCAGCACCAGGCCGGCCGCCTGTGTCGCGCCCGGCAGCAGGATCGCGAATTCCTCGCCGCCGATCCGTGCGACCAGATCCTTCTCGCGGCTGACACGGCGCAAGAGCCTGCCGAAAGCGCTCAGCACCTCATCGCCGGCGGCATGGCCATGACTGTCATTGACCCGCTTGAAATGGTCGAGATCGCAGATGAGCAGCACGCAGGGCGTGTCATCGGCGATCGCAAGCACAGCACCCGCACGCTGCTCGAAGGCACGTCGGTTGAGCAGGCCGGTCAGGCCGTCGCTGTCGCGCTCGCGGCGTAGATCGTCGATCACGTCGGAGAGCGTCGCCGCCAGCAACGCCGTCGCCAGGGCCGCACCGAGCACGGCCAGGGACAAATGCAGCGCCTGCCAGAACAGCGAATCCTGGAAGACCCTGAGATCGCCCGGCGCCTCCAGCCCGATCGTCAGGATGGTACGCGGGAAAAAATGCAGGGCGAAGGCGAACAGCACCCAGAACAGTACCCGGTCGACCGGGCGGCCACGCATCAGGGGCGTGATATGCAGGCTGGCGACGAGAAGGACGAGGCCATAGCCGAAATTCTGGAGATAGACGCGGGCCAGGAGGTTGGGTGCGACATAGGCGAAGTACCACAGACCGCCCATGACGGCGATGAAGGCGCAGGCATGCCAGCCCCGGCCGAGCCGCTTGCCCGAACGACGCAACACCGCCTCAGCCGCGATCTGGACCGCGACGGCATAGAACAGGCCCGAGAGCAGGGCGTTCGCCGGCACCGATGCCGGCCAGAAGAACACCTGGACCGCCACCGCGATCGCGAACAGCGCCGGAGCCGCCGCCAGCAGTAGGAGATAGTCGCGCCTGCGCTCGATCATCCAGGCCCAGAGGAAGGCGAGACCGAAAATGCATAATACGGCCGGCCCGATCAGGGCCATCGTCACTCCGGACTCCAATTCCCCGGCGATCCTTCCTGCAAGCGGCCCGTGTCGAGACTGCTATGGCGTGCATCGTCGGAAATGCCCAGCGATGACGATGCGCGGCAGCCCTGCGTCTCGCGCCGGCTCAGCGGAAGGGCGGCTCGTCGAAGCTCCTGAGCTTGCGCGAATGGATCGAGGAGCCGGCTTCCTTCAGCCTTTCGAGCGCGGCGAGGCCGATCTTCAGATGCTCGCTCACCGCCCGCTCATAAAAGGCGTTGGCGGCGCCCGGCAGCTTGATCTCGCCGTGCAGAGGCTTGTCGGAGACGCAGAGCAAGGTGCCGTAGGGCACGCGCAGCCGGTAGCCCTGCGCGGCGATCGTGCCCGATTCCATGTCGACGCCGATGGCGCGTGAGAGGTTGATGCGCTTGCGCTCCTTGGTCCAGCGCAGCTCCCAGTTGCGATCGTCCTGCGTCACCACGGTGCCGGTGCGCAGGCGCTGCTTCAGCCGGTCGCCCTTCTCGCCGGTGACGTCGGCGGCCGCCTGCTGCAGCGCGACCTGGACCTCGGCCAGAGCCGGGATCGGGATGTCGGGCGGCACATGCTCGTCGAGAATGCCGTCCTGACGGAGATAGGCGTGGGCGAGAACATAGTCGCCGATGATCTGGGTCTGACGCAGACCGCCGCAATGGCCGACCATCAGCCAGCAATTCGGCCTGAGCACCGCGAGATGGTCGGTGATGTTCTTGGCGTTGGAGGGGCCGACGCCGATGTTGACGAGCGTCACCCCTTCCCCCTTCGCCCGGATCAGGTGATAGGCCGGCATCTGGAAACGGTGCCAGGGCGCCGACATCACCCGCTCGGCGGCGCTGACATCGAGGCCTTCGCGCTCGATGCGGACGCCGCCCGGCGCGACCAGCGCCAGCGCCGTGCCCGCCTCGATCTCGGCCAGAGCCAGGCGGACGAACTGGTCGACATAGCGATGATAATTGGTCAGCAGCACCCAGGGCTGGACGGCGCGCCAATCGGTGCCGGTGTAGTGTACCAGCCGGCGCAGCGAATAATCGACACGCACGGCATCGAACAGCGAGAGCGGGCGCGGCTCACCCTCGATGATGTCGAAGGTGCCGTCGGCGACCTCGTCGCCGACCAGCGACAAAAGTGGCGTCGGGAAGTGACGGGCCAGCTCGGCCGGGCTGACCTTGCCCCGCCCGAGCTCGTCGCCGCCGTCGAGCGCGTAGGGATAGGGAATCTCCTGGGCGCTGACCCCGGTCTCGATGGTCGCGCCGTAATCCCGAACGAGCGGCCGCAGCTGGTCGAGCAGATAGGCGCGGAACTCCGCCGGATGCGTCACCGTCGTCGAATAGACGCCGGGCACGGCGAACTTGGCATAGCCGCGCCGCGTCGCGGCCGGCAGCTTCGACGGCTCATAGGTGACGCGCAGCATCGGATAGCGATAGAGCGCACGCTGCTCCAGCGTCGGCGGCTGGCGCGTGGTGAAGAAGCGCTGAAGGTCATCGCCCAATGCCTGCCGCGCCTGGGCGTACAGGGCCTCCAGCCGGTCGACGGCTGCTTCCGGCGTGGCGGCGATCTCGAAAGTCATGTCGCGCAATGGTCTCCGGTTCGATTCGCCTCAGGGTCACCCTGCTGACGATGGCTGTCGAGCGATCCTGCCATGCTCTTGGTCTCGCAGCCATGCCGGCGATGCGCGCCGGTACAACAATGCAGCGGAGGATCGATGATGAAGCTCGCACCCTATCTTTTCTTCGACGGCCAGTGTGAAGCCGCCTTCACCGACTATCAGCGGATTCTCGGCGGCCGGATCGAGGCGATGCTGCGCTATGAAGGCTCGCCGGTCGACATCGCGCCGGAGTGGCGCTCCAAGATCATGCATGCCTGCCTCGAACTCGACGATGGCCAGATGCTGATGGCCTCGGACGCGCCGCCGGAGCAGAGCACCGGGCCGATGCAGAGCGTCCATGTCAGCGTGACCGTGAAGGAGCCGGCCGAAGCCGAGCGCATCTTCGCCGCGCTGGCCGAAGGCGGCACCGTGACGATGCCGATGGCCGAGACCTTCTGGGCGCCGCGCTTCGGCATGCTTAGCGACCGTTACGGGGCATTCTGGATGGTGGGCTGCGAGCCCGCGGCCGGCTGAGCTGAATCGACGGGCGCGGTCCGCCTGCGGCAAGAGGCTCCAGGCTCCGGGCCGGATACGGTTGCAGATATCGTATAATTGGATACAATTATACGATGAGCATTCCATCACTCGCCGCCACGACGACCGCCACCGCCCTCGCCACGCGCCTGCGTCAGGAGATCGACCAGGGCCGCTGGCAGGCCGGTGAGTTGCTGCGTCAGGAGCAGCTCGCCAGCGAGTTCGGCGTCAGCCGCATCCCGGTCCGCGAAGCGCTGGCCCAGCTGCAGAGCGAGGGTCTTCTCAGGATCGAGCATTATCGCGGGGCACGGGTGAGCTGGCCGACGCCCGCCGAGATCGACGAGATCTTCGATCTGCGCCACCTGGTCGAGAGCGACCTCATCGCCCGCGCCCTGCCCCGGCATGACGAACGGTCCTGCCGCGAGCTGGCGAGGCTGCAAGGCCAGCTAGAGGACGCGCAGGACCGTCTCCGCTGGATCGGCGGCGACATCGCCTTCCATGAAGCGCTCTACCGGCCGGCCGAGCGCCCGCGCAGCCTGGCGCTCTATCGCCAGCTGCGCGCGCCGATCGACCGTTTCAGCGTTCAGCAGCTCGGCCCGGAAGCCCGCAAGCAAGGCTGGGCCGAAGAGCACCGGCTGCTGATCACGGCCGCGGCCTCCGGCGACGTCCCGGCCGCGCTGGCGACACTGGCAGCACATCTCGACGCAACGCGCATGGTCGTGCTGGCGGCCTGCGCCGATCTCGGAGACGGATGATGGCGAACCACGGCGCGACGATCGAATGGCAGCGCGGCGACCAGGATTTCCTAGACCGGCGCTACAGCCGCGCGCATCTCTGGCACTTCGACGGCGGGGCGGACGTCGCGGCGTCGAGCTCGCCGCATGTGGTGCGCGAGCCCTTCTCGAACCCGGCCAATGTCGATCCCGAAGAAGCCTATGTCGCGGCGCTGTCGAGCTGTCACATGCTCTGGTTCCTCGACCTCGCCGCGCGGGCCGGCTTTCGCATCGACGGCTATCGCGACGCCGCCGTGGGCGAGATGGCGAGGAATGCGGACGGGAAGGAATGGATCGCACGCGTGGTTCTGCGGCCACATATCCAGTTCAGCGGCGCGCTGGCGCCCGACGACGCCATGGTCGACGGGCTACACCATGCGGCGCATGAAAACTGCTTCCTCGCCAATTCGGTACGCAGCGCGGTCGAAACGCGAGGCAGCTGGGAGTATCGCCTCGGCGGCTGACGCCAAGAGCCGAGTGGTTGCGGCTGCGGGCCGGATTCCGCCGCAGCCCTGCAGCAGCCTGACGGTGACGATGGCGGCGCACCGGGAAGGGCTTTCGCGGATCGACGGAGGCGCCTTCCGGCCCTCGCCCATCGCCCGCGCTCGCCGGATCGTCGCAGCCGTCTGTGCTTCGACGGGAATACGTTTCCATACGAAGTAAAGCACACCCGCCGAGATTAACCCGTAAGGGATATTGAACCCGCCCGGCCGGGTCTTCACTATTGCGCAACGTCTCCAAGGGCCGACCGCCGCAGCTGAACAGAACCGGATCTGCAATGCCCTCGGCCGAGCTGGGATCAGTCAAGTCCGCAATGCGCGTGCTCGACCTGTTCGAGTACCTGCGCCGCTGGAATGCCGGCCAGACCCATGCCCGGATCGCGACCCAGCTCGGCATTCCCAAGAGCAGCCTGACGCAGTTGCTCAAGACCCTGGTCTGCCGTGGCTATCTCGAATACGACCCGATCAGCAAAGGCTATTTCCTCGGCCCGGCCGTGGTCGCGCTCGGCCAGCGCAGCGTCGAGACGCGCGATCTCGTCAGCGTCGCCGAAGACGTGCTGGCCGACACTGCGCGTGCGACCCGCGAGACCTGCGCGCTCAACCTGCTGAAGGGCGACCTCTCCGAGGTGGTGGCGACCGCAAGCGGCTCGCACCGCCTGCATTACACGATGCGGAAAGGCGATGTCGCGCCGCTCTACGCGACCTCGGGTGGCAAGGCACTGCTCGCCCATCTGCCCGAGGAGATGCGCCGCGACTATCTCGCGCGCGTCAGCCTCGAAAAGATCACGCCGCGGACGGTCGACTCGGTGCCGGCACTGGAGGCGGAACTGGCCGAGATCGCCCGGACCGGCATCGCCTTCGTGGTCGAGGAGTTCATGCCGGGCATCGTCGGAATGGCGCGCCCGATCCTCGGCCGCTCCGGCTTTCCGCTGGCGGCCGTCAACATCGCCCTGCCGATCGCGCGCTATGACGCCGCGCTGAAGCGGCGCTGCCTCAACGCGCTTGAGGACGCGGTGCTGATGCTGCGGGAACGCGCCAATCTCGGCTGAGCGCCACGCCCTCTTCCCGGTCGAACGCCGCCCGGCCTCCTGGCCTAGATCGGCTTGCCTTCAAGGAAGTCGACGATCAGTTCACGCTGCGCCAGGAACATGTTGAGGCCGGTCTGGGTCTTGCAGCCTAGGCTGCGACCGGCCTCCAGCAAGGGCGAGACCTCGGGCGCCGTGATGACGTCGCCGATGAACATATCCGGCGCGAGCTTGTCGACCGCGACCGGCAAGGGGTCGCCCGCGCGCATGCCCAGCGGCGTGGCATTGGCGATGATCCCGAAGCCGCCCGGGTCGGCCGAGCCCGCCCGCACGCGCCCGGGATAAGCTGCTGAGAGCCGGGAGATCAGCGCATCGCGCCGGCCGGCATCCATATCGTGGATCGCGAGCTCGGACACCCCGGAGTCGAGCAGTTGCAGGCCGATCGCGCTGCCCGCCCCGCCGGCCCCGATCAGCAAGGCACGCTTGCCCTCCGCTACGCCGCCAGCCTGGCGCATGGCGCGCACGAAGCCGACTCCGTCGAGCATGTCGCCGTGCCAGGCGCGATCGGGCCCGCGGCGCAGGACATTCGCCGATTCCAGCAGCCGGGCGCGGTCGGACAGCGTCGTGCAGTGCTGCTGGGCGGCGAATTTGTGCGGGATCGTCACGACGATACCGTCGACATTCAACACCGGGCCGAGCGCGGCGATGAAGCCGTCGACATCCTCGGGCAGGACATGGATCGGGATCAGCGCCGCATTGATGCCGCGCTCGACGAAGCCCCTGGTGATGCCGGCCGGCGACTTCACCTGGGCGATTGGGTGGCCGATGATCACGAAGATCCGGGTCTCGCCGTTCAGCATGTCCAGCACCTCATCCTCCATCCGGCTCCTGCGCGCCGGCGCGATACCCGTACCCTGTCCTGCTCTCGACCTTCGCCCTCAGCCTGTTCGGCCGACCGGCCTATCCAAGAGCCATCGCGGCATCGCGATGGAAAGCGATGGTGCGCGCCAAGCCCTCCGCAAGTCCGGTTCGTGGCAACGTTCCGAGCACCGAAGGCAGGCTGGCGTCGGGGGCGAGTTCCGGGGCCGTCGGCAGGCCCGGCCCGGCAGCACTCAGGCGCGCATCCGGGACCTGACGTCGGATCTCGGCGATGACCTCGTCGACGGTCGCGACCTCGCCGACCAGATTGAAGGCATGGGCACCGGCGATATCGCGCGCCACCGCCGCCGCGAAGGCGGCGGCGAGATCCTCGACATAAAGCAGGTCGGACTGGCCGGTGTAGATGAACTCATAGGCCTCGCCCTTCGCGGCCGCCTCGGCGGCGAGGCTCGGGCCGGCGGTGAGGCCGAGCTCGCGGCCGGGCCCGTAGACCACGAAGGGGCGGAAGCCGACGCTGGCGATGCCGTGATCGAGCCAATAAGCGCGGGCGCTGCCTTCGGTGGCGAGCTTGAAAGCGCCGTAATGAGTGATCGGCAGCGGTCTCGCCCCGTCCTCCGGGCCGAAGACACCGGCCGAGCTGGCATAGACGACCTTGGCGATGCCACGCCGACGCGCCGCCTCGAAGACGTTGAGCGTACCGATGACGATGACCTCCGCGCCGAGAACGGGCTGCTCGCGGCAGGCCGGGGTCAGCAGCGCGGCGAGATGGACGATGCTGTCGCAGCCCTTGGCGGCAGCATGGACGGCCTCGCCGTCGCGGATGTCGCCGAGACGCCAGTCGATCTCGGCGGCAGCCTCTCCGGCCAGCGCCCGCACGAGCCGGCTGTCATCCTTGATGTCGAAGATGCGGACCTTGTGGCCAGCGGCGAGCAGGCTGCGGACGATCCAGGCGCCGATGAAGCCGGTGCCGCCGGTGACGAGTATCTGCATGGGAATTCCCGGTCCTGTTGCGAAGGAAAGGACGATGCTCGTGATGTCGGAGCTTCGCCCCGCACCCGTCAATCCGTCGGCGCGTCGCGTTCCGTTTCAGCGTGCGGTTTCGGCCGCCTTCCGGCCAGATGCAGCGAGATCAGCCCGCCGGCGACGATCAGCGCCGCGCCGACGACGGTGAAGATGTCGGGCACCTCGCCGAAGATGGCGAAGCCGAGCAGGGTGGCGGTCAGGAGCTGGGCGTAGGAATAAGGTGCGAGGCGCGAGGCGGTCGCGCGGGCATAGGCCGCGATCATGGCGAACTGGCCGGCCGCCTGGCAGATCCCGGACAGGCCGAACAGCAGCCATTGCTCGCCCGTCGGGGCCTGCCAGAAGAAGGGCAGAGGCAGCGAGGACAGAACCAGCGCCACCAGCATGGTGTAGAACAGCACCGTGCGGGGCGCCGCCCGTTGCGCGACGATCCGGGTCATGACCTGGCCGAAGGCGGCGAGCAGGCCGGCGAGCGCCGGGATCAGCAGGGTCCAGGAAAAATCACCGCCGAAAGGCCGCATGATCGTCAGCACGCCGAGGAAGCCGGACAGCACCGCAAGCCAGCCCCAGCGGTTCACCGTTTCGCCGAGCAGGAGCTTGCCGAGCGCCATGCTTAGCAGCGGCGAGATGAACAGAATCGTGGTGAGCTGGGCCAGCGGCACATAGGCCATCGCGAAGATGACGCAGCTGCCGGCGAGGAAGGGGAAGATCGAACGCAGCAGCAGGAGCTTGACGGGGCCGTGCGTCAGCGCCGTCCGCCACTCCCCCGGCCGAAGGATGAACAGGAAGAGGGCGGCGAAGACGACGCTGCGCCCCCACATCGCGACGACGGCGTTCGATTCGATGACGATGAGCTTGGAAGCGGCGTCGCCGATGGCGAACAGGCTGAAGGCGGTCAGGGCCAGCGCGAGCGTGGCCAGCCCGCCATCGGACTGCGGAGCTTTTGGTAGCGGCTGGCTCACCTGGCGCGTTCGCCCCCGAGCCCAGGCGGGCGTCTTGCTTCGTCGCTGCCGAACATCGCCTCCCCCCGGGGGCCGGGGCCCGTCCCGTTGCGCGCCGGCTGGCACGAGGCGGAAGGCTTCCGACAGCCGCCGCGACAGGCGCGACGACGATCCGGCTATAGGCAACGCAGCGTCAGGCGACAATCAGGCGCGCCCTGCGGCCAGTGCAGGGCCACCCTCCATGCGGGGTCGGTCTCAGTAGCTGATCTGCGCCACCGCCCGCAGATTGTCCGGCGTCGTCGTCGGGAAGCCGAAGAATTCGAGATAGGCCGGGATCTGCTCGAACAGCATGTCGGTGCCGATCTGCGTCTGGCAGCCTCTCGCCCGGGCGGCGGCCAGGAAGGGCGTGACCTCGCTCTTCAGCACGACTTCGCCGACGAAACTCTCCGGGGCGATGCGCGAGACATCCATCGGCAGGGGATCGCCCTCGTTCATGCCGAGCGGCGTCGCATTGACGACGATGTCGTAGCCCTCGGGATCGCGTATGCCGAGCTCCAGCGCGAGCGCGGGATAATGCGCGCGCAGGCGACGGGCGAGCCCTTCCACGGCGGCGCTGTTGAGGTCGAACAGGCCGAGCGCGGCCGCCCCCGCTCCCGCCAGCGAAGCGGCGATCGCCGCGCCGACACCGCCGCTGCCGACGACCAGCGCCCGCGCACCCGCCACCTGCCGGCCCTTGCGCAGAACGCCGCGCACGAAGCCTTCGCCGTCGAACATGTCGCCGCGCAGCGTACCGTCCGGCCGCAGGAGCACGGCGTTGCAGGAGCCGGCGATGCTGGCCGCCGTCGAAAGCTCGTCGACGAGGCCGGTCGTCGTCACCTTGTGCGGCATCGTCACCAGCGCACCGCGGATGTTCTTCAGCCGGAAGAGCGCGGCGAGCACCTCAGGATACACATCGGCCTCGACCGCCATCGGCATCACCACCGCATTGACGCCGCTCGACTCGAAATAAGGATTGTAGATCAGCGGCGCCTTGAAGGTCGTCGTCGGGTAGCCGAGATGGGCGATCAGGATGGTGTTGCCGTCGATCATGATCAGCCGATCGTGACGACGGCGCCGGTGCTGGCCGCCTGCTTAACGGCCTCGATCACCCTCAGCGTCTCCAGCCCCTCGCGACCGGAGACGATGGGCTTGGCCTCGCCACGGATGACCTCGCCGAAATGGCGGACCTGAACGCGCAGCGGATCCTCGGCGACGAAGGGCACGCGCTCGCGGCGCAGCGGCTCCCACCAGCTGCGCTTGCCCGGATTGTACCAGAGTTCGAGCTGCGGCACGGTCAGCGAGCCATGCGTGCCGCCGAGCTGGTAGCAGGACTGGTCCTGCTGCTGCGGATAGACCGGATTCTCGCCGGTGGTCATCTCCCAGCTCCAGGGCGCGACCACCGAGTCGGAGACGTTGACCGTGCCGAGCGCACCATTGACGAAGCGCAGGATGATCACCGCCGTCTCCTCGACGGCATTGCCGCGCACGATGTTCGATTCCTGCGCCTGCACCGAGGCGATCTCGCCGCAGAGATAGCGGAACAGATCGACGTCATGGCTGAGATTCATCATGATCGGGCCGGCGCCCTTCTCACGCCGCCAGGCCACGTCGAAATAATCGTCCGGCTTCATCAGCCAGAAGCTGCCATGCAGCGTCAGGAGGCGGCCGAGCCGCCCGGCCTCGACGATCTCCTTGGCCTTGCGGATCATCGGGTTGTAGCGCCGGTGATGGCCGGCGAGCAGCGGGATCCCGGCCTTCTCGAACGTCTCGACCAGTTGCTGCGCGGCTGCGACGCTGTCGGCGAGCGGCTTCTCGATGATCGCCGGCAGGCCGGCGGCGGCGGCTTCGAGGCCATTGGCCAGATGCAGGCTGTTCGGCGTCGCGATGACGACGCCGTCCGGCCGGGCACGCGCCAGCATCTCGGCGAAGCTCGGAAACCAGTTCGTCCCGAGCGACGAGGCCAGCGAGGTCGCGCTCGGCGAGGGGTCGACGATGGCGGCGAGCTCGAGACTCGGCTCGGCCGCGATGTGCTGAGCGTGGCGGTTGCCGATCAGACCGGCACCGATGACTGCGAGTCTGACCGGCTTCATCGGCTTTCCCCTATTTCTCGTCGATCAGCGTGGCGAGGCGCCGCAGGGCCAGCGCGTAACCCTGGGTGCCGAAGCCGGCGATGACACCGTCCGCCCGCAGCGAGACATAGGAATGATGCCTGAAAGCCTCGCGCTTGTGGACATTGGAGATGTGGACCTCGAAGACCGGTCCGTCAAAGGCATTGAGCGCGTCGAGCACCGCGACCGAAGTGTGGGTGAAGGCGGCCGGGTTGATGACTATGCCGCCGGCGGTCTCGCGGGCCTCGTGAACCCAGTCGATGATCTCATATTCACGGTTGCTCTGGTGGAAGCGCAGTTCGAGCTTCAGCTCGCCCGCCAGCGCCCGGCACTCCGCCTCGACATCGGCCAGGGTGGTGTGACCGTAGATGTGGGGCTGGCGCTTGCCGAGCAGATTGAGGTTCGGACCGTTCAGGACGTAGACGAGGCGGCTCACGGCAGGTTTCCCGGGCTGGCGGATGGCGGTTCGCGGTTGTGCGGCCACAGGCGGCGGCAGCGCCTTTAATCCCTAGAGCATCGGACCGAAAAGTGGAATCCACTTTTCGGGCGAATCCGATGCGTAAACAAAGAGATAGATCGCCAACTCGCGCCCGACCGGACGCGCGCTGGCGATCTATCCTTGCGAGAGTGCTTGGTGAAGGGCCGAGAAAGAACCGCGCCGGTCCGAAGCCGGACCGGCGCGCAGTTTGGGGAGTGGAGGCGGCCCAGCGCCGGCGTGGTCAGGAGGTGAGCGCCCCCGCCGTCATGCCCTGGACCATGTAGCGCTGCAGGAAGATGAAGGCGACGACCAGCGGCAGGCTCGCCAGCACCGAGAAGGCCATCATGGCGTTCCAGTCGGTGACGAACTCGGCCATCAGGCTGTAGATCGCCATGGTCAGCACGCGGTTCTCCCAGGACTCGATCAGCACGACCGCGAAGAGGAACTCGTTCCAGGCGAGCAGGAAAGTGTACAGCCCGGCGCCGACGAAGGCCGGATAGGAGATCGGCACCAGCGTCCGGAAGATCGCACCGAGCCGCGAGCAACCGTCGACCATCGCGGCCTCCTCGATGTCGCGGGGAATGTTGATGAAATAGCTGCGCAGCATGAGGATGCAGAACGGCAGGGTGAAGGTCAGGTAGACGATCACCAGCGAGGTTCGGGTGTCGTAGAGCCCGAAGGTGATGAAGATCCGGAAATAGGGGATGCAGAGCAGCACCAGCGGGAACATCTGCGTGGTGATCAGGAACATCAGCACGGCGCGCTGTCCGGCGAAGTTGAAGCGCGCCAGCGCATAGGCCGCCATCGCGCCGAGGACGAGCGAGAGCAGGGTGACGACGAGCGAGATCACCATGGTGTTGGCGAAGACGACGAGATAGCGCGGCGTCGTGAAGATCTTCTTGTAGCCGTCGAGCGTGAAGACCTGCGGCAGCCAGTCCGGCGGCATCTGCATCACCTCGATGTTCGGCCGGAAGGAGACCGACAGCATCCAGGCGAGCGGGAAGAAGACGATCAGGATCGCCAGGATGAGGAGGGCATAGGCCGCGGCATTGAGCAGGCGCTCGCGCCCCCGCTGGCCCAGCTTGCCCGAAATGACCATAGGCATCGCTTTTTCCCGTAACGCTTAGACGTTGCGCATCGTACGGCGCACATAGATGGCGCTGACGATGAAGAGCACGACGAACATCACCACGGCCTGTGCCGAGGCGTAGCCGAACTTCAGCTTCTGGAAGCCGTCGAAATAGATCGCCGTCGCCAGTACTTCCGAGGAATGGGCCGGGCCGCCACCGGTCATCACATAGACCGGGTCGAAGGCGCGGAAGGTCCAGATCGAATCGAGCAGCACGATCGTCGCCATGACGCCGCGCAGCTGCGGCAGGGTGATGTGCCAGAACTGCTCCCACAGCGTCGCGCCATCGATCTCGGCGGCTTCGTAGAGCTGCCGCGGGATCGCCTGCAGGCCGGCAAGCAGCATCACCATGAAGAAGGGGAAGGCGCGCCAGACATTCATCGCCGTGACAGAGCCGAGCGCGGTCGAGGGGTCGCCGAGCCAGGAGATCGTACCGTTGGGATCGAGCAGGCCGAGCGAGACCAGAAAACCGTTGAAGACGCCGAAGGGCTGCAGCATCAGCACCCAGATCATGCCGGCGACGGTCGGCGCCAGCAGCCAGGGCACGATCAGAAGGCCGCGCGCCAGGCTGCGGAAAGTGGCGTCGAGGTGCATGTTGAGCAGCAGCGCGAGCGCCAGCCCGATCACCAGATGCAGCACCACGCTGAAGAAGGTGAAGACGACCGTCTGGATGAAGGCCTTCCAGAACAGCGGGTCGTTGAACAGCGCGACATAGTTGCCGAGCCCGATCCAGACCTCGCGCTGGAGATTGCTGTCGTAGAAGCTCAGGCGGATGACGTCGCCGAGCGGATAGAGCAGCAGCGCGACCAGGATCAGCAGCGCCGGCCACAGGAATGAGAATGCGAGGAGTTCCTCGCGATACTTCTGCTTGAAAGTCATGGCACGCCGCTCATGCGGGGCCGCCGCCCTTTCGGGGGACGGCCCCTATACGATGGGAGAGGGGCGTGCTCGCCCCTCCCGGGCAGACGGGAACTATTTCGCAGCCGCGGCGAAGATCTTGTTCCACTCGGCGGCGGCGTCATCCAGAGCCTGTTTTGCGGTCTTCTTGCCCTGCACGACGTTCTGGATTTCCGTGCTCATGATCTTGTTCATCTGCACGGCGTTGGGCATCACTAGGAATGGCGAGTTGGCGTTGGCCGCCGCCATCTGGGTGACGAAGGCCTGGAAGAGCTTGCGCTCCTTGAACCAGTCCTGGCTCGAGACGTCGGTGCGGGCCGGGAAGGCGCCAGTGCCCTTGGCCCACATCTCGATGCCCTTCGGACCGGACATCCAGCGCATGAAGGTCCAGGCCGCATCCTTGTCCTGAGCCTGAGACGAGATGGTGTTCAGCGAGCCGCGCACCATCGTGCCGCTGGTCTTGCCGACCGGCAGCGGAGCGATGTCGTAGTTCAGCTTGGGATTGAGCTGCTTCTGGATCGCGATGCCCCAGGGCCCCTCGAACATCATGGCGACGTTGCCGGAGGCGAAGTTGGCACGTTTCTCCTTCTCGCCATTGCTGAGCACGCCGGGAACGGAGACCTTGTCCTTGTTGATGCGATCGACATACCACTCGATGGCCGCAACACCCTCCGGGCTGTTGAACACCGCCTTGTTGGTCTCGGCATCGATGATCTTGGCGCCGGCCTGCAGCAGCAGCGGGTAGATCTCATAGGTCATGTTGGTCGGCGGCTCGCCCTGCAGCGTGCCGGTGATCGCGAACTGGCGCTTGTCAGGGTTGGTCAGCTTGCGCGCATACTCCGCGAACTCGTCCCAGGTCTTGGGCGCGCCGGAGAGGCCGGCGGCCTTGAACAGGTCGGTGTTGTAGAACAGCGCCACCGCGCCGCTCTCGATCGGCAGGTAGTACTGCTTGCCGCGCCATTTCTGGTGGAAGGTCACGGGGATGTTGCCGAAGAACTCTTTCGGCTCCTTGGCGATGCGCTCGTCCAAAGGCTCGATCATGCCGAGATCGGCGAACTCCGCCACCCAGTCGACCTGCACGAGCAGCACGTCGGGCAGCTTCTTGGCCTGATGCAGGACGATGGCGCGGTCGTGGAAGCCGGAGAATGGGGAATCGACCGGCGTCAGCTTGATGTCGGGATGGTCCTTCTCGAAGGCGGCCTTGAGCTCGCCCATGAACTTCTCGCCGACCTCGGTGCCCTTCCACTGGCCCCAGCGCACTTCCTTCTGCTGGGCGAGTGCCAGCGTCGGCAGGCTGATCATCGAGGCGAGCGACAGCGCCGCGAACTTCAGCAAGGAAGACCTACGTTGCAGATCCATGATCGTTTCCTCCCGGGTTGATTATCATTGTCCGCGAGCGCCGTTCGGCGCTTTCGGGTAGCGGGCGCGCCCGTCGTTGCGGGCGCGCCGTAGTCCATCGTCCTCCTTCAGGCCGCGCGCGCCTTGCGCAGCGCCTCAGGCACGGCCGGCGCGACCTTCACGAGCGTCGTGTTGTCGGTGACGAGCTTGCTTGTCGCGCCGACATTCATCCAGGTGAACATGTTGCGGAACATGTCCTGGAGCGACGCCATGATGTCGGCCTGGGCCTGGGCCGGCATCTCCCAGAACGGCTTCTTCATCACCTTCCAGGACTTCTTGCGGGTGTTGTAGAAGAACTGCGCGTCGGTCTCGCCCTGCCCCCGCTCATTGGCGTGGTTGGCGAAGGTGTATTCGCGGATCTGGTCGCGCAGCGCCTGCGGCAGGCTCGGATGGTCGAAGATCAGGTTGTTGAAGCCGAGCGCGAGGTGGACCTCGACGGTTTCCGCTTTCGGCAGCATGGCGAGCTGCTCGCCAGGCAGGGTCGAAGCGCCGTGCTGGACCGCGCCGGCCATGTTGTAGTCCTGGCGGCAGATGGTCGAGATCGTCTTGAGCAGCTCGTAATCGACATTGACTGCGGCCAGCGTGCCGTCCGGCAGGACCTTGCCGCCGTGATAGGTGCCGGAATTGATCGAGATCTTGCTGACGATCGGCAGGTCGGCGCCGCGCTTGGCCATCTCCTCGAGATAGACCTTCATGAAGGAGCGCAACTCCTCCGGCGTGGTGTTCTCGTGACCGACCTCGCCGATCTCGGCGCCGAGCGAGATGGTGATGCCCTCCGGCTCGATACCGCGCACGAACTGCGTGAAATGCGCGGTCAGCTCGGCATTGACGCGCTGCTGGTCCTCAACCGTCGCGAGCGAAAGGTCGACCACCGTCGAGGCGTCGATGTCGATGCTGTAGAGCCCGGCCGCGACCTGCTCGCGCATGATGGCCTCGAGCTTCCGCACCTCGGCCTTGGGATCGGCGAGATAGGCCTTGGCGTTGATCTGGTCATGGTCGGCCTGCAGGAAGACCGGGCCGACATGGCCCTCGCGCAGGGCCGCGGCGAGCACGCCGGCGGCATATTCGAGCGGCGGCTGCTGGGCGTAGAGCGCCTCGCCGACGGCCTGTTCGAAGATGAAGAGCTTGGAATCGAGTTCCTTGGCGGCCCGGAACACGGCCCGGCAGGTCTGATAGGTCCAGCCGCGCAGGTTCATCGCCGGCACGGTCTTGCCCGCCCATTTCCCGGCGGCGCAGGCGAGATAGAGCTCCTGCACCGAGGAAGGCACGATGCCGGCGGCGAGCGCCGCCTCGCGGATCGCCCAGATCGCGACCGAACGCGCCTCCGGCTCGGCGATCGCCGCCGTCTCGGCCCAGCGGTCGATCATCGCATCAGGCGGGCGCTGGCTCTTCGAGAAATCGGGGGTCGGGCCCGACAGGTCGACCTTGATCGCCTTCAGGTCCGCGAGGAGTTCGGAGAGCGAGCAACACGCCATGGATCACCATTTCCTTAGCCGGCGACATTCACGATAGTGGACGCGTCGCGGGCCGGATGCCGGGGAGCGTCCCAAGGACTGATCTGTGCCCGGCGACGCCGGCACGCCGAAGACGCACCGGACCAAAGCCGCAGCGGCTGGGCACGAAGCCGCGCGCCCGAAAATCAGCCCGCGCCAGCGTCACACCCGTCGAAGATGAAAGATCGAAAGAGCTGCCTCCCGAGTTTTCTTCTTTTGTGCAAGCATTGATGCACGCACGTTTCGCTATCGCAAGAGATATTTTCGTTTTCGTACATCGACGGCTCTGAACTCCTCTCCGATGCGCGGCCCGGACGCCCCGGGATCAGCATTGCCGAACACCGGAAGCGCGCGCTCGCGAGCGCTGAGCTCACGCCCTCTCAATGCGGGTGGACGGCCCCTGTCGCCAGCATGGTCTCGATCGCCGCGCGGTCGCCCATGCCGTCCCAGCCGCGGCCGCGCTGCGCCTTTACGGCTGCTGCGGCCGAGGCGAAGCGCGCCGCCGCAAGCGGCGGACGTCCCTCGCTCAAGGCCAGCGCATAGGCGCCGTGGAACGTGTCGCCGCAGCCCGTGGTGTCGGCGACAGCGACCTTGAAGGCCGGCACGGCGACGATTTCGCCATCGATCAGCCAGAGGCTCCCGGCGGAGCCTCGGGTCACCGCGACGATCTTGCCTCCGGCACCGGCGCAGTGGCGCAGTTGCTCCGCGGCACCGCCCTCGCCGGCATGGTCACGCAGGCCCTCGCTGGAAAAGACGACATGGTCGGCCCGGTCGATCAGGGCCTGATTGTCGTCGGCCGCGCCGCCATCGGCGTCGAGCACGGTGACGACGCCGGCAGCGCGGGCGCGATCGAGCGCGATCAGCGCCCCGGCCGGCCAGCGGCTGTCGACGAGGACGGCTCCGGCAGCATCGAGCGGATCGTTCGGCAGCACCGAGCCATCCAGGGACAGGCCGTGCCGGTCCGAGACGATGCTGCGCTCGCCATGATTGTCGACCATCACGATGGCGCGCAGCGTCCGGCCTTCCGACAGGACCGCGACACCGCTGCAATCGACGCCGTGCCCGCTCAGCGCGGCGATCCCGGCCTCGCCGGCAGCGTCGTTGGCGACGCGCCCCCAATAGGCGGCCGCGCCGCCGAGGCGGCAGATCGCTACCGCCGCCGTCGCCGCCGGGCCGCCATAGCGCTTCTCATAGCCGAGCACCCCGGTCTTGATGCCGGAAGCCGGCAAGGAGGCAACCTGGAAGACCTCGTCGAGGACGAGGTTTCCGACGCAGACGATCTTGCGCTTCATCGAACCGGCTTTCCGCTTGCGGCGACCGCCGGGCCGGCGCCGGCCAATCCCGGATGCTCGACGGACAGGTCGACCAGAGTGGCGACGGCCGCGGATGATGCAGCAATCTTTCCTTTTCGCAACAGAGATATTCGAAAACGCGCATTCCACTTGACGCCGGGCACAGATGTGCTCCTTAGGCCAGCCATGGCCCAATTGAGCAAACGCCACAGCGAGATTCTCGATATCCTCTCCCGGCGCGGCTATGCCGCGATCGAGGAGCTGGCGGCGACGTTCAACGTCACGCCGCAGACCCTGCGGCGCGATCTGCAGGATCTTTCCGATCGCGGCTTCCTGCGCCGGCACCATGGCGGAGCGAGTGCCAATCTCAGCACCGTCAACGCCGATTACGACCTGCGCCATGTCGAGACCGCCTCCGAGAAAGCGGCGATCGCGCGCGCCGCAGCTCAACTGGTGACCCCAGGCAGCTCGCTGTTCCTGACACCGGGCACGACGGTCGACGCACTCGCCAAGGCGATCGCCGAGCGCCGCCCCCGCGGCCTGCGCGTCGTCACCAACTCGACCGCGGCTGCCTCGATCCTCGACAAATGCCCGGAGATCTCGATCCTGATCACCGGCGGACACTGGCTCGGCCAGAACCGGGCGATGGGCGGAATGCACGCCGCCGCCTTCATCGAGAATTATCGCTGCGACCTGCACATGACCAGCATCGGCGGCATCGATACCGAGGGGAATCTGCTCGAATACCGCGACGACGAGGCGGTCGTCGGGCGGGCCATGCTGCGCAATGCGCGGCGCGCCGTGCTGCTCGCCGACCACAGCAAGTTCAGCCGCGCCGCTATGTCCAGGCTGGGGCATCTCAGAGAGTTCAATACGCTCGTCACCGACCGCCGACCGGCGGGCGGGACGATGCAGATGATCCGCGAAGCCGGCTGCGAATTGATCGTCGCCTCCGAAACATGAAGACCTGCGGCTGCAAGCGCAGCCGGTCAGGCGAGGAAAGGTCCAAAACCCCGGTGTACAAGCTCGCGATCATCGATTTCGACGGCACGATCTGCAGCACGCATGATGCGGTCCGCCATGTCATCGACCTGACCTTCGCGTCCTTCGACCGCCCGGCGCCCGACGCGACCAAGGTCGAAAGCGCGATCGGCAGCGGCGCTGTCGCCAGCGATCTCTTCGGCGGCCTGCTCGGGCTGGAGCCGGACGATCCCGAGCGCGCCGCCTGGGCAGGCCGCTATCGCGAAATCTACAATGGCGGCGAGGGCCTCGCCCTCACCGAACTATTCCCCGGCGTGCGGGAGGGGCTGGAGAGCCTTGCAGCCGCCGGCTGCCGCAGCATCGTGCTCTCCAACAAGGGCGAGACCTCGCTCGCGCCGGCCCTGCGCCATTTCGGCATAGACGAGCATTTCGAGATGGTGATCGGCGATGCGCCCGGTTTCGTCAGAAAACCGCGCCCCGACAGCTATCACACGCTTATCGCGCCGCGCTTTCCAGATATCCGTCCCGAGCAGACCTTCATGCTCGGGGATACCGAGACCGATATCCGCTTCGCCCGCAATATCGGCGTGCCCGCCTTCTGGGCCCGCTACGGCTTCGGCAATGCCGAAACCTGCGAGGCGCTGAAGCCGGAGCGGACGCTCGACGCGTTCAACGAAGCGGCGGATTTCGCGACGGCCGCGAGCTGAAGCCTTTTCAGCGCCGCCCGGCCGCAAGCACCGCGTCGATTTCGGCCGCCGTCGGCAGGGCGGCGCCGCGGCGCGAGACGGTGATCGCCGCCGCCCCGGCAGCATAGCCCAGCAGTTCCTCGATCTCCGACAGCTCGAGCGCCGCGATCGCCTCGCGACGCAGCCTTCCGCTGCGCGAAAGCTGTGCCAGCAGCGCCGCGTGGAAACTGTCGCCGGCGCCGACCGTGTCGCGCACCGCAGCGGGCCGCGGCGTGACAGCGATGCTGCCGGCGCAAGAGAAGCCGAGCGCCCCTTCGGCGCCGCAGGTGATCACCACCAGCGCCGCACCGCAAGCGAGCCAGTATTGCGCGGCATCGGCGAGCGAGAAACGGCCTTTCCAGGCGAGCCGGACATCTTCATCGCTGGCCTTGACGATGGTGGCGCTGCGATAAAAGCGTTCGCCCATGGCGCGCCAGCGTGCCATGTCGGGCTCGACACCAGGGCGCAGATTGGGATCGACGCTGATGACGCGCCGCCCCGCCTCGCGTTCTGCGAGGGTGGCAAAAGCCGAAGCTCCGGGCTCGGCGACCATCGAATAGGAACCGAAGGTCAGAGCCTCGACCTCGGCAGACAGGGATTGCGGCAGCTCGGCCGGCATGAGCGAACGGTCGGCTGCGCCCTCGCCATGAAAGGCGTAGCTTGGCTGGCCATCGGCGCCGGTGGCAACGACCGAGATCGTCGACAGCCGCTCGCTGCGAACGAGGAAGCCTGTGTCGACGCCCTCCTTAGCGAGGCGCCCGGCCAGCATCTGCCCGAAATGATCCCGCGACAGGCCGCCGAGGAAGCCGGCCGCCACGCCGAGCCGCGCGAGGCCGATCGCGACATTGAAAGGCGAACCGCCAGCGACGGCGCGGGCCGGCATCTCGCCTTCTTGCGGTGCATCGACGAAGAGATCGACCAGCGCCTCACCACAGACCAGAATCATCGTAGCCCTCGCTTCGTCACGCTACCGCTCGATCCTCGTCGACAGAATGATCGAGGACATGGTGCGCTCGACGCCGTCGAGCGCACCGATCCGGTCGATCAGCGCGTCGAGCTCGCCGATGGACGGGGCGACGACGACGGCGATCATGTCGAAATGACCGCTGACGGAGTGCAGCGTGCGCACTTCGGGGATCCGGCGCAGCTCGGCCTCGACCCTGGCGGCGAGCTTGGTCACCGCCGTGATCAGGATATGCGCCTTGACCTGCCCCTTCTCGTAATCCTCCGACAGCCGCGCCGTGTAGCCGCCGATGACGCCCCGGCGCTCCAGCCGCTCGATCCGGCTCTGCACCGTCGTGCGGGAGAGGCCGAGCTTGCGGCCGAGCTCGGCCACGGGCGCGCGGGCGTTCTCGGTCAGCAGGATCAGAAGCTGTCGGTCGGTCTGGTCGATCGGCATAATGTCTAAAGCTTACGGCGTATCGCCGAAAAAACCTATATGAATCGTCGCGAAGCCTACTTCTATCTGACGAAGGCACCGGCCAAGCTTGGTACCGAAATTCGTCAGGAGAAGTCTCATGAAGAACGTCGTCGTCATCGGCGCCGGCAAGATCGGCGCGACCATCGCCGACCTGCTGGTCGCCACCGGAGATTACCGGGTCACCGTGGCGGACCGTTCCGAGGAACAGCTCGCGGCGATCCCGGCCGGCGCCGCGCTCGCGACCCGCAAGCTCGACATCACCGATCCCGCCGCCCTGCGGCAGGCGCTCGCCGGCCAGTTCGCCGTGCTCAGCGCCGCCCCCTACGATCTGACGACGCGGATCGCCGAAGCGGCGGCCGAGCTCGGCGTGCACTATCTCGACCTGACCGAGGACGTCGCCTCGACGCGCCGCGTCAAGGAGCTCGCGGTCGATGCCAAGGCGGCGCTGATCCCGCAATGCGGACTGGCACCGGGCTTCATCTCGATCGTCGCCGCCGATCTCGCCCGCGATTTCGAACAGCTCGACAGTCTGCGCCTTCGTGTCGGCGCCCTGCCGCAATACCCGTCCAACGCGCTGAACTACAATCTGACCTGGAGCACGGACGGGGTCATCAACGAGTATTGCGAGCCCTGCGAGGCAATCGTCAACGGCGAGCGCATCCTGGTGCCGGCAATGGAGGAACGCGAGGAGTTCTCGCTCGACGGCGTCACCTATGAGGCCTTCAACACCTCCGGCGGGCTCGGCACGCTCTGCGACACGCTGGCCGGCAAGGTCCGCACGCTGAACTATCGTACCATCCGCTATCCCGGCCATTGCGCGATCATGAAGGCGCTGCTGCAGGACCTGCGCCTCGCCGACCGCCGCGACGTGCTGAAGGACATTTTCGAGAACGCCCTGCCGAGCACGCTGCAGGACGTGGTCGTGATCTTCGTCACCGTCAGCGGCAGGATGAACGGCCGGCTGACCCAGCAGACCTATGCCAACAAGGTCTATAGCGGCGTGGTCGGCGGCAAGATGCGCTCCGCCATCCAGATCACCACCGCTTCGGGCATCTGCGCCGTGCTCGACCTGCTCGCCCAGGGCAAGCTGCCGCAGAAGGGCTTCGTCAGGCAGGAGGATATCGGCCTCGACGCCTTCCTCGCCAACCGCTTCGGCCGCGCCTATGCCCGGCCCGAGGATGCCGGCCAGCAACTCGACGCGGCCTGCGCCGCCTGAAGCGCGCGCAGCAGGATCGGCGCAGACCCACCAGCGGGGCAACGCTGGGGAAACATCACGGGTTCGGGCTGGCAACGGCCCGGACCCACGCTACAAAAAAGAAAATCGGTCCAGGGGGGACGAAGCCGGAATGGCCAAGCGCGTTCTGATCGCGGAGTTCATGCACGAGACGAACACGTTCAGTGTTCAGCTCACGGATGAGGCGGTGTTCCGCCATCACGGCGTCTTCCGCGACAATGAGGTGCCGACCGCCTTCCAGGGCACGCGGACTGCGATGGGCGCGGCCTTCGAGGCCGCCGAGAAGTTCGGCTGGAGCCTCGTCCACCCGCTCGTCACCGGAGCCAATCCCTCAGGCCGTGTCACCGACGCGGCCTTCGATGTCTTTGCCGGGATGATCCTTTCCGCCTGCGAGCGGCTCGACGGCGTGCTGCTGCACCTGCACGGCGCGATGGCGACCGAAAGCTCCGACGATGGCGAGGGCGAGCTGCTGAAGCGCATCCGCGCCAGGGTCGGCGAGGATGTGCCGATCGTCTCGGTGCTCGATCTGCACGCGACACTGACGCAAGCCATGGCCGACAACGCCAATGCGCTGATTTCCTACCGGACCTATCCGCATATCGACCAGTATGAGCGGAGCTGGCAGGGCGCCGAACTGCTGGAACGGGCGATGCAGGGCGAGATCCGGCCGCGCGTCGCAGTGGCGCGCCGGCCGATCCTCTACGCGCTCGATGGCGGGCGCACGACCTCGCCGCCGTTCATGGAGCTGCTACGCCGCGGCGACGCGCTGGAGGCCGCCGGGGAGGCGCTCGTGGTCAGTGTCCAGGCCGGCTTCTCCTCGGCCGATGTCCACGATATCGGCCCCTCCATCGCCGTCACCCATGACGATCGCGGCAAGGCGCAGGCCATCGCCGAGGAGCTGATGGATTATGCCTGGGAGCAGCGCCGCTTCTCCTCGATCCACTTCACCCCGCTCAAGGAGGCCATGGCCAGCGCCAAGGCAGGCGAAGGTACGCTCGGGCCGGAAGCCGGTGGCAAGCCGCTGGTGATCTCCGACTATTCGGACAATCCGGGCTCGGGCGCCTATGGCGACGCGACAAATCTGCTACGGGCCGTGCTCGACGCTGGGCTCAAGAATGTCGGCTTCCACGCGATCCGCGATCCGGAAGCCGCGCTTGCGGCGGAGGCGGCCGGCGTCGGCAACCGGGTGAAGCTCAAGCTCGGCGGCAAGGTCGATCCGACGACGGGCGGCGGTCCGCTCGACCTCGACGCCCATGTCGTGGCGCTGACCGACGGGCATTTCATCTGCTACGGGCCGATGGGTGGCGGCGTCTGGCGCAATTACGGGCTCTCGGCCCTGCTGCGCGTCGACGATGTCGAGATCATCGTCATCACCCATAACGGCCAGGCGACCGATACGGCGCAGTTCACCTCGCTCGGCGTCGAGCCGACGCGGAAGTCGACCCTGATCGTCAAGTCGATGCAGCATTTCCGCGCCGCCTTCGAGCCGATCGCGCGCGAGGTGATCGAGGTCGACACAGGCGCGCTCTCGACCAAGAATTTCAAGGAGCGGCCTTATCGCAAGGTGCGCCGGCCGATCTTCCCGCTGGACGACATCTGAGCAGGCTGCAAGGTTTCGTGCCGACCGGCCGCAAAGCGCCGGCGGCGACAGGACGGAGGAACGCATGAAGGCAATCGGGAGCAGGCTGGCGGCGGGAGCTGACGCATGAGCGTCAAGGCCGATATCGTGCTGCGCGGCGGGCCGATCTGGTGCGGCCGGGAGGAAGGCGTGGTCGAGGCGCTGGCGATCTGGGGCGACAAGGTGCTCGCCGCCGGCAGCGAAGCCGAGATCGCCGGCCTCACCGGAGCGCAGACCAGGATCATCGACCTCGCCGGCCGGCTGGCGACGCCGGGGCTGAACGATTCCCATCTGCACCTGATCTCGCTCGGCATGACCATGGACTGGGTCGATGCCCGCCCGGCCAATGCGCCGACGCTGGCAGCCCTGCTCGGCGAGATCGCGACACGCGCCGCGAGGCTGAAGCCCGGCGAATGGGTGCTGGCGCGCGGCTACGACCAGACCAAGCTCGACACCGGCCGCCATCCCTATCGCGAGGAGCTCGACCGAGCCTCGCCGGACAATCCGGTGATGCTGGTGCGAACCTGCGGCCATATCTCGATCTGCAACTCGCTGGCGCTCAAGCTCGCCGGCATCGACGAGACCTCGCCGACGCCGCCCGGCGGGCTGATCGAGCAGGCGAACGGCAAGCTCACCGGCCTGCTCGCCGAGAATGCCCGCGCTCCGGTCAGCGCCGTGATCCCGCCGCCGACCGAGGAGGCCCTCGTCTCCGGCATCGAGCGCGGCGGCAACTACCTGCTCTCGCTCGGCATCACCTCCTGCATGGACGCCGCCGTCGGCCAGAAGGGCGGCTTCGGCGAGATTGCCGCCTATCATCGCGCCAAGTGCGATGGGCGCCTGCCGGTCAGGACCTGGCTCGCCTTGCTCGGCGACGAGGGCCGCTCGATCGTGCCGCAATGCCATGAAGCCGGTCTGATCTCCGGCACCGGCGACGAGATGCTGATGGTCGGCGCGGTCAAGATCTTCCTTGACGGCTCGGCCGGTGGGCGTACCGCCTGGATGAGCGAGCCCTATCTCGGTGAGGACCGGACCACGGGCGTGCAGATGCTCTCGAACGAGGATCTCGAGCGCCAGGTGATGGACGCCCATGCCAAGGGCTACCAGCTCGCCTGCCATGCGATCGGCGATGCGGCGATCGAGCAATTGATCACCGCCTATGAGAAGGCTCTGGCGGCCCATCCCGATCCCGACCGGCGCCACCGTATCGAGCATTGCGGATTCTCGACACCGCAGCAGCATGAGCGGATGCTCAAGGCCGGGATCTATCCCTGCCCGCAGCAGGTCTTCATCCATGATTTCGGCGACGCCTATGTCAAGGTGCTCGGCGAGGAACGGGCGCTGCCGAGCTATCCGTTCCGGACCTGGTTCGACCTCGGCCTGAAGCCGGCGACTGGCAGCGACGCACCGGTCTGCGACCCGAACCCGTTCCCGAATTTCCACACCATGCTGACCCGGCAGACCTGGCGCGGCACGGTGATGGATGAGCGCCAGCGCGTCTCGATCGAGGAAGCCCTGCAGGCCTACACCGAATACGGCGCCTTCTCGCAGAAGCAGGAGGGCGTAAAGGGCAAGCTCGCTCCGGGCTTCCTCGCCGATGTCGCGGTGTTCTCACGCGATCTCCTGACGGCTTCACCCGAGGAGATCCTGGAGGATACGCGCTGCGACCTCACCATCCGCGGCGGCAAGGTCGTCTACGACCGGGCAAGCGCCAACTGACGGCACTCCGCAAAGAGAAGGGGGAGACAGCGGCCGAAAGCCAGCTATGGTTCGTACACAAATGGTTCGTGCAAGAAGCGGGCACCAAGCCGGACAAACCGGCAAGCCCGACGCGATTTCAACCGGAATTTGGGAGGATTTTACGTGTTGAACAAATGGTTTCTGACGACCGCGCTGACGCTGGCGGCCTTCACCGTGCAGGCCCAGGAACAGCCGCGCCGGGGTGGCACGATCCGCTTCACCGCGCCCTATGCGACCTCGTTCACCAGCAATGACAGCCATGTCTCGCCGCAGATCCAGGACGAGATCTACACCTATGCGCTGCACCGTTCGCTCTATCGCTGGAACGCGGCCGAGAACAAGCCGGAGCTGGAACTCGCGACCGCCGTCAGCAAGTCGGCGGACGGGCTGACCTGGACCTTCAAGCTGCGTGACGACGCGCTCTTCCACAATGGCCGCAAGATGACGGCCGACGACATCATCTGGACCTATACGCGGCTGATGGACGGCTCCAAGAGCTTCCCCGGCGCGCGTTATATCCGCCGCATCAAGGGGGCGATCGAGGTCGAGAAGGGCCAGGCCAAGGAGATCTCGGGCCTGAAGAAGATCGACGACCAGACGTTCGAGATGACCCTGGCCGAGAAGGCCGATCCCGGCTTCTTCCTCTATTATGGCCAGACCTCGATCTATCCGGCCAAGGAGGCGCAGGAGCCCGATTTCTTCAACAAGCCGATCGGCCTCGGCCCGTTCAAATTCGTTGAGCATGTGCCGGGCTCGCGCATGGTGCTGGAGCGCTGGGAGAAGTACTTCAAAGCCGGCAAGCCCTATGCCGACAAGGTGGTGATCTCGCCGATGGGTGAGGCCGCGTCGCGCGACATCGCCTTCCGCAACAAGGAGATCGACGTCTCGATCCTCGGGCCGACGCAATATGTCGCCTACCTGGCCGATCCGAACCTGTCGAAGGGCATCTTCGAGGTCGCCGAGGTCTTCACCCGCAATATGGGCATGAATCCGACCTTCAAGCCCTTCTCCGACAAGCGCGTGCGCCAGGCGATCAACCACGCGATCGATTCCGATCTGATCATCAAGCGCCTCGTCCGCGACAAGGCCTATCGCGCCACCGGCTGGCTGCCGCTCTCCTCACCGGCCTATGACAAGAACATGAAGCCCTATGCCTTCGACCAGGAGAAGGCCAAGAAGCTTCTGACCGAGGCCGGCTATCCCGATGGCTTCGAGTTCGAATGGACGGCGACCCCGAACGAGAGCTGGGGCGTGCCGATCGTCGAAGCGGTCATCCCGATGCTCGCCAAGGTCGGCATCAAAGTGAAGATCAAGCCGATCGAGGGCTCGGCGCTCGGCGCAACCGCCCAGAAGGGTGACTTCCAGGCCTATATCTGGTCGAACCTGACCGGGCCGGACCCGCTGACAATCCTGAAGTGCTTCCACTCGGCGACGCCGCAGAGCGCCTGCAACTACACGACCTACAAGAATCCGGAAGTCGACAAGCTGATCGACGAGGCCGGCAATACCGACGATCCGGCCAAGCGGATCGAGCTGCTGAAGAAGGCCAATGCGATCATCTATGAGGACGCGCCGGTCTGGTTCTTCAACTACAACAAGGCGGTGATGGCCTATCAGCCCTGGCTGAAGGGCCTGCAGCCGAACGCGACCGAGCTCGCCTTGCAGCAATATGACGAGCTCTGGGTCGACGCCTCCTCGCCCGCGGCGAAATAGGCCGAACCTGCACGCGCCAAGTCCGGCGGCTTGCATGCCGCCGGAGCCCCGCCAGAGAGCGCCTCGTCGCTCAGATCGCTCGATCTGAGCGGATCCGGCTCCAGGAACCCGGCATGCTGCAATTCGTCTTCCGGCGCCTGCTGCAGGCGATTCCGATCCTGCTCGCCGTCGCGGGCCTGATCTTCCTGCTGTTCAGCGTCATTCCCGGCAATTTCGCCTCGACCCAGATCTCCGATGGCCGCGCCGTCATGGACGCCGAAGCGGTCGAGCGGATGAACCGGCAGTTCGGCCTCGACCAGCCGCTGGCGACGCGCTTCGCGACCTATGTCGGCAAGCTCGCGACGCTCGATCTCGGCACCTCCTTCCGCACCCGCCAGCCGGTCTGGCATCTGATCGGCGAGCGGCTCTGGCCGACCATGCAGCTCGCCTTCGCCTCGATGATGTTCGCGATCCTGATCGGCGTGCCGCTCGGCTTCCTCGCCGCGCTGCGGCCGGGCGGCGTCGTCGACACAGTCTCGATGGTGACGGCGGTCTCCGGCCTCTCCTTGCCGAAATTCTGGCTCGGCCTGATGCTGATGTACCTGTTCGCACTGCAGCTCGGCTGGCTGCCGAGCTTCGGCTATGGCGACGGTGCCTTGCGCAATCTGATCCTGCCCTCGATCGCTCTCGGGGTCGCGCCGCTGGCGCTGCTCGCCCGCACCACCCGCGCCGCCGTGCTCGAGATCATGAACGCCGATTTCGTCCGCACCGCCCGCGCCAAGGGCATGAGCGAGCGCCGCGTCGTGCAATGGCATCTCGCCCGCAACGCGCTTGTCATCGTGCTGACCACGGTCGGCCTGCAGTTCGGCTCGGTGATCGGCCAGGCGGTTGTGATCGAGAAGCTCTTCGCCTGGCCGGGGCTGGGCTCGCTCCTGGTCGACAGCGTCTCGCTGCGCGACATCCCGGTGGTCCAGGGCTGCATCCTGGTGATCGTGCTGTTCTTCCTGGTCGTGAACATGCTGGTCGACGTGCTCGCCGCGATCATCGACCCCCGCATCCGCTATAGCTGAGGCCTGCGATGAAGCTCAGAGCCAATCTCGTGATCGGGGGAGCGCTGTTCGCGACCGTGGTCGTCGCCGGCGCCCTCGCTCCTTTCCTCGCCCATACCGACCCGGTGATGGACGCCAATCTGATGAATGCCGAGGTCGCGCCCGGCAGCGAGTTCTGGTTCGGAACCGATGCGCAGGGGCGCGACATCTACAGCCGCGTGCTCTATGGCGCGCGCATCTCGCTGACCGTCGGCATCGTCTCGCAACTGATCAACACGGTGATCGGCGTCTGCCTTGGCCTCTCCGCCGCCTATTGGGGCGGCTGGTGGGATGATTTCGTCAACGGCCTGACCAATCTGATGCTCGCCATCCCCTCGCTGATCTTCGCGCTGGCGATCATGGCGATCCTGACGCCGGGGCTGACCAGCCTTCTGATCGCGCTCGGCCTGACCAACTGGTCCTATACCTGCCGGCTGTCGCGGGCCTCGGCGCTCTCGCTCAAGAGCCAGGGCTATGTCCAGGCCGCCAAGGTGCTGGGCTATGGCGACATCCGGATCATGCTGACCCAGATCCTGCCGAACATCCTCGGGCCGATCATCGTCATCGGCACGCTCGGAATGGGTGGCGCCGTGCTGGCCGAGGCCTCGCTCTCCTTCCTCGGCCTCGGCATCCGCCCGCCCTTCCCGAGCTGGGGCTCGATGCTCTCGGACGCCCGCGACCAGATCACCACGGCGCCCTGGATCTCGATCTTCCCGGGGCTCGCCATCTTCATGACCGTGCTCGGCCTCAACCTGCTCGGCGATGGCCTGCGCGACATCCTCGATCCCCAGTCGCGGGCGCGCACGGCATGAGCGGCGAGGCACTCCTCCAGGTCGAGAACCTCCGGCTCGATCTCGTCGTCGGCAGCCGCCGCTTCGGTGCGGTCAAGGATGTCAGCTTCAGCATCGGCCGCGGCGAGACCTTCGGCCTGGTCGGCGAATCCGGCTGCGGCAAGAGCATTACGGCGCTCGCCCTGATCGGCCTGCTGCGCCGACCGCTGGCATTCGGCGGCGGACGCATCCTGTTCAAGGGCCGCGAGATCCAGAACCTGCCGGGCAGCGAGATGCGCAAGCTGCGCGGCAATGCGATCTCGATGATCTTCCAGGAACCGATGACGGCACTCAATCCGCTCTCGCCGGTCGGCCGCCAGATCGCCGAGATGTTCGTACTGCACAAAGGCGCGACCTGGCACGAGGCCGAGCGCAAGGCTGTCGAGGCCCTCGCCGATGTCCGCGTGCCCGCCCCCGACCGGCGGGTGAAGGACTACCCGCACCAGCTCTCCGGCGGCATGCGCCAGCGCGTGATGATCGCGATCGCCCTCGCCTGCCGGCCTGACCTCCTGCTCGCCGACGAGCCGACGACGGCGCTCGACGTCACCGTGCAGGCCGAGATCCTGGAACTGATCCGCGACCTCTCGGCAGCGCAGGGCACGGCCGTGTTGATGATCAGCCATGATCTCGGCCTGATCGCCAATATGTGCGCCCGAGTCGGCGTGATGTATGCCGGGCGCCTGGTCGAGGAGCGGGCGGCGCAGGAGGTCTTCCGCGCCCCGAGCCATCCCTATACCGGCGGGCTCGTCGCCTCGCTGCCTTTGCTCGGTGCCAGGGCGAGCCATGGCCGCAGCCGGCTGAAGGAGATTTCCGGCGTCGTGCCGGCGGTCACCGCCTTCCCCGAGGGCTGCCGCTTCAATCCGCGCTGCCAGGCGCGGACCGAGATCTGCATCGCAGAGGACCCCGAAGAGACCGCGCTGCCGCGCGGCGGCAGGGTGAGGTGCCACCACCATGCCTGAGACCGACCAGATGATCCTCAGGGTCGAGGACCTCGCCGTGCATTTCCCGCTCGGCGGCGGGCTGCTCGGCGGCAAGCGGCGGACCGTCCATGCGGTCGACGGTGTCGATCTCCACCTCAGGAAGGGCGAATGCCTCGGGCTGGTCGGCGAATCCGGCTGCGGGAAGTCGACGCTCGCGCTCTCGATCCTCGGCCTGCAGGAGCCGACGCGCGGCCGCGTCCTGCTCGACGGGGTCGACATCGCCGCGCCCGGTGTCGACCGCAAGGCGCGCGCTCGCATCGTGCAGATGGTCTTCCAAGACCCCTACTCCTCGCTCAATCCGCGCCAGACCGTGCGCCGGACGCTGGAAGACCCGCTGCGGCTGCACGGGATCACGGACAAGTCCGAGGTCGACGGCCGGATCGAGGAGATGCTGCGCCATGTCGGCCTGCGGCCCGAGCAGGCGGCGCGCTATCCGCATGAATTCTCCGGCGGCCAGCGCCAGCGCATCGGCATCGCCCGGGCGCTGATCCTGAAGCCGAAGATCGTGGTGCTCGACGAGCCGGTCTCGGCGCTCGACGTCTCGATCCGGGCGCAGATCATCAATCTGCTGCTCGAATTGAAGGAGACGATGGAGCTCTCCTACATCATGATCAGCCATGATCTCGGCGTGGTCGAGCATATGAGCGACCGGGTCGCGGTGATGTATCTCGGCCGTATCGTCGAGACCGGCGATTGGCATTCGATCTTCACCGCCCCGCGCCATCCCTATACGCGCGCTTTGATCGCGGCGATCCCTGACCCGTTCGGCGAGCGGCCGGGCGTCAAGATCTCCGGCGAACTGCCGAACCCGCTGGAGCCGCCATCGGGCTGCCGCTTCCACCCGCGCTGCCCGGAGGTCCGCGACATCTGCCGCAAGCCGCCGACGCCGGCGCTCGGCGAGGTCGCGCCCGAGCACGAGGTACGCTGCCTGCGCGCCGCGGAGTTGGCGTGATGGGCCAACCGCTTAGAACGAGAGACCGACCTTGACTGCCATCGACCTCGACGACGGGCCGCTCGAAAGCGTGCGCTTCACCGGGCTGAAACCCGGCCCGAAGCTGATCGTGCTCGGAGCCGTTCACGGCAACGAGCCCTGCGGCCCCACCGCGATCCTGCGCGCCGTCGACGATTGCCGCGCCGGGCGGCTCAAGATCCTGCGCGGCGAGGTCACCTTCGTGCCGGTCGCCAATCCCAAGGCCTTTCGGCAGAAGACACGCGAGGGCGACCGCAACCTCAACCGCGACCTGCGCGAGAAGCCCCTCGCCAACGATTACGAGGACCGGATCGGCAACCCGCTCTGCGCGCTGCTGCGCCAGCACGATGCGCTGCTCGACATCCACTCCTTCCGCGGCGAGGGCGAGCCCTTTGTCTTCTTCGGGCCGCAGAACAATCGCGGCGAGCTCGAACCCTTCGCGCGCGCCGAGGAGGAGGCGGCGCTCGCCGGCTGCCTCGGCGTCGCCATCGGCATCCATGGCTGGCTCGACAACTATGCCAGGCTGCTCGCGATCCGCGCCCGCCTCGACGTGCCCCGCCTCGCGGTGACCGAGGGCTATGGCACCACCGAGTTCATGCGCTTCTGTGGCGGCTATGCGGTGACGCTCGAATGCGGCTCGCATGACGATCCCGAGGCTGGTGAGATCGGCTATGCCGCGATCCGCAACACGCTGGCGCAGTTGCAGTTGATCGACGCCGCCATGCCGGCCCTCGCCCTCAAGGACGTGATCGAAATGGTCGACGTCCTGCTCTGCGAGACGCAAGGGGACGCGGCCGAAGGGCCGTGGCGGACCGGCGATGCCGTGCCGGCCGGCGCGATCATCGCCCGCCGCGCCGACGGCACGCCTGTCACCGCGCCACGCGACGGCTTCGTGATCTTCCCGAACAAGGCGCCGAAGCTCGGCGAGGCGATCTGCCATTTCGGCATTCCCGGCAGCCGCGCCCCGGCCGCCTGACGCCGGCTCCTACCCACAGAACAGGCCGCTGTTCAGCGGGGCGGGAGCTCGGCGAAATCGTCGCCGTCCCAGCTCAGGCGCTTATGACAGGGCTGGTAGCCGGCGCGGTCGCAGAAGCTGCCGTGCAGGTTCAGCACGAGGACGGGCTTGCCGCCGGCGCGCGCGATGGACCAGGAGCGGACATTGTCGCCATAGACCTGGCGATAGCCATCGGCGCCCGACATGAAGATGTCGAGCGTGCAGCCGCCTGAGCCGCAGAAGCGGTTGACCTTGCTGCCCTCGACGCAGACGACCGCACCGTAATCGAGCAGATAGTCGGGCCGGCCATCGCCGTTCAGATCGGCCTCGCTCTGGAAATGCGGCTTGAAGCGGGCCTTTCCGCCGCATTGCTCCAGAAGCGCTTCGCGGACCGCGGCCACCTCGGCCGGGACCGTGGCAGTCTGGGCCATGGCCCCGCCACCCGCCAGCAGCATCGCGGCGAGCGACAGGACGACGAATCGCACGGGCATGGAAGACTCAAACTGGGAGAGGAAGACCGGCTCATCTTGCCGCTCGCCGGACCGAAGACAAGGAGCGGCGAGCGGTTGTCCGCAGGACGAATGTCGCAGGTGGCTGATCCGCGAGAGCGCCGTTTCATGGCCGCTTCGGGATCTCCAGACCGCGCTGGACGGCCGGCCGCGCCAGGCCTCGCTCGAGCCAGGCCGGAACACGCTCGAGCTTGTCGTATTCGACGAGCTCGCCGGCGCCGTAGAAGCCGACGAGATTGCGGACCCAGCCGAGGGTCGCGACATCGGCGATGCTGTATTCGCTGCCCATCAGCCAATCGCGGCCGGCGAGTCTGGTCTCGAGCACGCCGAGCAGGCGCTTGCTCTCGTTCGCGTAGCGGTCGCGCGGGCGCTTATCCTCATATTCGCGCCCGGCGAACTTATGGAAGAAGCCGAGCTGGCCGAAAATCGGGCCGATCGCCGCCATCTGGAAGAACACCCATTGCAGGGTTTCATAGCGCTGCGCTGGATCCTTGGGCAGCAGCTTGCCGGTCTTCTCGGCGAGATAGACCAGGATCGCGCCGGATTCGAACAGAGCCAGCGGCTTGCCGCCGGGACCGTCGGGATCGAGGATCGCCGGGATCTTGCCATTGGGGTTGAGGGAAAGGAATTCCGGCGTCCAGGTCTCGTTCTTGCCGATGTCGATGGTGTGTGGCTCGTAGGGCAGGCCGATTTCCTCGAGCATGATCGAGACCTTGACGCCGTTCGGCGTCGGCAGGGAGTAGAGCTGCAGGCGGTCGGGATGCTGCGCCGGCCAGCGCTGCACGATCGGGAAGGCGGAGAGATCGGACATCGGGGAATTCCTCGGAAGGCAGATGGCGGGCATGGCGGCCGCGCGGGCAGGATACCGCGGAGACGAGCCGCGGCCCCGCCGTCAGCTTGGTTCGGCCGCGAGAGCAGCGCAACCGCCATCACCGTGCAGAAATGCCAGCGCCTGCCGGCATGAACGAGAACGCCGCGCCTCGGCGACGCTCCAGGGCGTAGTAAACGCCGAGAGCGACGCGTTAACCGGCGCTTAACGCCAGCGCCAAACTTAATCCGGCCGTGACTTCCCGGCCGCAGCCGGTCAATAAACCGTTCATCCAACGCCTCGCATTTGAATGGTCATGCGTCGCGTTCATCTCGCCCTTCTCACGCTTGGCGTCATCGGTGTCGGACTTGCCGGCTGCGGCAAGTTCCAGAAGCCCCAGCGTGCCGCCTGGCGTGACCAGGCCGAAGCCCAGTGCCTAGCCTCGCGCCAGGTCCAGTTCTCCTCCTATGTCAGCCTGCGCGAGAAGGCGATCGACGGCCCCGGCACCTGCGGCATGGAAAAGCCGATCAAGGTCGCGGCCTTCAGCAATGGCGGCATCGGCCTGACCAGCAATGCGACGCTGGCCTGCCCGATCGTCGCCACCACCGACAAATGGCTGGCGGAGGTGGTGCAGCCGGCGGCGATGAACGTGCTCGGCGCGCAGGTGATCGAGCTGCGGGCCGGCTCCTATTCCTGCCGGGCGATGAACAACGGCACCGGCACAAGGCGCACCTCCGAACACGCCTTCGGCAACGCCGTCGACGTGTTCTCCTTCCGGCTGAACGACGGCCGCAACATCACCGTCAAGGATGGCTGGCGCGGCGCGCCCGAGGAGCAGGCCTTCCTGCGCGAGGTCTTCGTCGGCGCCTGCCAGATGTATTCGACCGTGCTCGGCCCCGGCGCCGACGCCTTCCACTACGACCATTTCCACATCGACCTGGCGCGCCACTCCAAGGGCCGGCAGATCTGCAAGCCGGTCATCAAGTACACGCCGAATTACGACCTGCCGCCGCCCGACCCGGCGCGGCCGGACCGCATGGCACTGCAACAGCAGCAGCCTTCCTCGCGCCATGCGCTGCCCCCGCCAATGGTGGCGAGCAGCTCGGGTGGGCTGCTGCGCCAGCCGAGCACGGGCCTGCGTCCGCCCGGATCCGTCAATGGCGGCTATTCCGTCGCCCATGGCCAGGGCCAGGGCGGGCTCGAGGCGCAACGGCGCTATATCGAGGAGCGGCCGCAGCAACCGCGCTCACCCTACCAGCCGCCGCCGACTCCGAGTCAGATGGGCGGACCGCTGATGCTGCCGGGTTCGATGCCGCCGACCGAGGAGGTGATCCTCGGCGACGAAGAGGGCAACGGCGTGCTCGACGAGATGCAGCAGGGCGAAGGCGAGACGGGGATCACCCCGCGAAACGACCCGTTCGCCTACCGGCCGGGACAGCAGACCGGCTCGATCCGGCGCTAAAGGGCAGGCCTGGGCTCAGCCGTAGCGCCAGGCCCTTCTGGCGCTATGGAGCATCCGTTCACGGGCAGCAGAACCCGACGCTCTTCCACGAAGTTCAGCGCGAGACCAGCACCTGCCGGCACTCCTGCGGCAGCGCATCGAGCGACATGGGCGGCTTGGGCTTCGGCTTCGGGCCGGGCTTCGGCTTGGGCGGGTTGAATATCGCCTTGTGCTGACGCTCGATCCAGCCGGCGAGCTCCTCGCCGCAACCATCACCGAAATTCGGCGGCTCCTGGCCGGCGCAACCCTCGACGCCCGGCGGGCAACTCATCCTGATGTGGAAGTGGTAATTGTGCCCCCAGATCGGCCTGACCTTGTTGAGCCAGCTCCGGTCCGAGCCGGCCTCGCGGCAGAGCGCGACCTTCAGCGCCGGATTGACGAAAATGCGCTCGACCCGCGGCTCGCTGGCGGCCGCCTTGATCAGCCTCGTATGCGCCGGCGTCCAGTTCTTCGGATCGACGTCGCGCCAGTCGGCCCGGGCCATGTTGACTGCCGGCATGTTCTCGCGGTCGTCGGCATCGAGACGCTTCCTCGGCATCGGCGTCAGCCAGATATCGGCATCGAGGCCGATCTGATGCGAGGCATGGCCGGTCAGCATCGGCCCGCCGCGGGCCTGCGAGATGTCGCCGACCAGCAGCCCGGCCCAGCCGGTGAGCTTCGGCACCTCGCGCGCGAAGCTTTCAAGATAGTCGATCAGCTCCGGGTGGCCCCAATTGCGGTTGCGGGCCCGGCGCATCACCTGCCAGCTCTCGCCATCAGGGGCCAGCGCCTTCCCTCCCGCGAGGCAGCCACGCGCATAGGAACCGATGGCGCGAGCCTTCATCGCCGCAGCCGGGGTGGTCTTCTGGCCAAAATGGGCGCGGGCGGCATCGGGGAAAGCGGCGATGTTAGCGGCGCGGCGCCTGGCCTCGTCCTCAGCGGTGGACTGAGCACGCGCCGCTCCCGCCAGCAAGGCGAGCGGCAGCAGAATCAGCAGGGCGATACGAGAGGAGCGTGACATCGGCGCAGACTCGCAAGCTCCGCGAGGAAAGGTCAAGCGCGCCGCTTGCAGCCAGGCGCTGCCGAGGCGTCAAGGTCCCGGTGCCCCGCCCTCGCACCGGAGACGGAACCTCCTCCGCGCGCCTGACGTTCTTCGACTGCGCTCCCGTCGAATGGCGACGGTGCCGCGCTGATCCGAAGGAGGCGCATCATGTCCACCGTCCTGATCATCGTTTTGCTGATCGTCCTGCTCGGCGGCGGGTATTACGGCCATCGCAGCTATGGCGGCGCCGGCCTCGGCGGCGTCCTCGGCCTGGTGCTGGCGATCGTCCTCGTGCTCTGGCTGCTCGGCGCGCTCGGCGGTGCACCGGTGCGCGTCTAGATCACCGCGCGCCCGTTCGGACGCGGTCACGGGAATCTATCTCAGTGTTATCGCGTCGGAGTTTTCCGAAAAGCGGAGTCCATTTTTCGGTCCGATGCTATAGGCGTCGGCGCCCGACGCTCACGGAAGGCGTAGCCCGCCTTCCGCCGCTAGCCCGGCAAGCCGGACAGGCGTTCAGTTGGCGAGCTGCCAGACCAGGATGGCTGCGGCCAGATCTTCGAGCGCCGTCCCCACCGACTTGAACAGGGTGACGTCGTCGCGCTCGGCAGCGGTCTCGTATTCGTCGCTGCAGAGCCCGGTCAGCGTGCCGGCGACCTGCTCGGCCCGATAGGCGCCGGCCTTGATCGCGACGGCGACATCGCCGCCTTCATGCAGGGCCGCCTCGGTATCGATGAAGACATGGGCGCGCTGCAGCGCCTCGTCATCGGCCTCGCGCATCGCCATGTTGAAGGCGCCGACCAGATCGAGATGAGCGGTGCGCTTCAGCCAACGCCCCTGAATGATCGGCTCGCGCGACAGCGTGGCGCAGGAGATCAGATCGGCCTGGCGCGCCTCGGCCTCGAGATCCTCGGCGACGCGCGCCGCGATGCCATCCGCAGCCAGCTCGGCGACGATCTCGGCCGCGGCTTCCGGCCGGCGGGCCCAGATCGCGACGTCCTCGAAACTGCGGACGCTGCGATGCGCCTTGACCAGGAAGGGCGACAGCGCACCGGCCCCGACCATCAGCATGCGCTTGCTGTCCGGTCGCTCCAGCATGCGCGAGGCGAGCGCCGAGGCGGCGGCGGTGCGCCACAAGGTCAGGCGCGTGCCGTCGAGCGCCGCCAGCGGCTTGCCGGTGGCGCCGTCCATCAGGAGATAGGTGCCCATCACGCTGGGCAGGCCCTTGCTGGCATTGCCGGGATAGACCGTCGCGACCTTGGTGCCGAGATAGGCCGGGGAGATCTCGGGCCCGGTCCAGGCCGGCATCAGCAGGAGCGTACCGGTCGCGTCCGGGCGCGCGACTTCATGATGATGCCGGACGGGGGTGACGATATCGCCGCGAAAGGCGGCGCCCAGGGCATCGACGAGCGCAGGAAAGGTGAGCAGGCCGTCGATCTCGGCGGCGGAAAAGAATCGCATAGGAAGAATCAGACTCGGCTGGTCAGCGCAGGCAGCGCGGAATCGGGAACGGCGGCGCGCAATGATTGCGCCTCGCCGCGCAACTTCTCGGCCTCGCGCCGGTTGACGCGGGCCGCCTTGCGGTGCTTGCCCTGCGTCAGCCAGGAGGCGCAGCCGCCGATCAGCACGCCGAGGGCTATGGCCGCCAGGATCACGGCAAAGAGCGGCACGTCGAAGGCCAGAACCGGCAGGTCCCGGCTGATCGGATCGAAGGAGACGCGAACCGGCGCGCGGTTCGCGACCGAGAACAGGACGATCAGCAGCGCCACCGGGACGAGCACGAGCGCCTTGAAGAAAGCCTTCATTCGGTAACCTCCGCTCGTGCCGCTCAGGCCTTGCCGTTCAGCCGCAGGCGCAGCTCCTTGCCGGTCTTGAAGACCGGAACGAGCTTCTGGTCGACCTCGACGGAATCGCCGGTGCGCGGGTTGCGGCCGACCCTGGCCTCGCGCTGCTTGGTCGAGAAGGCGCCGAAGCCGCGCAACTCGACCCGGTCACCGCGCGCCAGCGCTTTGACGATCTCGTCGAGGATCGAGCCGACGATATTCTCAATGTCGCGCTGATACAAATGGGTGTTGCGCTCGGCAATGCGCTGGACGAGTTCAGATTTTATCATGGCGCCAATATAACCGCTTGTAAGATCGTCATTTTTCGCCGGCAGGCTGCCAGAGCGCCAAGGGCGCGTCAAGCCGCAGGCCGGTGGGCTGCTCCGCGGCCCGGGCGATCAGCACGGCCAGGCTCTCCAGCCCCGCCGCGCGCGCCAGAGCCTCGCCCGCGCTCCAGATTCCGAAGGAGGAGCTCTCGCTGCGGCGGCGCCAATCGCGCACCGGCAAGGACTTGCCGACGCCCTTCTCGCGCTCGAGCCAGGCGATGGCCTCGCTTTCACCGCCGATCTCGTCGATCAGCTTGAGCCCGACCGCCTGGCGGCCAGAATGGACCCGGCCATCGGAGACCGCGGCGAGCTCGGGATCGTTCAGATGGCGGCGGTCGCGCACCAGCCGCTTGAACCAGTCGTAATTGTCCTCGACCACGCGGCGGAGTGCGGCGATCGCCTCCGGCGAAGCCGGTTCAAAGGCATTGGGCGCTGCCTTGAGCGGGCTCGATTTCACCTCCTCGACCTTGACGCCGATCGTGTCCATCAGCTTGGCGAGGTTGGGGAACTGGAAGAGCACGCCGATCGAGCCGACGAGCGAGGTCTGGCGGGCGACGATGCGGTCGCTGCCGAGCGCGACGATGTAGCCGCCGGACGCGGCGAGCCCGTCGACCACGGCGACCACCGGCTTCTTGGCGGCGAGCTTGCGCACCGCCTCATGCACCGCTTCCGAGCCGGTCGTGGTGCCACCGGGGCTGTCGATCCGCAGCATCACCGCGCTGGCGCGGCTGTCCTCCAGCGATTTGAGCAGGTCGAGGGTGCGCCTGTCGCCGGAGATGAAGCCGGAAATGGTGACGCGGGCGATATGGGCCTGAGCGGTGCTGCCGGGCAGGCGCCCGCTCCAGGCGAGCGCGGCGCCGACGAGCATGACGACGCCCCCCGCCAGCGCCAGCAGGCGCCAGAGCGACAGCTTGCGTCTCAGGCTGCGGCGGTCGGCGAGCAGATCGGCGTCAGTCGACATGTCGGCGGCTCCGGTAGGCAAGGCCAGTGGTGTAGCCGCGCCATGGCAGGCGGGCAAGGCGGCAAATGCCGCATGGCCGGCAAGGATCGGTTCAGGCGGCGATCTCGGCCCGGTGCCGGTCGAGCGCATACAGGGCGAGCCCGCTCGCCACCGAGCGGAAGGCATCGCCGATATGGATGCGCTGCGCCCCGAAGCGCCGGTCGAACAGCGCCCTGACCGCGGGGACATGCGAGGTGCCACCGGTCATGAACACCGCCTCGATGCTTCCGGCCTCGATGCCGGCCTTGGCCAGCGCCTCGTCGAGTGCCTGCTCGATCGCCGCGACATCCTCGGCGATCCAGCCCTCGAAGGCGGCACGCGTCACGCTGCGATCGATCTCGACACCCATCTGGCTGAAGCTCAGCCGCGTTTCGTCCTGGCTCGACAGGGCGATCTTGGTGGCGGAGACGGCGCGGTAGAGCTCGTAGCCGAGATCGTATTCGATCACCGTCATCAGATCCTCAAGCCGGCCCGGCTCGACCGCGTCGCGGATCAGGGCCTTGAGCTCGGCCATGGTCTCGCGGCTCTTCATCAGCGAGAGCCGGTGCCATTGCGCGAAGGCGGCGTGATAGTGCGCCGGAATCGGCAGGCGCTTGCCGAAAGACAGATAATCCGTGCCCTTGCCGAGGCGTGGCGACACCGCATGCTCGATGATGCGATAGTCGAAGGTGTCGCCGGCGACGCCGACACCGGAATGCGAGAGCGGGATGGCCTCGAGGCGCCCCGTTCCGCCGGGCTCGAAGCGCATCACCGAGAAATCGCTGGTGCCGCCGCCGAAATCGGCGACCAGCATGGTCTGCGCCTGCTTCAGCTCGCGCGCATACCAATAGGCGGCGCCGAGGGGCTCGAAGGCGAAGTCGACGCGCGGCATGCCGGCCTTGGCATAGGCGGCCGAAAGCCGGCCGAGCGCCAGCTCCTCGTCCGGGCGCTCGCCGGCGAAGACCACAGGGCGGCCGGAGATCAGCGGGCGCTCGGCGAGTCCGTCGAGCCCGGCCGAGAGATCGCTCAGGAAGACCGCGATCAGGTCCTCGAGCTTGAAGAGCTTGCCGAAGAGCCGGGTCTCCTGGAAGGCGCGGCTGGAGAGATGGGTCTTCAGCGACTGCAGGAAGCGGTGCTCAGTCGTCATGCCAAGCGCCATGTCGAGCGCGTCGGGACCGCTGACATGGGCGACATGGGTGTTGGGCGGCCGCCCCTCGCGCCAGAACATCAGCGCCGAGCGATAGGCGTCGACCGCGCCCTGCTTCGTCGCGAAGCTGCGGGTCGAGACGCTGCCATCGGCGCGCGCGAGGGCGACCACGCTGTTGGTGGTGCCGAAGTCGATGCCGATCGCCGCGTGGTCCATGGTCGCTTCCTTATCAAGCTGACTGCCAGCCCTGTCTCGAACCCTCGGCGTCATCACGGACCAGCCGCGTTTGCGGAGCGCCGGGATGGCGGCGGAGATTCGGGCCGTGGGCTCGGCCGAAACAAAAGCCCGCGCGGATCTCTCCGCGCGGGCCGGTGGTCTGGTCAGGCCGCGAAACGCGGCCCGAGGATCACTTCTTCTCGGTGTTGGCCTTCTTGAGGGCCGCGCCGAGGATGTCGCCGAGCGAGGCACCGGAATCGGCGGAGCCGTACTGGGCCATCGCCTCCTTCTCCTCGGCCATTTCCAGGGCCTTGATCGAGACCTGGATCTTGCGGGCCTTCTTGTCGAAGAGGATGACGCGGGCGTCGACCTTCTCGCCGGCGGCGAAGCGCTCAGGGCGCTGCTCGGCACGATCACGCGCGATTTCGGCGCGCTTGATGAAGGTGGTCATGTCCGTGCCGGCGATCTTGACGTCGAGACCGCCTTCCTTGACGTCGATGACCTCGCAGGTCACGACCTGGCCCTTCTTGAACTCACCGGCATCCACGAAGGGATCGCCGCCGAGCTGCTTCAGGCCGAGCGAGATACGCTCCTTCTCGACGTCGACATCGAGAACGACAGCCTGGAGCATGTCGCCCTTCTTGTACTCCTCGATCACCTGCTCGCCCGGACGGTTCCAGTCCAGGTCCGACAGATGGATCATGCCGTCGATGTCGCCTTCCAGGCCCAGGAACAGGCCGAACTCGGTCTTGTTCTTGACCTCGCCCTCGACCACCGAACCGGACGGATGCTGCTCGGCGAAGACCTCCCACGGATTGCGGAGGGTCTGCTTGAGGCCGAGCGAGATGCGGCGCTTGACCTGGTCGACCTCGAGGATCGCGACGTCGACTTCCTGGGAGGTCGAGACGATCTTGCCGGGGTGGACGTTCTTCTTGGTCCAGGACATCTCGGAGACGTGGATGAGGCCTTCGATGCCCGGCTCCACTTCGACGAACGCGCCGTAGTCCGTGATGTTGGTGACGCGGCCCTTGAGGCGCGCACCGACCGGGTAACGGGCGGCGATGCCATCCCACGGATCGGCCAGCAGTTGCTTGATGCCGAGCGAGATGCGGTGCGTCTCCTGGTTGATCTTGATGATCTTGACCTTGACCGACTGGCCGATGGTCACGACCTCAGACGGATGGTTGACGCGGCGCCAGGCCATGTCGGTGACATGGAGCAGGCCGTCAATGCCGCCGAGATCGACGAACGCACCGTATTCGGTGATGTTCTTGACGACGCCGTCGATGACCTGGCCCTCTTCGAGCGAGGCGACGAGCTCGGAGCGAGCCTCGGCGCGGGTCTCTTCGAGGACGGTGCGGCGCGAGACGACGATGTTGCCGCGGCGACGATCCATCTTGAGGATCTCGAAGGGCTGCGGCTGACCCATCAGCGGGCCGACGTCGCGGATCGGGCGGATGTCGACCTGCGAACGCGGCAGGAAGGCGACGGCGCCGTCGAGATCGACGGTGTAGCCACCCTTGACCGTGTTGAAGATGTTGCCCATGACCTTCTCACGGGCCTCGAACGCCTTCTCGAGCTTGACCCAGCTCTCTTCACGGCGGGCCTTGTCGCGCGAGATGACGGCTTCGCCGAGCGCGTTCTCGATCCGGTCGAGATAGACCTCAACTTCGTCGCCGACCTTCAGCTCCTGGTCGCGACCAGGGCCGGTGAATTCCTTCAGGGCGACGCGACCTTCGGTCTTCAGACCGACGTCGATGATCGCCATGTCCTTCTCAATGGCAACGACCTTGCCCTTGATGACGGTACCTTCGAGGGCCTCGTTCCGGGTGAACGATTCCTCGAGCAGAGCGGCGAAATCCTCGCGGCCCGCGTGATAGCTTTCGACAGCTGACATAAGTGCTCCTGAACGCCGGCCGCGTATCCCGCGGATGTCCGGCTGGGCGCCGATTGGGTTGGTGTTGCGATCCGGATCGAACCGCGCGGTGCTCCGCTCACGGAGCTTGCCGACCTTTTCAAGGACGGCGGCGCCTGGCCGCAGGGGCCGATCCGCATCCAAGAGGCCGCGCCAAACGCAAAACGGGAGCTGGCCGGTTCGACCGCCCCCGGCTGTGATCGATCACGGCCCTTCGGACGAGCCGGATTTAGTCGATCCCTGGTCTCGGGACAAGAGCCGACAGGGCCTTTCAGCCCGGAAAAACCGCATCGCGGCGGCGAATCCCCCTTGCCGACCCGAGGTACCCCGTTCGGATCAGGCCGCCTGCTTGCCGCTAGGTCATCCGCATGTCAATAAACCGGCCTTGACGCGCGGCTCGCCAGCCGCCCGTCACTGCCGCCCGTCGTCGCGAATACTGCTCTGAGCTCGCCATCCGTCGTGATCGGCCGCGCCCCTTGCGTGCGCCAGACCAGGAGTCATCGTCGATGCATAGCCCCCTCCCCCGTCTCGCCTTCCTCGCCGCCGCCCTGTTCGCAGCAGCGACCAGCGCCAGTGCCGACAGCGCCCCGCCGAAAGAAAGGGTCCAGCGCGGCGAATACCTCGCCGGAATCATGGATTGCGGCGGCTGCCATACGCCCGGCGTCTTCCTCGGCAAGCCGGACAAGGCGCGCAGCTTCGCCGGCTCCGAGGTCGGCTTCCAGATTCCCGGCCTCGGCACCTTCTACCCACCCAATCTGACGCCCGATCCGGAGACCGGTCTCGGCAAATGGAGTGAGCTCGACATCATCAAGGCCGTGCGTACCGGCGTCAGGCCCGACGGGCGGATGCTGTCGCCGGCCATGCCCTATGAAAGCTACCGCAAGCTGAACGATGCCGACGCGCTCGCGCTCGCGACCTATTTCAAGAGCCTGAAGCCGGTGAAGAACGCGGTTCCCGCGCTCGCCGGCCCGAGCGAGAAGCCGAGCGCGCCCTATCTCGCAGTCGTCTCGCCGCAATAGGGCGCAGCACCGCCCCTCGCCGGGAGCCGGTCGCTCATGCGTGCCGGCGCCCTTGCACGGGCGCGCCGCGGAGCCAATCTGCAGAGCGAATGCCGGCTGGCCCGGCGCGCTCAAGGGATCGGCCGCATGCTTCCCCTCTCCATCCTCGACCTCGCCTTCATCACCGAAGGCGCGACGGCCGCCGACGCGCTGCACAATAGTCGCGATCTCGCCCGTCATGCCGAAAAACTCGGCTACACCCGCTTCTGGCTGGCCGAGCACCACAACATGACCGGCATCGCCAGCGCCGCGACCTCGGTCGCGATCGGCTATGTCGCCGAGGGTACTTCGACAATCCGCGTCGGCGCCGGCGGCATCATGCTCCCCAACCATTCGCCGCTGGTGATCGCCGAGCAGTTCGGCACGCTTGAGGCGCTCTATCCCGGCCGCATCGATCTCGGCCTCGGCCGCGCGCCGGGTACCGACCAGCGTACCTGGCGGGCGCTGCGGCGCGAGGCCGATTCAGCCGAGCGCTTCCCCCAGGACGTGCTCGAGCTGCAGGCTCTGCTCGGCCCGCTCCAGCCCGACCAGGTGATCCAGGCGGTCCCCGGTACCGACAGCAATGTGCCGCTCTGGATCCTCGGCTCGAGCCTGTTCGGCTCGCAGCTCGCGGCGATGCTCGGCCTGCCCTATGCCTTCGCCTCGCATTTCTCGCCGGATGCGCTGATGGACGCGCTTTCCGTCTATCGCGAGCGTTTCCAGCCCTCGGCCCAGATCGACAAGCCCCATGCCATGGTCGGCTGCAATGTCGTCGTCGCCGAGACCGATGCCGAGGCGCGATACCTGTTCACCTCCGTGCAGCAGCGCTTCGCCGACATGCTGCGCGGCAAGCGCGGCCTGCTGGCGAAGCCGATCGACGATATCGAGAGCTACTGGTCCGGCCCGGAGAAGGCGCAGGCCCAGCGCATGCTCGCCTGCTCCTTCGTCGGCTCGCGCACGACCGTTCAGGCGCAGCTGCAGGCCTTCGTCGAGAAGACCAGGGCGGACGAGCTGATCGTCGCCTCGGCGATCTTCGATCACGCGGCCCGCAAGCGCTCCTATGAGATGCTCGCAGAAATCCAGCCCGCGCTCGGCCCCGCGATGGCCCAGACCTAGATCGCCGCGCGTCCGTTCGGGCGCAGTCATAGCGATCTATCTTATTGTTATAGCATCTATTTTTTCCGAAAAATGGATTCCACTTTTCGGTCCGATGCTATAGCCTCGGCAGGACAGGCGCGCCCTGGCTACCGGCCGACCACGCGGTGGGCGAAACCTCGCCAGACACCGACAATGCGCTGCCGGTGAATTCGGCCGGCTGCTTCCCCTGCATCGGCCTTCATGCGAGGTTGCGCCAGTTTCGCCGGCGCCGGAGGAGAACGCCATGGGTTGGGCCGTCCTGGGACTGATCGTCGTCGTCGTGATCTATCTGATCATGACCTATAACGGGCTCGTGGCGATGCGGCAGCGCGTCAACCAGGCCTTCGCCGACATCGACGTGCAGCTGAAGCAGCGGCATGACCTGATTCCCAATCTGGTCGAGACCGTGAAGGGCTATGCCAGCCACGAGAAGGAAACCTTCGACGCCGTCATCAAGGCCCGTAACCAGGCCCAGGCCGCGGCCGGCCCGCATGACCAGGCCGTGGCCGAACAGCAGCTCACCGGCGCCGTCGGCCGGCTGCTCGCGCTCGGCGAGGCCTATCCCGACCTGAAGGCGAGCGCGAACTTCCAGCAGCTCCAGCAGGATCTCGGCAATGTCGAGGACAAGCTGGCCGCGGCGCGGCGCTTCTTCAACAATGCCGTCAGCGAGTTCAACACCGCGATCCAGGCCTTCCCGGCGGTGTTCTTCGCGCCGCAGATGGGCTTCACCCCGCGCGAGTTCTTCGATGTCGGCGAGCAGACCAGGGCACAGATCGAAGTCGCCCCGAGCGTGAAGTTCTGACGAGGCGCGCGAGCGCGGAGCCGCTGTGATGCCGGGGGAAGCTTTCGGGCTCTACACCCACCAGCGCAACAACCGGATCAGGTCGAATTTCCTGCTCGTCGGGCTGTTCCTGCTGGTCTACCTGACCGTCTGGGGCCTGCTGCTGGTCGCCTACGGCTATGGCGGCGTGCCGCGCGGCCACAGCGCCTTCAGCGAAGCGGGACGAACCTTCCTGTCCTGGCTGCCGGTGATCACGCTCGCCACGGCCGCCTGGATCTTCATCGGCTTCCGGATCAATGTCGCGCTGATCGGCGCGGTGTCCGGCGCCAGTGGGATCAGCCGTGAGGAGAATCCCAAGCTCTACCGGATGCTTGAGAACCTCTGCATCTCGCGCGGCATGGTGACGCCGAAGCTCGCGATCATCCAGAGCGACGCGCTCAACGCCTTCGCCAGCGGCGTCAACGACAAGCAGTTCACGGTGACGCTGACCACCGGGCTGATCGAGCAGCTCAACGATGCCGAGCTCGAAGCGGTGATCGCCCATGAGCTCACCCATATCCGCAATGGCGACGTCCGGCTGATGGTGATCGCGATCGTCATCGCCGGCGTGATCTCCTTCGTAGGCGAGGTGATGTTCCGCGGCCTCACCCGGCGCAGCATCCGCTATTCCTCCTCGTCCTCCGACGACAAGAAGGGCGGCGGCATCGCGATCCTGATCGGCATCGCCGTGATCGCGATCTCCTGGTTCCTGGCGATCGTGGTCCGGCTATCGCTGTCCCGGGCGCGCGAATATCTCGCCGATGCCGGCGCGGTCGAGCTCACCAAGAATCCGGACGCGATGATCTCGGCCCTGCTCAAGATCTCCGGCCGCGCCGATATCGAGGGCGTGCCGTCGGGGGTGATGGACATGTGCTTCGAGAACGACCCCGATGATTTCGCCGATTTGTTCTCGACCCATCCTTCGGTGACCAAGCGGGTGCAGGCGCTGGTGCAGACGGCCGGCGGTCGCATGCCGCTCGAGGCGCCGCTCGGCCCGCCCAAAGTCGCCGAGCGCCAGCCTCTGCCGGAAATCGCCGAGACCTCGGCCGCTCACGGGCCGTGGAGCCGCAAGCCGCCGGGCTGAAGCCCCGCCTCGGCTCAGCGGCCGTCCTTCGCCCAGGTCAGCGCTTCCTCGAGCCGGTCGTCGCCCCAGAACAATTCACCATCTTCAGTGACGAAGGTCGGCGCGCCGAAAATGCCCAGCGATTTCGCCAGCTCGGTCTCGGCCTTCAGCCGGCCCTTGACCTCCTCGCTGCGTGCCAGCGGGAAGGCGAGCGAGGGATCGGCTCCGGCAGCGCGCAGCGCGGCGGTCAAGACCGCCTCCTCGGCGATGTTGCGACCCTCGCAGAACTCGGCCCGGAACAACGCCCTGGTGAAGCCCGGCAGCCAACCGGCATCGCGGCCGGCAAGTGCCAGTCTCGCAGCGACCAGCGAGTTCTGCGGAAAAGCCTCCGGCTTGACGATGCTGAGCCCAGCTCGGCCGGCGCGGCGCGCCACATCGCGCCACATATAGCGGCCCTTGCTGGGGTAGAGGTTGAAGGGTGAGCTGTTCCAGCCCTGCGCCGCGAAGATCGGCGCGAGCAGGAAGGGGCGCCAGCGCAGATCGACCCCGGCGGCCTCGGCAGCGGCCTCGATCCTGAGGGCAGTCAGACAGGAATAGGTCGAGGCGAACTCGAACCAGAAATCCAGAACAGGACGTTTCGTCATCAGCCCCCCCGGCGGTCCGAAGCCGGTCCGCCACATCCACCACGGCGCGGGCGGCACGCCCGTCGATCATCATGCCGGTCCCCCGGCCCGGACCGGCCGGAGCCGATCCATCACCGGAAGACGCCACATCGATCAGAAGGTTCCGATTGCGTCGCCCGTAGCCCTGCGATAGTGCGCCCTTACGTCCGAAATGCGGCCGCCGCGGCCGCATCCGTCTCTCAGGCATGAGCGTGTCTCATGCAGCCTCAGCAGGAAGATCAGCCGATGGCCGAAAAGCGCGTGAACAAGGTCGTACTCGCCTATTCCGGCGGCCTCGACACCTCGATCATCCTGAAATGGCTGCAGACCACCTATAATTGCGAGGTCGTGACCTTCACCGCCGATCTCGGCCAGGGCGAGGAGCTCGGACCGGCGCGCGACAAGGCGCTGCTGCTCGGCATCAAGCCCGAAAACATCTTCATCGAGGACCTGCGCGAGGAATTCGTGCGCGACTACGTCTTCCCGATGTTCCGCGCCAATGCCGCCTATGAAGGCGTCTATCTGCTCGGCACCTCGATCGCCCGGCCGCTGATCGGCAAGAAGCTGATCGAGATCGCCGAGAAGGTCGGCGCCGATGCCGTCTCGCACGGCGCTACCGGCAAGGGCAACGACCAGGTCCGCTTCGAGCTGACCGCCTATGCGCTGAAGCCGGACGTTCATGTCATCGCGCCCTGGCGCGAATGGGATCTGCGCTCGCGCGAGCAGCTGATCGCCTTCGCCGAGCAACACCAGATTCCGATCGCCAAGGACAAGCGCGGCGAGGCGCCGTTCTCGGTCGACGCCAACCTGCTGCACGCCTCCTCGGAGGGCAAGGTGCTGGAGGACCCGGCCGTCGAAGTGCCGGACTATGTCTATTCGCGTACGATTTCGCCGGAGGACGCGCCCGACAAGCCGACCGTGATCACCATCGATTTCGAGCAGGGCGACGCGGTCGCAATCGACGGCCAGAAGCTCTCGCCGGCGACGCTGCTGGCCAAGCTCAACGAGCTCGGTCGCGACAATGGCATCGGCCGGCTCGACCTGGTCGAGAACCGCTTCGTCGGCATGAAGAGCCGCGGCATGTACGAGACGCCCGGCGGCACGATCCTGCTCTCGGCGCACCGCGCCATCGAGTCGATCACGCTCGACCGCGGCGCCGCCCATCTCAAGGACCAGATCATGCCGCAATATGCCGAGCTGATCTATAACGGCTTCTGGTTCTCGCCGGAGCGCGAGATGCTGCAGGCGCTGATCGACAAGAGCCAGGAATTCGTCACCGGCCAGGTGCGGCTCAAGCTCTACAAGGGCGGCGTCCACGTCATCGGCCGCTCGAGCCCGTATTCGCTCTACGACCAGGACCTCGTCACCTTCGAGGAAGGCGCCGTCGCCTATGACCACCGCGACGCGGCGGGCTTCATCAAGCTGAACGCGCTGCGCCTGCGCACGCTCGGCCAGCGCAAGAAGAAGCTGGGGCTGTGAGAGGTTCAAGGCGGCTGAGCCGCAACGGCTAACCTTCTCCCGGGTCGGAGGAGGTGGTGCGGAGCGCCTGATCAGGGCCCGCCCTCACCCACAGAATGGCGCTGCATCGCCCTCACGATCAGCGGCAGTCCCTCACCCCCTACCCCTCTCCGATCCGGGAGAGGGGTTTTTTGTGTCTACTCAGTACGCCGCCCGGCTTACTTCACGAGCTTGCCGAGGACGAAGAACTGGGTCTCGCCGGAGGAGTCGTCGACACCGTCATTATCGGTGACGACGAAGAGCTCACCGGCCTTGTCGAGCGCCATGCCCTCGACCTTGTCGAGCCCGTAGCCGCCGCGCTTCATCAGCTCCGGCGTCAGGTCGCGCAGCAGCGTCTTCTCGACCGTCGGGATGTCGGAAGCGCCGAGCGGCGCCGGCTTCATCCCTCTCACCGAGAAGCTCTGCAGCGTCTTCACCGCCCCGGCACCGAACTGGTTGTCACGCTCGATCACAGCGAAGCGGTCCTCGCCGAGATAGGTCAGCTCCGAAAGCCCCATCCAGGCACCGGCAGCCGGCGCGCTCAGCGGATAGTGCAGCACCCCCCAGCTCTTGTCGGCGGGCCTGTAGCTCAGGATCTTGGCCTTGCCCTTGGGATCGTCCTTCCATTCGCGCTGGACAGCGAGCCAGACGGTTTCGTCCGCGCCCGTGCCGGTGACAGCGACGCCCTCGAAGCCGAAGCGCGTGGCCTGCTTCTCCAGCGCCTCCGGCAGGAAGATTTCCTCCTCGACCTCGCCCTTGGCGGAAACGCGCAGCAGGATGTTCTTTGTCGGCTTCTCCTTGTGCTCGGGATTGCCTTCCGAGGCGAGCCAGAAGCCGCCACCAGGACGCGTTGCGATGCCTTCGAGGTCGTAGGCGGCGGGCTTGCCGTCCTTGCCGAGCGTCAGCGCGCCGGTGATCGTCGCCGGCTTCGCCGTCGCGTCGATTTCGAGGATGCGGGAGGGCGAATAGGCGCTGTCGGTGACGGCGAAGAGCCGGCCGGTCAGGCTCGGATGGGCCGCGAGGCCCGAGAGCGCCCCCCAGCCGAGCGGCACGCCACCGACATCGGCGGACTGAATGGCCGGATAGGCGGCCTGGGCCGCGCTGCGCTCGTAGATCGTCACCGCCGAGCGCGGCCCGCCCTTGGCACCGAGATCGGCCTCGGAGGCCGAGACGAAGAGGTTGCGCTGCGGGATGGCGAGCAGGCCCTCGGGAGCGATCCCGCCCGGCAGCGCCTGGAGATAGCGCGGGGCACGGCCAGCGCCCTCGTCCTTGAAGACGAGCACGAGGGAGGCCCGCTCCAGCCCGACGAAGATCAGCTGGTCCTCGCCATAGGTTCCGACCTCGATGCCCTCGGGCTCGCTGCCCTTGGCCGCCGAGCGGCGCTCCGGATAGTGTCCGAGCCTGATGGCGATATGGTCGACCAGTGCGCCGGAATCGAACTCGACCGTGCCGTCCTTGCGGAAGATGGTGAAGCCGCGCGAGCCGCCCTTCCAGTCGCCCTCATTGGCGGTGACGAAGCGGTCATTGTCGAGCCAGCGCACGGCATCGGGCTCGCGCGCCACCCCTTTCAGCTCCTCGACCGGACTGATCTGGCCGTCGCGGGTCTTGTCGATGCTCTTCAGATCGACCGCACCGGCCGGAAAATGGGCAACGAGCTTGCCGGTCCCGGTGTCGACGATGGCGAGGTGGTTGTTCTCCTGCAGCGTCACCACGGCGAGTCCGTCCTGGTTGACGTCGACGAATTCGGGCTCGGGGTCGGTTGGCTCGACGGCGGTGATGCCGGTGAGGTCGACGACTTGCTTCGAGGCACAATCAGCTTCGCCGTCCTTGAGGCCGATCAGGGTGAGGTTGCCGGCCGGCAGCTGCGGCAGCGCCCCCTTGTCCAGTTTCTCGTCACGCTCGTTCTCGATGGCGATGACTATCTTGCGCTTGTCCTTGCTCAGCGCGATCGAATCCGGCTGGCCGCCGAGCTCGCATTTCGCCGTGACCTGCTTCGTCTTCAGATCGATGGTGGCGAGATGCCCGGTCGGTTCCTTGAAATTGTCGCCGGAGGTGACGATCGCGGCGAAGGCCCGGTCACCGAGGACGACCACCGAGGTCGGCTCGCCTTCGACGGACACGAAGCCCGCCGGCTTCGGCGCGCTGGCGGCGGCGATGTCGATCAGGCCGATGCCCTTCTGCTCGGCATCGGTATAGGCGAGCAGCGTGCCGGCCTCGTTGGCGGCGATGATCTCGGCGACGGTCTTCTGCTTGGGGTCGCGGCCGGCGGGGAGATTGCTGGGCACGGAGAAGGTCGCGATACGGTTGAACATCGGTTCGGCCAGAGCCGTACCGCCGAGCAGGACGGTCGCGAGGGCAGCGAAGGCGAGCGGTTTGCGCATCGGACGGGTCCTGTTCCGCAAGGCTTGAGAGAACGGCGGACCCTTCGGCTAATCAGTGCGGGCAACAGTTTCGTGACAGCTGAAACGAGATCGCCCCGCTTCCGGCTCGCCGGAAGCGGGGCGATCTCTGCCGGGGCATTCAAAGCCGGAGGGCAGCGGCCTCAACCTCGACCGGCGTCGACTTTTTGAGCCCGATCACCTCCAGCTCGGTGACGACCGCGACCACCGCGGCCTGAGCCAGGACGAAGGCGATGCCGAGCGCGGTCGGCTGAAACCAGCCGGAGACCAGGATCAGGATGCTGTCGGCGACCCAGAGGATGTTGATGCCGATCACCGGATGGCAAGCCGCGGCAGACGCACCCGACTGGCGAGGAAGGCGAGCACCGCGGCGCAGGGCAGCAGCACGATCCCGGCGCCGCGCAGGAACTCGGCCGGGAAGCCGAGCAGGCCGGCAAGCGCTCCGGCTCCGAAGCTGAGCAGCAGGCCGGTGGCGGCACAGGCGGCGGCATCGAGGACGAGGACGTTGCGCAGGAAGCTGGAGGACTGGATGTAGGCCATGGCTGTTCTCCGGTTTGGCCACCGTTCCGGGCGGCGCCGTTGTTGATGGTGGCCATGCTGACGGATGCCCGGAGGTCGGTCGATTAAGCCGGAGGTAATTGGAAGCCGGTCCGACCGGCGCTAGCTTGCCCCACATGAACCAGCACCAGAAACCTACGGTCGGCCATCTCATCCGCGACTGGCGCCAGCTTCGCCGGCTCAGCCAGCTCGACCTCGCCCTCGAGGCCGAGATCTCCCAGAAGCATCTCAGCTTCATCGAAAGCGGCCGCTCGGCACCGAGCCGGGACATGGTCCTGCACCTCGCCGAAAATCTCGGCGTGCCCCTGCGCGAGCGCAATGCGCTCCTGCTCGCCGCCGGCTATGCGCCGGTCTATCTCGAACGCTCGCTCGAGGATCCCGGCCTGCAGGCGGCCCGCAGTGCGATCGACCTCTTGCTGAAGGGGCACGAGCCCTATCCGGCGCTGGCGGTCGACCGGCACTGGACGCTGCTCGCCGCCAACGCCGCGGTGGCGCCGCTGCTCGCAGGCGTGACCGAAGCGGAGCTGCTGCGTCCGCCGGTTAATGTGCTGAGGCTCAGCCTGCATCCCGGCGGCCTCGCACCGGCGATCGTCAACTTCGCCGAATGGCGCAGCCATCTGATCGCCCGGCTGCGCCAGCAGATCCGCGCCACCGCCGACCCGGCGCTCGCCGAACTGCTGGCGGAGCTGTTGGGATATCCCACGCCGGACCTGCCGGCGCGCAAGGGCAAGGCTGGCGAAGACAGCGAGCCGCCGGTCGTCGTGCCGCTGCAAATGCGTTTCGGCGACAAGATCCTCTCCTTGATCTCGGCGACGACGGTGTTCGGCACGCCGGTCGACGTCACCTTGTCGGAACTCGCGCTCGAAACCTTCTTCCCGGCCGATCAGGCGACGGCGGAAGCACTGAGGGCGATAGCCGGCTCGTAGCGCGCAGCGTGCCGGGAACCTTCTTCGCGCCCGGCCGTTCCTTCGTCATCGCCGCTACGGCGGCACATGTTCGAGCGAGGAAACGACCGATGGGCAGCACAGCCGACAAGATCAAGGGCATGGCCAACGAGGCCGCCGGCAACATCAAGCAGGCCGCCGGCAAGGCGCTGAACAAGCCCGGCCTCGAGGCCGAGGGCTTCGCGCAGGAGCGCAAGGGCGAGGCCCAGCAAGCCGTCGGCAATGCCAAGGATGCGGTCAAGAAAGTGATCGACAAGGCCTGATCATCGCATCAGGTCCCGATCAAGAAGCGGGCGCCGAAAGGCGCCCGCTTTTTCGTATCCAGATCATTCGGCCGCAGCGACGCGTAAGGCCGGAATGGGGCTGCCAGCAGGGCGCCTCAGGCGGCGCCGCCGAGGCCGCCGAGGAAGTCCTTGACCCGGCCGAAGAAGCCGGCGCTTTCCGGATGGGTCGCGCCGGAGCTCTCGCGCTCGAATTCGAGCAGCAATTCGCGCTGACGGGCGGTGAGCTTCTGCGGCGTCTCGACCAGGACCTGGATGTAGAGGTCGCCGGAATCGCGCGAGCGCAGCACGCTCATGCCCTTGCCCTTGAGGCGGAACTGCTTGCCGGTCTGCGTGCCCTCCGGGATCTTCACCCTGGCCTTCTCGCCATTGAGGGTCGGCACCTCGATCTCGCCACCGAGCGCCGCCGAGGTCAGGCCGATCGGCACCCGGCAGAACAGGTCGGCGCCGTCGCGCTGGAAGATGGCGTGCGGCTTGATCGAGAGGAAGATGTAGAGATCCCCCGCCGGACCGCCGCGCAGGCCGGCCTCTCCCTCACCGGCGAGGCGAATGCGTGTGCCGTCCTCGACACCGGCCGGGATGTTGACCGAGAGCGTGCGCTCGCGGGTGACGCGGCCGGAACCATGGCAGCCATTGCAGGGATCGTCGATGACCTCGCCACGGCCGCCGCAGGTCGGGCAGGTGCGCTCGACCGAGAAGAAGCCCTGATTGGCACGAACACGCCCATGGCCGCCGCAGGTCGCGCATTGCCGCGATTTCGAGCCGGCCTTGGCGCCGGTGCCGCTGCAGACCTCGCAGACCACCGAGGTCGGCACGCGAATGGTCGCGTTCTTGCCGGCATAGGCCTCCTCGAGGCCGATCTCGAGGTTGTAGCGCAGATCGGCGCCGCGCTCGCGGGCATTGGCGCCGCGCGGACCACCACGGCCGCGACCGTCGCCGAAGAAGGATTCGAAGATGTCCGACATGAAGTCGGACATGTCGGCCGGACCGCCTCCGCCGCCCTGCTCGAAGGCCTGATGGCCGTAGCGGTCATAGGCGCCGCGCTTCTGGCCGTCGGAGAGGACCTGATAGGCCTCGTTCAATTCCTTGAACTTGGTCTCGGCCGCCTTGTCGCCAGGATGCCGATCCGGATGGCACTGCATGGCGAGCTTGCGGAAGGCGCTCTTCAGCTCCGCTTCGCTGGCGGTCTTCTGCACGCCGAGAATTTCGTAGTAGTCGCGCTTGGACATCAAACAGCAGCCCTTGCGCCCTCCTGCACCTCGCGGCGCAGGAGGGCGAGCTTTCCCTTCACAGGCCATTCCGCGAATGCAATGGCCGGGTCAAGCCCGGCCATCACGTTCTGCGGGGCGGCGAACGCGCTCAGGCGCTCTTCTTCTTGTCGCCCTTGTCGTCGCTGACATCCTTGAAGTCGGCGTCGATGACGTCGTCCTTCTTGGCGTCGGCTTCGTCGGCGGCGCCATCGGCGGCCCCGGCCTCGGCCTGGCTGGCGGCATACATCGCCTCGCCGAGCTTCATCGAGGCCTGCATCAGCTCATTGGTCCGCGAGGCGATGGCCTCGGAATCATCGCCGGCCAGCGCCGTCTTCAGAGCGTCGAGCGCCGTCTCGATCGCGGTCTTGTCGGCGGCCGAAACCTTGTCGCCATAATCCTTCAGCGACTTCTCGGTCGAGTGCACGAGGCTCTCGCCCTGGTTCTTGGCCTCGACCAGCTCGCGGCGCTTCTTGTCCTCGGCAGCGTTGGACTCGGCGTCCTTGACCATCTTCTGGATCTCGGCCTCGGAGAGACCACCGGAAGCCTGGATGCGGATCTGCTGCTCCTTGGCGGTCGCCTTGTCCTTGGCGGTGACCGAGACGATGCCGTTGGCGTCGATGTCGAAGGTCACCTCGATCTGCGGCATGCCGCGCGGGGACGGCGGGATGCCCATCAGGTCGAACTGGCCGAGCATCTTGTTGTCGGCAGCCATCTCGCGCTCGCCCTGGAAAACCCGGATCGTCACCGCCTGCTGGTTGTCCTCGGCGGTCGAGAAGACCTGGCTCTTCTTGGTCGGGATCGTGGTGTTGCGGTCGATCAGGCGGGTGAACACGCCGCCCAGCGTCTCGATGCCGAGCGAGAGCGGAGTCACGTCGAGCAGCAGCACGTCCTTGACGTCGCCCTGCAGCACGCCGGCCTGGACCGCGGCGCCGATGGCGACGACCTCGTCCGGGTTGACGCCCTTGTGGGGTTCCTTGCCGAAGAACTGCTTCACGACCTCCTGGACCTTCGGCATGCGGGTCATGCCGCCGACCAGGACGACCTCGTCGATGTCACCGGCCGAGAGGCCGGCATCCTTGAGGGCCTTGCGGCAAGGCTCGATCGTGCGCTGCACGAGATCGTCGACCAGACTCTCGAACTTGGCGCGCGAGAGCTTGATGGCGAGATGCTTCGGACCCGAGGCATCGGCCGTGATGTAGGGCAGGTTGATCTCGGTCTGGGCCGTGGTCGAAAGCTCGATCTTGGCCTTTTCAGCAGCCTCCTTCAGACGCTGGAGAGCGAGCTTGTCCTTCTTCAGGTCGATGCCCTGCTCGCGCTTGAACTCGTCCGCCAGATACTCGACCAGGCGCATGTCGAAGTCCTCGCCGCCGAGGAAGGTGTCGCCATTGGTCGACTTCACCTCGAAGACGCCGTCGCCGATCTCGAGGATCGAGACGTCGAAGGTGCCGCCGCCGAGGTCGTAGACCGCGATGGTGCCGGTCGACTTCTTGTCGAGGCCATAGGCGAGCGCAGCCGCGGTCGGCTCGTTGATGATGCGCAGCACCTCGAGGCCGGCGATACGGCCGGCATCCTTGGTGGCCTGGCGCTGGGCGTCGTTGAAATAGGCGGGAACGGTGATGACCGCCTGCGTGACCGGCTGGCCGAGATAGGCCTCCGCCGTCTCCTTCATCTTCGTCAGCGTGAAGGCGGAGATCTGCGAGGGCGAGTAATCCTTGCCGTCGGCCTCGACCCAGGCGTCGCCCGAGGGCGCCTTCTTGATCTTGTAGGGGACGAGATCGATGTCCTTCTTGGTCATCGGATCGTCGAAGGTGCGGCCGATCAGGCGCTTGATCGCGAAGAAGGTGCGCTCCGGATTGGTGACGGCCTGGCGCTTGGCCGGCTGGCCGACAAGCCGCTCGCCGTCATCGGTGATGGCGACGATCGAAGGCGTGGTGCGCGCGCCTTCCGAATTCTCGATGACCTTGGGCGTCGAGCCCTCCATCACTGCAACGCAGGAATTGGTCGTGCCGAGGTCGATGCCAATAACTTTACCCATGGAAGGGATCCCTTTCGATTTAGCAGATCGCCGGACTGCCGCGCCGTGGCGCGGCCCTCCGGCCCATGGCCCCGACCCGTCCCCACCTTCTGCGGCGAACGAATGCGGGATATCCACGTCTGGCAGGCGCTTCCGGATCCTGGGCTTGCGCCCGGGCCCGGCCATCGTCCGCCGGTTCAATAAAGCGAACCGGGAATCCGCCAAGAGCTTGGGAGCCATGGCATTCCGGTTCCGGCCGTGGCGAAAACCACCGCTTCGCGGCGTATATAGGGAGGGTGCCGCCCCCCTTGCAAGGCGCGAAGCCGGAATAAGAGCCAGCTCCCCGCCGCGCCCGGCGCGGTCTTCGTCGCCCGGCATGATTAACGCCTGGTGTTGCTCCCGCGCCCTTGCGCGCGGGGCCGTGTCATTCCATTCAGAAAGACCGTCCATCGCCGAAAAGGACCCGCCGTGACGCCGACCCGCCGCTACGCCGCAAGCCGCCTCGCCGTCACCGGCGCCGCGCTGGCCTGGTTCGGCTGCACGGCCGCGGCGCAGCCTCTGCAACTGCCCGGCGCCCAGCCGTTCAGCGCGCCCGGCACACAGTATTCACCACCGGCATCGAGCGCACCGGCGGCGCCGCGCCCGCGGACGATGCCGGCCATCAAGATCCCCGGCGAGGAATCGCTGCTCGGCAAGACGGTACGGCGCAATGGTGGGGCCGGCGAGGCCGTGCTGGAAAAGACCGCGACCGGCTATGGGCTGAAGCTCCGGGCCGAGGGCTTCCAGGCCCAGAACCTGGTCGAGCCCTGCGCCATCTCCTTCGGCGACACGGCTGTGCCACTGACCTTTCTCGGCAAGCCTGCCGGCCTGCCGCGCTACAAGCTCGAGGCCTCGGTCTGTCCGATCGTGTTCGACGTATTGGAAGGCGGCTTCCTGGTGGTCGAGCCTGCCGAGCCCTGCGTGATCGAGGCGGCCGCCTGCCGGATCGACCCCCGAGGCGTCTGGGGGCCGGATGCGCGCACGCTGGCCGCCCACGCCAAGGAGATCGAGGCCGAGCGCGGCAAGGCCGAGAACGCTGTGCGCGAAGGCTACCGGGCGCTGTCGGCCAAGGCCGAGCTTCCGGAGCAGCGCAGCATCGCCCGCGAGCAGGCGGCGTTCTCCTCCGAGCGCGCCCAGATCTGCCGCGATTTCCAGAGCGAGGGCAGCCACGGCTTCTGCGGCGCGCGCATCACCGAGGGCCGCGCCGCCTCGATCCGCGCCCGGCTGGGCCTGCCCGAACCGAAGCCGGAAGCGACCAAGCCGCGGCCGGCCACGGCGAAGCGGACAGCTCCCCCCGCGGCGCCGCCCACCCAGGCGATCCAGTAATATCGGCTGCGATTGTCACCAGTGCCGTCGTTCCGGGGCGCTGTGCAGCAACGAGCCCGGAACGCGTGAACCTGACGGGCAGAGAACATGAAGGCCGAGAGCCGCTCCCTCCGTTGCGACTTCGGTGTTCGTGGGGTCCGGACCTTCGCTGTGCGAAGTCCTGGAATCACGACGGCGCATCCACCGCGCCCCTTCGTGCCTGCTCAGATCGCCTGACCGCCCGATACCTGCCCGGCTTCCCAGCCAAGGATCGCGCGCTTACGCGTCAGCCCCCAATGATAGCCGGTGAGCGCGCCGGACTTGCCGATGACGCGATGACAGGGCACGACGAAAGAGATCGGATTCTTGCCGACCGCCGCCCCGACCGCACGCGCCGCCGAGGGCTTGCCGATATGGTCGGCGACATCGCCATAGGTGGTGGCGCAACCGACCGGAATCCTCAGCAGCGTCTCCCAGACGCGCACCTCGAAATCGGTGCCGATCAACACGACACGCAACGGCGTCTGCGCCGACCAGCGCTCCGGCTCGAAGATGCGGCCCGCATAGGGCTTGGTCGCCTGTGGATCGAAGCGGTAATCGGCATGCGGCCAGCGCCGCATCATGTCGGCGAGCGCCTCGGCCCGGCCGCCGACGACCGTGCCGCCATCCTGGCCGTTCGAGACCCAGCCGAGCCCGGCGAGGCCGCGCTCGGTGACCACGATCAGAGCCTCGCCAAAGGGTGAGGGGTGGAAGCCGTAGGAGAGCCGCAGGCCCTCGCCGCCGGTCTTCCATTCGCCGGGCGACATCGCCTCATGGGTGACGAAGAGGTCGTGCAGCCGGCCGGGGCCGGAAAGCCCGACCTCGTAGCTGGTGTCCAGGATGCTGGCCGAGGAGGCCAGCAGCCCCTTGGCATTGTCGAGCGTGATCGCCTGCAGGAAGGCTTTCGGCGTCAGCCCGCACCAGCGCCGGAACAGATGATGGACATCGGTCGGCGTCGTGCCTGCGGCTTCGGCGATCTGCTCGATCGTCGGCTGCTGCCGCCAGTGCTCCGTGATATAGGCGAGGATGCGCCGCACCGTATCATAATCCGAGCCAGGCGCCGGCGCCGGAAAATCGGCCTCCGAGGGAATGGCCTCGGTTGCGCGGGCCAGTACGGCATTGGAGAGATTGATCGGTTTCATCGCAGTTCGGAAGCCGGAATGAGCATTCATCGTTCTATCCTCGCGATCTGATCTCATGTCCGCGAAGCTACTCATGCCAGCATGCCTATCCCACCCGAAAGCTGGCAAGCTCGCTCTCCCCGACGCCGCCATCTAGAATCCAGCGGATGACCGATTCTGCCGCCGCGATCGTCTCGCTCTATGAGCGCCATGCCGCCGCCTACGATGCGCTGCGCGGCCGAAAGCTGATGGAGGTGGCCTGGCTCGAGCGATTCTGCGCGCTGCTGCCGGCCGCGCCGTCGGTCCTCGACATCGGCTGCGGCATGGGCGAGCCGATCGCCCGGCATCTGATCGAGCGCGGCTGCGCCGTAACCGGCGTCGATTCCTCCGGGCCGCTGATCGGGCTCTGCCGCGAGCGCTTCCCGGAGCAGTCCTGGCAGGTCGCGGACATGCGCGATCTCGCGCTCGGCAGGCGTTTCGACGGGCTGATCGCCTGGGACAGCTTCTTCCATCTTCGCCATGACGACCAGCGCCTGATGTTCCCGCTCTTCCGGCAGCATGCGGCGGAAAGCGCCGCCCTGCTCTTCACCAGCGGCCCCGGCCATGGCGAGGCGATCGGGACGTTCGAGGGCGAGCCGCTCTACCATGCCAGCCTGGCACCGGAGGAATATCGCCGCCTGCTCGGCGAGAACGGCTTCGTCGTCATCGACCATGTCGTCGAGGACGCGGCCTGCGGCGGCCACACGGTCTGGCTGGCGCAGCGGCACTGACGCCTCAGGCCAGGATCGGCCCCGAGAGGAAGCGCCGCAGCTTCTCGCGCGTCAGACGCTGATTGTTGCGATGCCATTCGTCGTTGGTGGCGAAGACCGGCGAGGTCTCGTCCCAGCCGCTGCAACTGAAATCCGATTGCTCGGCGAAGAAGGCGACGAACTCTTCCTTCGACGCCCATTCTGCGATCGCCTGGCCGCCGTGATAGCCGTCCAGGATGTCGCAGAGCTTGATCCCGGCCCCAGTGCGGATCAGGCCATGGCCGCAGAAATCGCGGTGGAATTCGTGGATCAGGCCGCGGTCGACGGGGTGCTGCATCAGCTTGTCCCAGACCTCTCCCGCCAGCACGGGCCCGAACAGGGCGTGATCGAGCCGGTCGCGCAGCTGGAGCGCATAGGCGCGGCGCGAGGCTTCGCCGCCATCCTGCGGCGGCAGCTTGCCGCGCGGGCCGCGATTGGCACGCATGGCGGCGACGAGCACGAAGATGATGACGGCCAGCGCGATCAGCGGAATGATCGTCGCGGCCATGCGCGTCAGGCGGGCTCGAAATCGGGGCCGCGCCGGGCTTTGGCCAGCGCGGCGGAGAGCGCCGACGCGAAGCCTTCGCGCTCTTGCGGCGACAACGCCGCGGCGACCGGCACCTTGCGGCCGCGCGAGACCAGCGCCAGCCGCAGCAGCCCGTAATCCTCGTCGTCTTCACGCTCGAGGCGGGTCCAGGCCGGGTTGGAGCGCCAGATCGCCTCCTTGCCGCGATGCGAAACCTGGCGCAGCAGGACTTCGAGCGGCGTCACCACGATGCGCTCGAAGGCGCGCGCGGCCTTGAAATTGACCTTGAAGGCGATGAACAGCGCCAGGATGTCGAGACCGAAGAAGCCGGCCACCGGCCAGGCCCCGAGCAGCAGGAAAGGCACGGAGGTCACGAGGCTCGTCAGGCAGACCAGCGTCATCACCAGCCGGAACCCATCCGCGCCGAGCGAGCGATGGGGCGTGATGGTGGCGTCGAAGACCGGCCTTTCCGCAACGATACCGGCGGCTGCGGCGGCGCTCTCAGGGGCGGGCTTGCTCAGGCTCATACGCACAGTATAACGCCGCGATGAGCCCGCCGAACAGTGGCAAGACGCGCGCACCCACGCGCCGACAGCCTGCCGTCCCCAAAGCCCGAAACGCTGCCGAGATCCGCGAGATTTTCACGCGTTTCCGAACGGCCCGGCCGGAGCCGAAGGGCGAGCTCGACTATGTCAACGCCTTCACGCTGCTCGTCGCGGTTCTGCTCTCGGCGCAGGCGACCGATGTCGGCGTCAACAAGGCGACGAAGCGGCTGTTCGAACTCGCCGACACGCCCGAAAAGATGCTGGCGCTCGGCGAGGATCAGGTGCGTGAGCTAGTCAAGACGATCGGGCTCTACCGCACCAAGGCGAAGAACGTCATCGCGCTCTGCGAAAGGCTGATCGCCGACTTCGGCAGCGCCGTGCCGACCTCGCGCGAGGCGTTGGAGAGCCTACCCGGCGTCGGCCGCAAGACCGCCAATGTCGTGCTCAACATCGCCTTCGGCGAGATCACCCACGCCGTCGACACCCATGTCTTCCGCGTCGCCAACCGCCTGCGCATCGCGCCTGGCAAGAACGTGCTGCAGGTCGAGCTCGGGCTGGAGAAGGCGATCCCGGCCGAGTTCGGCCGGCATGCCCATCACTGGCTGATCCTGCACGGGCGCTATACCTGCAAGGCCCTGCGCCCGGCCTGCGAGAGCTGCATCGTCGCCGATCTCTGCGACTCCGCGGACAAGCGGATCGCCTGAGCGCGCCTCAGCCGAAGACCCAGAGCCCGGCAAGCCCGGCCGAGCCGACCACGATCCGCCACCAGGCGAAGGGCGTGAAGCCGCGCTTCGAGACGAAATCGAGGAAGGAGCGAACGACGATCAGCGCCGAGAGGAAGGCGGTGACGAAGCCGATGCCGATCAGCAGCGTGTCGCTGGCGGTGAGATCCTTGTAGTTCTTCATCAGATCATAGGCGAAGGCGCCAGCCATGGTCGGCATGGCCAGGAAGAAGGAGAACTCGGCCGCGGCACGCTTGTCGGCGCCGAGCAGCATGGCGCCGACGATGGTCGAGCCCGAGCGCGAGACGCCCGGGATCATGGCGAGGCACTGGATCAGGCCGATCTTGAAATACATCGTCAGCGGGAAAGCCGTGGCGTCGTGGTGCTTCACCTCGAGTTCCATTTCGTCGACGACGAGCAGGACCAGCCCGCCGGCGATCAGGGTGGTGCAGACCAGGAAGGGGTTGAACAGCACGCCCTTGATGAAGCCATGGGCGAGCGCGCCGATCACCGCCGCCGGCAGGAAGGCGACGAGCACGCCGATGACGAAGCGGCGCGCCGCCGGGTCGGTGCGCAGGCGCCGGGCGATGTCGAGCAGCCGATGGAAATAGACCAGCAGGATCGCCAGGATCGCGCCGAGCTGGACCAGGATCTCGAAGGATTTACCCTTGGATTCGAAGCCGAGGAAATGGCCGAGCAGCAAGAGATGCCCGGTCGAGGAGACCGGTAGAAATTCGGTCAGCCCCTCGACGACGCCGAGAATGGCGGCCACCAACAGGTCACTCATCGGAAGGTCCTTCTCAGCCGGCAGGCGCGACGCAACCAAGCGGCGCCGCGGGCGTTAAAGCTATGGCGCAGGCTCTTTGCGAATTGGTTACCAATTGGCGAAGGAAACGCGCCGAATCCGCCGCATGCCCGATAGCCGGGTTGTTAGCCACCGCAGCCGAGCCTATACGGATTTTGCCTCCGCAAGGCCCGCGACCGCGCTTCAGGCCGCATTTCCAGCCCAATTCTCCGTTTCAAGCGACCGATGGCAACCCTTCACCATTATCCGCTCTGCCCGCATTCGCGCTTCGTCCGGCTGGTGCTGGGCGAATTCGGCCTCGACGCCGCGATGGTCGAGGAGCGGATATGGGAGCGCCGCCGCGAATTCCTCGAGCTCAATCCGGCCGGGACGACACCGGTGCTGCGCGAGGATAGCAGGCTCGTCATCCCCGGCCCCGGACCCATCGCCGAATATCTCGACGAGACGCGCGGCCTGGCCCTCGGCGAGCGCCGGCTGCTGCCGGAGGGCCCCGGCGAGCGCATCGAGGTGCGCCGGCTGCTCGACTGGTTCAACATCAAGTTCAACGAGGAAATCACCGCGCCGCTCGTGCTGGAAAAGGTGATGAAGCGCTTCATGAGCCGCGACGAAGGCGGCGGCCCGCCAGAAATGAGCGCGATCCGTGCCGCCCGCGGCAATGTCCGCTATCATCTGCGCTATATCGCCTGGCTGACGGCGAAGCGGAACTGGCTCGCGGGCCCGGTTCTGAGCTATGCCGATCTCGCCGCCGCGGCGCATCTCTCCTGCGTCGACTATCTCGGCGACGTGCCCTGGGAAGAGGACGAGGCCGCCCGCGCATGGTACGCCATGATCAAGTCCAGACCGAGCTTCCGGCCGCTGCTCAGCGACCGGATTCCGGGCATGGCGCCGTCGGCCCATTACGACGATCTGGACTTCTGAGCGGCGAGAAGCTCAAGAAAGTCGTGCTGGCCCGGGCGGAAAGCGAAGGCTTCTCTGCCGTGCGCGTCGCCTCGGTCGATTCGATCCCGCAGGCGCCGGCGCGCCTCGCCGGCTGGCTCGACGCCGGCAATCATGGCGACATGGCCTGGATGACCGAGCGCACCGCCGAACGCGCCGCGCCGGGCGTGCTCTGGCCCGAGGCCCGCTCCGTCGTGATGCTCGGCATGAGCTATGCGGGCGAAGGCGACCCGCTGGCGGTTCTGGGGCAGCGCGACCGCGGCGCGATCTCGCTCTATGCCCGAAGGCGCGACTATCACGACGTCATCAAGGGCAAGCTGAAGAGCGTCGCCGGCGTGCTGGCAGCGCGCGGCGAGGTCGACGTCAAGGTCTTCGTCGACACCGCACCGGTGATGGAGAAGCCGTTGGCACAGGCCGCCGGACTCGGCTGGCAGGGCAAGCACACCGTGCTGGTCTCGCGCACCCACGGCTCCTGGCTCTTTCTCGGGGCAATCTACACCACCGCCGAACTGCCGCCTGACGCGCCCGAGCACGACCATTGCGGCTCCTGCACGCGCTGTCTCGACATCTGCCCGACCGCCGCCTTCCCCGCCCCCTACCAGCTCGATGCGCGGCGCTGCATCGCCTATCTGACGATCGAGCATCAGGGCCATATCGGCACCGAATTCCGCGAAGGCATCGGCAACCGCATCTTCGGCTGCGACGACTGCCTCGCCGTCTGCCCCTGGAACAAGTTCGCGCAGGCGGCAAAGGAAACCCGCCTCGCGCTCAAACAGGAGCTCGAGGCCCTGCCGCTCGCCGAGCTCGCGGCGCTCGACGACGCCGCCTTCCGCAAGCTCTTCGCCGGCACGCCGATGAAGCGCACCGGCCGCGACCGCTTCATCCGCAATGTGCTGATCGCGATCGGCAACAGCGGCGAGCCGACTCTCGCTGCAAGCGCGGAAGCGCTGCTCGACGATCCCTCACCCCTGGTGCGGGCGATGGCGGCCTGGGCGCTGCTGCGGCTCGTCCCGGCGCGGGCAGCGGCACTCGCGCCGGCCAGGCTTGCCTGCGAGCCCGATGCCGACGTCAGGGCCGAATGGACGCATCCCGATCTCGGAAAGCTGGAACCCGCATGAAGCTCGTCATCCTCGGTCTCGGCTATTCCGCCGGTTTCTTCGCGCGCGCCGCGCTGGCACAGGGCTGGGAGGTCACCGGCACGGTGCGTTCGGCCGAGAAGGCCGCGAGCCTGAGTCGGGACGGCCTGCGCACGCTCGTCTTCGGCGGCTTCGCCGTGTCATCGCCGCTGGCCGCCGCGCTGGCGGAAGCCGATGCCCTGCTCGTCTCGGTCCAGCCCGACGAAGACGGTGATCCGGTGCTGCGGACGCTGGCCGACAAGCTCGCAGCCGTCCCCAATCTGCGCTGGATCGGCTATCTCTCGACGATCGGCATCTATGGCGATCATGGCGGCGCCTGGATCGACGAGACTGCCGAGGCACGTCCGACCAACCGGCGCTCGCGCCAGCGCCTCGAAATCGAGCGCGATTGGCTCGCGCTCGGCGAGCGCAGCGGTAAACCGGTGCAGATCTTCCGCCTCTCCGGCATTTACGGGCCGGGCCGCAACGCCATCACCAAATTGCGCGCCGGCACCGCCAACCGGCTGATCAAGCCCGGCCAGGTCTTCAACCGCATCCATGTCGACGACATCGCCGGCGTGCTGCTGGCCTCGCTGGGCAAGCCGCAGCCTGGTGCGGTCTACAATGTCACCGATGACGAGCCGGCGCCGCCGCAGGACGTGATCAGCTTCGCCGCCGAACTCGTCGGGCTGGCGCCACCGCCGGAAACGCCCTTCGACGCAAGCAAGCTCTCGCCGATGGCGGCGAGCTTCTACAGCGAGAACAAGCGGGTCTCGAACGCCCTGGTGAAACGCGAGCTCGGCTACGCCTTCCGCTATCCGGACTACCGGCAGGCGCTGCGCGACCTCGCCGCGAGCGGCGAATAGCGCAGGCTCAGGCGGCGTAGCGCTCGCCCTCGCCACCGAGATAGTCGAGATAGCGCTGGTCGATCGCGGTAACCGGCACGATCACCAGCACATCGGTCGTGCCGAACTGCCGGTCGATCACGGCCCCGGCGCCGAAGCGGGCGCCGAGGCGCAGATAGCCCTTCACCAGCGGCGGCAGGCTCTTCAGCGCCGCCTTGGCGTCGATCATGCCGGCCGGCAGCCGGTCCATGGCGACATGGCGCTCCGGCTTGGCGGTGACGCGCCATTCACCCTGCGCCGTGGCGTGGTGGTGCAGGAAGGAGAGCGGCAGCGCCAACAGGTCCGGCTCCGTACCGTCGAAGCTGGCGCAACCGAACATCGCATCGATGCGGTGATGGCGGACATAGGCCCAGATGCCGTGCCAGAGCAGCTCGACCGTCTTCTTGGTGCGATAGGGCTTGAGCACGCAGGAGCGGCCGAGCTCGAGGAAGCGCAGCTCGGGATGGCGCGCGATCATCGGCTCGATGTCGAATTCCGACTGGCTGTAGAAGCCGCCGAGCCGCCAGGCGGCCTGCTCGCGCATCAGCCGGTAGGTGCCGACGACCTTGGGCTTGATGCCACCGAAGCGGCCGCGCGCAGCGTGGTCGATGACCAGGAGATGGTCGCAGGAAGCATCGAACCGGTCGGCATCGCGCCGGAACATCCGCGAGACGACATCGGGCTTGGCCGACATCTCCTGATAGAAGACGCGGTAGCGCAGGCGCTGCGCCCGCCAGATCTCGCGCGGGCCACGGGCCAGACGAACCTCGAGCGAGCCGGAGCGCCCGAGCGTTCCGGACAGCGCGTCGGGCCCCGGATAGGCGAAGACGCCGCGCGGCCCGGCGCCGACCATCAGCCCGAAGGGCGAGAAGCGCGGGCGCTGCGACAAGGCTCCCAGCTTCTGCTTTGCCGGCTGTCTGAGACCTAGGAGAACGTCGAACGCCATTTGCGGTCTTATCCCTGTGAGGCCTCGGCCAGGCGCATGACACCACTGCGCCGAACGTCTTACGGGATCGCGACAGAACTACGACAGAGATATGACCAAGAGATAGCCGATCGGCCGCGCGATGGCGAGCCCCTTCAGGCATGGCGATCCGCGGCGGACAGCCTCAGGCGGAGCGCGCGGCGGTCTTTGCCGCGCCGGCAAGCCTTTCCACCCAGACCCGCAAGGCATCGCGCGAAAGCGGCTTAGCCAGGCAATCATCCATCCCGCCTGCGAGCGCCGCGCGCCGATCCTCCTGCGAGGTGTTCGCGGTCACGGCCAGAAGCGGCAGACGCGCGGCACCACGCGCCTGCTCTTCCGCTCGAATGCGCCGCGCCACGGCGATGCCGTCGAGCTCCGGCATGCGGATATCCAGCAAGGCGAGGGCAAAGGCGGGCCGCTGCCCGGCCAGCGCCGCCTCGACCAGGCGAACCGCCTCGCCGCCATCGCGCGCCCAGACCGGCACGCAACCGAGGCGCTCCAGCGTCCGCGTCGCCAGCAGGGCATTGATCTCGTTGTCCTCGGCCACCAGCACGTGCAGGCCGGCCCCGACCGCCGGCGGCGGCGCAGCACTCTCCACCTCGGCGGAAACGGCCGGGTGCCTGTCTCCCTCAAAGCGTTGCTGCAGCGAGCGCCCGCGCACCGGCTTGACCAGGAAGCCGGTGAAGCCGGCTGCGAAGGGAGAGCCATAGCCGCGCCGCTCGGCCGGCGAGAGCATGATGACGATCTCGGAGACACCGGCCTGCCGGGCCGCCGCCGCCAGACCTTCGACATCGCCACCCGGCAGCGCCCGGTCGACGAGCAGCGCCGTCAGCGAACCCGCCTCCCGCAGGCAGGCGAGCGCCGCCTGCCGATCGGCGGCCAGCAACACCTCGGCGCCGCGGCGCCGTGCCTGCTCGGCGAGATGGCCGGCACTGAAAGGCGTGCCGCTGGCGATCAGCAGGCGCTTGCCCGACCAGTCGAGTCCCGGGTCGGCAGCCGCCGCTCCGGCAGCGGCCCGAAGCGGCAGGCGAAGCCGGAAGATGGCGCCCTGCCCTGCCGGGCTTTCGACGGAGATCGTCCCGCCCATCGCCAGCGCGAGTCGACGTGCGATCGCAAGGCCGAGACCGGTCCCGCCGGAAGTCGACATGTTCGGGGTCTCGACCTGCTCGAACTCCTCGAAAATGCTCTCCAGGCGCTCGGCCGGGATGCCCGGCCCGGTATCGGCGACCGCGACGAGGATCGCCTCGCCGTCACGCTCCGCCCGGATGCCGACGCCGCCCCGTTCGGTGAACTTCACGGCATTGCCGATCAGATTCAGCAGGATCTGGCGCAGGCGCTCGGCATCGCCGCGGATGAGCGCCGGCAGGTCGGCGGCGAGCAGCGCCGAGACCTCGATGCCCTTGGCCTGGGCGCGCGGCGCCATCAGTTCGGTGACGTCCTCGACCAGCAGGGCAAGATCGAAGGGTTCGTCGACGAGTTCGAGCTTGCCGGCCTCGACCTTGGCGAAGTCGAGGATGCCGTCGACCAGGCCGAGCAGCGCCTCGCCCGAGGTCCGCAGGGCGCGCACATAGGTCGCCTGCTCCGGGTCGAGCCTTGTGTCGCCAAGGAGATCGGCCATGCCGAGAATGCCGTTGAGCGGCGTACGGAACTCATGGCTGACGGTTGCGAGGAAGCGCGATTTGGCGGCGCTGGCTTCCTCCGCCCGGCTGCGCGCCTCCTCCAGCGCGCGCTCGCCCGCCATGCGGGCGCTGATGTCACGACCGACCCGCTGCAGCACGGCCTGACCGACCACGACAGGCACGACCGTCTCGACCCAGGCGATCCAGCGCTCGCCGTCGGCGGTCTCGATGCATTCGTCGAAGACGCGGGCGCCGTCGGCCAGCGCCTGAACCGGCCGCGTGACCCGGACCTGCGGCATGCGCAGGCTGCCGACGACCTGCCCTTCGGCAAGACCGAGCAAGGCCGCATAGGCGCCGTTGGCATAGACGATCCGCCCCTCGCTGCGGCGGACAATGAGATCACCCTGCGCCTCGATCAGACTGCGGTAGCGCTCCTCGCTGTCGGCGAGTTCCCAGAGCCGGTCGTTCAGGCGCTCGACATCGCCGGCGATCGAAGTCGCCTGCCGCAGGACGCGGCCGCGCTCGCGCAGCAGCCAGAACGTCGCCAGGCCGCAAAGCGCGGCGAGCAGCGAGGTCGCGATCGCAATGAGGACAGGCGGGGAAGGCCAGAGCTCCATGGTCCTGTCATAGCACGCCGAGATTGAGGAAAGGTTCGCAGCACTGCGGCCATGGCGTCGTGATTTGAATGATCTTGTTAACCTCCCGGCATGGATCTGCGGGCCTCCTCCGGCAGGAACGCCCCGAACCTACGCCGCCTGCGCTGCCTGATCGATGCGCGAGCGATAGGATAGCGCCTCGGCGAGATGGATGCGCCCGAGCTGCTCCTCGCCGTCGAGATCGGCGAGCGTGCGTGCCACCTTGAGCACGCGATGATAGCCGCGCGCGGTCAGCCGCATCGCCTCGGCCGCATTGCGCAACAGGGCAAGCCCGGCTGCATCCGGGCGGGCGACCTCGTCGAGCGCCGATGAGGGGCAGCCGGCATTGGTCGTGACGCCGGCGAGACCAAGCCGCTCGAAACGCGCGACCTGCCGCGCTCGCGCCTGCGCGACCCGCCGCGCCACCTCGACAGAACCTTCCGCCGCCGCTGGCAGGATCAGATCGGAGGCGGTGACCGGCGGCACGTCGATGGTGATGTCGATCCGATCGAGCATCGGGCCGGAGATGCCGGCCTGGTATTGCGCCATGCAGCGCTCGTTCGGCTGGCGCCGGCAGGCATAGCCGGGCTCCGTCGCCCTGCCGCAGCGACAGGGATTCATCGCCGCGACCAGCTGGAAGCGCGCCGGGTAGACGGCCCGGTGATTGGCCCGCGAGATCAGCACCTCGCCGGTCTCCATGGGCTGGCGCAGCGCGTCGAGCGCCTGCGGCTGGAACTCCGGCAATTCGTCGAGAAAGAGCACGCCATGATGGGCGAGCGAAACTTCACCCGGCGTCGCCTTGATGCCGCCGCCGACCAGCGCCGCCATCGAGGCCGAATGATGCGGCGCCCGAAACGGCCGCCGGTCGGTCAGCGCCCCGTCGGCCAGCTGTCCGGCGACGGAGAGCACCATCGAGAGCTCAAGCAGTTCGCGCGGGTTGAGCGGCGGCAGGATCGAGGGCAGTCGGCTCGCCAGCATCGACTTGCCGGCTCCGGGTGGGCCGTTCATCAGCAGATTGTGCCCGCCGGCAGCGGCGATCTCGAGCACGCGCTTGGCGCTTTCCTGGCCCTTGATCTCGGCGAGATCCGGCAGCGGACCGCTCTGACGCGCGACGGAAGGCTGTGGCCGCGCCATCACCTGCGTGCCCTTGAAATGATTGGCGAGCTGGATCAGCGAGCGCGGCGCGAGGATGTCGAGATCCTGCGCCGCCCAGGCCGCCTCCGCCCCCGAGGCTGCCGGACAGATCAGGCCCTGGCCGCGGGCATCGGCGGCGATCGCCGCCGGCAGCACGCCCGCGACCGGGCTGATCGAGCCATCGAGGGCGAGCTCGCCGAGTACCGTGTAGCCGGCGAGCGCGTCGGCCGGGATGGCGCCGATCGCCGCCATGACGCCGAGCGCGATCGGCAGATCGTAATGGCTGCCTTCCTTGGGCAGGTCGGCCGGAGCGAGATTCACCGTGATGCGCTTGGCCGGCAGCGCAAGGCCGGAGGCGATCAGGGCGGCGCGAACGCGCTCCTTGCTCTCGCCCACCGCCTTGTCGGGCAGGCCGACCAGGATGAAGGCGACGCCGCCAGGCGTGACCTGGACCTGAACGTCGACGGCGCGCGCCTCGATGCCCTCGAACGCCACCGTCGCGACCCGCGTCACCATTTCGCGCCACCCCAGTTCCCGCACCGTGAAGCTAGTGGAATCGCGTCAAGGTTGCAAGAACATACCGGGAACTATCAAGCTGGAGCGACCGCCGCCCTGCGCGCCAGCAGCTGCCGCAGCAGCACTGGCGCGGCGATGGCGAGACCGGCGCCGACGCTCATCGGCGTCGCCAGGATCATCGGCAAGGCGGCGAGCGCGAGGAGCCAGCGCTCCCATATCGCCAATGGCGCCAGAAGCCAGCCGGCGAAGGCGGCCGAAAGCAGCGTGATGCTGGCGAAGCAGGAGGCGGTCGAGCCGATCAGCTCCGTCCAGGTGAAGCCCGGCGCCATGATCAGCATGGAGGGCGAGAACACGAAGACGAAGGGCACCAGCACCTTGCCGAGCGCCAACCGGAAGGCGGTATTGCCGGTCTTGAACGGATCGGCGCCGGCCATGCTCGCGCCGGCATAGGCGGCGATCGCGACCGGCGGCGTCACATCGGCGAGCACCCCGTAATAGAACACGAAGAAATGCGCCACGAGCGGGTTGACGCCGAGCATGCCGAGCGCCGGCGCCGCCACCGTCACCATGATGATGTAGTTCGCCGTGGTCGGCACGCCGCAGCCGAGCAGGATGCAGACCACGCCGGTCAGCAGCAGCGTGAAGAACAGAGTCGCGCTCTTTATGTCGAAGGGCAGGAACGGCACCAAGCCGAGCAAGCCATTGGCCCATTGATCGGCCAGCGAGGTGACGATCCAGGAGATCTTGAAGCCGACGCCGGTCAGCGTGACCACGCCAACGATGATGCCGACGGTCGCCGCCGCCGCGCCGACGCCGATGGCGTATTTGGCACCGAGCACGAAGGCGTCGACCATGTCGTTGACGCGTCTGCGGCCTTCTTCCGAGCGCAGCAGCACGCCATGGAACATGACGGCGAAGGCAGCCAGGGTCAGGCCAAGATTGACGCCGGGCACGCGCAGGAACTCGGTCGGCGCCGCCACGCCGATCGCCAGGGCGAAGACGAGCGCGGCACCGGCGCGGTAATGCGCGAGGCCGACCAGCATGCAGCCGGTGATGCCCCAGAAGGCGGCGAGATAGGGGGTGTAGCCGGTGAAGAGCACGACGATCAGGCCGAAGAGCGGCGCCAGCGTCGGCCAGTCGCGGGCGAAGACCTCCCGCAGATTCGGCGCCTCGGCATCGGTCATGCCGCGCATGCCATTGCGCTTGGCCTCGAAATGCACCTGCATCAGCACGCCGAAGAAGTGCATGCAGGCGGGAATGATCGCCGCGATGACGATCGTCGCATAGGGCAGGTTGAGGAACTCGACCATCAGGAAGGCGGCCGCGCCCATGATCGGCGGGGTGATCTGCCCACCCGTCGCCGCAGTCGATTCGACCGCGGCCGCGAAGTGCCGCTGATAGCCGAGCCGGATCATCATCGGGATGGTCAGCGAGCCGACCGTGACGGTGTTGGCGACCGAGGAGCCCGAGATCATGCCGAACAGGGCCGAGCCGAAGATCGAGACCTTGGCCGGCCCGCCGGCGAAACGCCCTGCCACCGCCGCCGCGACGCCGAGGAAGAGCCGGCCGAGCCCAACCCGCGTCGCCAGCACGCCGAACAGCACGAAATGGAAGACATAGGTCGCGACGACGCCGAGCGCGACGCCATAGACGCCCTGGCTGGTCAAATAGAGATGGTTGACGAGGTTCGACCAGGTCGCGCCCGGATGCAGGAAGATGCCCGGGAACCAAGTCCCGAAGATCGCATAGACGATGGCGAAGAGCGCGATCAGCGGCAGGCCCCAGCCGATCGCCCGGCGCGTCGCTTCGATCATCAGGATGATGGTGATCGAACCCATGACGACGTCGAGCGTCGAGGGATTGCCGACCCGGAACACCAGGTCCTCGAAGACATAGGGCACATAGAGGCTGGCGAAGGCGACCGCGACGGCAAAGAGCCAGTCATAAATCGGCACGCCGCCGGGACGCAGCATGGTCGAAGGGTGAACCGTGCCGGCGTCGCTCTTGCGCCCGGAGAAGACGAGGAAGATCAGGCCGAGCACGAAAGCGAGATGGATGCCGCGATGCGTCGTCTCGCGCATCAGACCGAAGCCCGCCGTGTAGTAGTGGAAGGCCGAGAGCGCGAGCAGCAACGCGCCGATCAGCAGCGCGGTGCCGTGAGGCACCTTGCGGAACTGCATTTCGGGATCGAGCTCTTCCTCGAGCTTGGCGAGTTCGGCAGCGGAGGGCTGGGTCGTCATCTCTCGTCCTCGGCGTCGCGTCCGGCGGCGGAGCCTGCCAGGTCGGTCTGGAAAAAGCCTCGCCGCCGCAGCGCGGCGAAAGCGCCTCCGGGACCGCCCGGCAGGCAAAAGCGCCTGCCGCTCGATCCCGGAGCATCCTTCGGCCGCGCGCGATGGCGGCGTTGCTGGTCTGGCTAGGCGCGCTTACTTCAGCAGCCCGGCTTCCTTGTAGAACTTCTCGGCACCCGGATGCAGCGGCACGCCCTGCAGGCCGGAAAGCGCAGTCGCCTTCTGGATCGCCTTGCCCTTGGCGTGGCCGGCGTCGAGCGCGGCGCGGGTCTTGTCGCTCCAGAGCGCCTTGGTCACGGCGTAGACCGTGTCGGGCGAGATCTTGGCCGAGGTCATCCAGTGGGCGCCGACCGCGACGGTCTTGACCGCGCCGACATCCTTGTAGGTGCCGGCCGGAATCTCGTCCGCGGCGAAGAAGGGCGATTCCTTGGCGAGCTTCTCGGCGGGAGCGCCGGTGATCGGCAGGATGTCGATGCCCGAGCCGGTCGAGGCCAGCTCGGAGATCGCCGCGGCCGGGTAGCCGCCGGTGAAGAAGAACGCGTCGACCGAGCCGTCCTTCATCTTCTCGGCCGCCTGGTTGGGCTTGAGATATTCGGCCGTGATGTCCTTCTCTGTGACCCCGAAGGCGGCGAGGATCGCCTTGGCGTTGAGCAGCGTGCCGGAGCCCGGCTCGTCGAGCGAGACCTTCTTGCCCTTGAGGTCGGCGACACCCTTCACATTCGCCGCCTTGCGCACGACGAGATGGACGCTCTCCGGATAGAGATTGGCGATCGAACGCAGATCTGCGACCTTCGGCTTGCCCTCATAGACACCGGTACCGGAATAGGCCCAGAAGGCGACGTCGGCCTGGACGAAGCCGGATTCGGCCGCGCCACCGACGATGGCGTTGACGTTGGCGACCGAGCCATTGCTCGCGACCGCCGTCGAGACCAGCTGCGGCGGCGCCGAGATCGCGTTCGCGATCAGCCCGCCGATCGGGTAATAGGTGCCGGCCGTGCCGCCCGTGCCGATGCGGAAGAAGGCCGGCGCCTGCGCCAGCGCGACACCGGCGGCCAGCGCGATCGCGCCGAGGCCGAGGCCGATCCCACCGAGGCGCTTCTTAAGCTTCGAGTTCATAGCAAATCTCCGGTTCAAGCCGCCGACCCTCGGAGAGTTTGCGCCGGGGATCAAGAGGCCCTGAACCGAATTATGTTCGAATTGCGGCACCTCCCGACAGGCCGACATGGTGGGGACCGACGAAAAGCGCCTGATCGAACGGGCCGGATCCCGATTTGCGGGCTGGTCGCAGAGCGCGGACCGCCTTGTTTTTGCTGCACCTTTTTGCTGCACCGTATTCCCGGCCGAGGCCAGGCACTGCCGGCAACTCAACGCCAGGCAGGCGCAGGCTCCGCGGTGAAAGCGGCCGGCTGCCGGTGGCGAAACACCCAGTCCGATCTGCGAACGATCACCCGGCAGACCCGCGAGGCGCCGGCGTCGCCCTCACCTTCGTGTGACGATCCCGATCAGCGGCTTGGGCTCGCTGCCGAGCCAGAGCAGCAGGAAGCCGAGCGCGAGCCCGGCGAGAGCGGTCGGCACGAGCAGGACATGCACCAAGACAGGATCCCAGAGCAGCGGATGCAGATTGCGTTCGATTCCCGGCTGCAGCTGGCGGAAACGATCCCCCAGCAGGGCCGCCATGGTTTCGCCAAGCGCGGTGAAGCGCAGCGCGGAATTGGCGATCGAGCGTGCGCCGTCGGTCAGCAGCACAATGAAGCCGCCCGCGACCAGAAGATAGCCGAGAACCCTGACCAGAAAGCGCAAGCCATCCCCCAAATCCCGCCGGCAGCGCCAGCGCAGGCCGGTTTTCGGCCCCGCTGCGCGCGCCTGCTCCGCCACCGCCCGCCGATGCGCTCGATGTGCGCCCGCACCCGCGTCATTGCAACGCCAAACGCGATTTTGCCGCAACCCGCATAATCGTCAGTTTCGGCACTTGAAAGAAGTGGGCCCGGAGGTCATAAGCAGCGCGCCGGACAGGTGGCCGAGTGGTTGAAGGCGCACGCCTGGAAAGTGTGTATACGGGAAACCGTATCGCGGGTTCGAATCCCGCCCTGTCCGCCATTTCATTATTTAATCCCTTGTTTTGCAAGGGTTTTTTCTTTGCCTACGCGCGCGGCATGCGAATTGACCCACAAACTTGATCTCCGTTCGCAGGTCTGATTCTTTTTGCTCCGAACTCGCGTTCGACGGGGCAGGCGATTCGGCCAGCGCGCTCTGCGGCTGCCTTTAGTGCGCGAGCAGGCGAATTGAAGTAGACGCTGATTTATGCGCCCGTTGAGGCTAATTTATAATGCAATAATTGACTTGGTGTAATTCCTGCACAAATCAGGCAGATTGCGCGGCCCGTTACTGCAATTATATAAGTATTGACATTTTTTTAATACTGATATATTATTATTTTGCGCCATCTAGAATTGCGCAACATTCTTCCCTTGGAGATTTTCATGCTTGGGCGTCAAGCTAAGACGCTGTCGGCTGCTATGTTGGGCAGGGCGATGGCGCGGGCGCGCTTGTCGGCTTGGCCAGAGCGTGACCAGACGATTGTATTGTTGTCGGTCTATGCTGGCCTGCGGGCAGGCGAGATCGCCAAGCTGCGCTGGGGCATGGTGCTGCGTGCCGATGGCCGCATCGGCGATCTGATCTGCCTCGAGGCGGCGATCAGCAAATATGCCGGCGGCCGCCGGATTCCGCTCCATCGCGACCTGCGGCTGGCGTTGGTCGGGCTTCGGCGGTCGCTGCCGGCTGGAGGCGGCGCGCCCGATCAGCCGGTGATCCGGTCGTTTCGCGGCGCAGCGATGCGGGCAAACAGCATCGTCAACTGGTTCACCGCGTTCTATCGCGAGGTCGGCCTGGAAGGCTGCTCGTCACATTCAGGACGACGGACCTTCGTCACCACGGCGGCTCGCAAGGCACATAAGGCCGGAGCCTCGCTGCGCGATGTACAATTGCTTGCCGGCCATCGCTCGATCGAGACGACCCAGCGCTACATCGACGGCGACAGTGACGCGCAGCGCAAGCTGATTAGCCTGCTGTAGGTGGGGCGCTAAGCCGGCGGTCTCGACCGCGGATCGCGCAGCAGCTCTTCCGGCGCCACGCCGAGCGCCTTTGCGATCCAATAGAGATTGTCGATCGAGATCGCGTGCAGCTCGCGTTCGAGCTTGCTGACATTGGTCCGATGGAGTGCGGCCCGGTCCGCCAGCTCCTCCTGGCTGATTTCGCGCAGCTGCCGCAGTCGCCGGACATTTTCGGCGACGACCTTTCGCAGTGGGCTTTCACGCGTTCTCTTCACACACGCAAGACGCCGTCTTGACGCGTTTTTGACTACAGCGTTTATGGTTCAAAAATGGAGATCCAGCATGACAGAGACGCCTTCGCCAGCGCCCGCTTTGCAACCCAGCAAGATGCCTTGGTATCGACGATTCTGGATAGCGCTCGCCCTATGGGTAATTGCGCTCCTGCTGCTTGGCGTCGAGTTCTGGCTCGGCGCCGGGCTCTGTGTCCTGTTCCTTGTTTTGATCTGGAGTGGCCCGATCGGCGCTATCGGCCAAGGCACGATGACAAACAGCCGCAAGGCCTTCATCACCGTGTTCGGCCTCATCCTGCTCGGCTGGAACGGGCTGCATCAACTCGAAGGAAGGACAGCCCGTCCAGAGCTCGCCGAAGATGGTTTTCCAGTCTGCGATAGCAGCTTCATGAAGCGCGCCGTACGCGAGGCCCTCAACAACAGTCCAGCCGCCCGGCGTGGCGGGTTCGAGGCTATCGAGGTGCTCGATGGCACATCTTATGCCGAGATGCCCGTCTATCGTCAGCTGACCGATGAGTTCTCCAAGCTGGTGCTCCAGGGCAAGTGCCAGCACACAGTTCTGACCAACCAGGGCCAGCTCGGCTACACGTCGAGCTTTCAATGGCTCGACAAGGATGCCGGCCGCTATTTCATCGAGGTCCAGTGACCTGGTCTGGTATGGCGGCGCAGTCCGTCTAGCCTCTGCCGCGATCTATGCTTTCTGACGCCCCGGTCCCAGTCCGCGGCGCTTTCTTCCGACAATTGGAGCCTAGCCGACATGATCAATGATCATGAACGCGGCCGCATGTCTGCGGCTCGCGACGTTGCGCCATTGCATATTGTCACGGTCTGCGTTCGCGGCCGCGACACCTATCCGATGCCGCGTATGAGCAAGCGCATCCTGCTGCTCGATCGCCTGATCGAGGCATTGGCGCAGCAATCGACCTGGCCTGAGGTCGATGCCATCCTCCTGCCCGGCGGGTTCTTTCGCCTGGCTGCTCCGATCGGACGCCATTCGCCGGCCGATCGCCGGGCGATGCTGATGACGCAAGATGCCGGATTGGGCGGAGCTGCGGCATCGCGGCTTCTCGATCGCCGATGGCCAGGTGTCACCCTCATCGTCGGCATCGACAGCGAGCCGATCGACACAAGTTTGGCCGGAGATCAGCTGGTTGCCGCTTGGCAGCATGGCGAGCTCGTGGGCCTCGCCCGAAAGGCCTTCCCCGTCGCCAGCGAGACCAGGGGCGAGGATCCGGTGTTCTGGGCTAACTTGGACGATGCCGATGAGCCCGGCCGCATCGTCACCTTGCGACACGGTCAGCGTGCCCTCCTGTTGGCATGCTATGATGCCTTTGCCGTTCGCGCGCTCCACGGTTCGCGCTTTGCCGCGCTGTCGGCGCTGCGGCTGGTCAGTGACGCCAAGGGGCGCATTCGGCCCCTGCGGCAAGCCGAGCGACAGGAGCACCTGCGTCGCTGGCTCGCCATGCTCCAGGTGAGCCCTCCCGATCTCGGCCTGATCGCCATTCATGAGTTCGACCGTCCTGGGCGCGACGGCTATTGGCAGCGCCATGGCATCGCGGGCGCCAGCGCCGCGCTGGATGGCGCTCCGATCCTGGCTGCTGCGCATTTTCGTCGCAACCTGCCGGCCTCATTCGCCAGCAGCTCGCTGGCAGCCCGGCAGGTGCCCCTGCTGCATCTCGAGCAAGGCCAGCGCCGCCTGGCGCACCGGCTCATCCCTCACGACGGCTTTGTGCTGCCCGGCGGCAACGCCAAGTCAAGTCTCCTCGTTCGCCTCTTCATTCTCGATGCACAAAGGAACATTTCATGAACAATCGAATCGAAGCCGCTGACGAAAAGATCACGGCCATCATCCGGCGCCTCAACGACGAATTGCGCCAGACGTTCGTCGGCGGCGCCATCAGGGTCACGCCCAGCGTGATCGCGCTCGGCAGCAAAGCTCAAAAGGCCATCGTGGGCAAGGTGCGCGGGTTCGGCGCCTTCGACGAAAGAAACGACCCTTTTGGCGAACACGACTTCGGTGCATTCGACCTCGATGGCGAAAAAGTGTTCTTCAAGATCGATTACTACAATCGCGAGATGACCGCGGGATCGGAAAATCCAGCCGATCAAACCGTTACCACACGCGTGCTGACAATTATGTTAGCAGAAGATTATTGAATCAGAGTGATCCACCCCCGTTGAATTGGTTCAGCCTGAAGCATGATGATGTGGAACGGCTCCGCTTTGCGGCAGCGCTGATCGGGATTTATGTTCCGGAGTGATGGTTATCGCCGAGGGGATTTTCCATGTCGCAGATTCAGGTTGTTGGCCTCGACTTGGTGAAGCAGGTTTTTCAGGTCCACGCGATCGCCGCAGACGGCTCGGTCGTCGTGAAGCGGCAGTTGCGTCGATCGCAAGTCCTGACGTTTTTCTCGAAGTTCGAGCCCTGTCTCGTCGGTATGGAGGCGTGTGGCAGGGCACATTTCTGGGCCCGCGAGATCGCTGCGTTTGGGCTCCGCGTGCGGCTGATGCCGCCAGCTTACGTCAAGCCGTATGTCAAGCGTGGCAAGACCGACTCTGGCGATGCGGAGGCGATCTGCGAAGTTGTCTGTAGGCCAAGCATGCGCTTCGTTCCGGTGAAGACGGCAGCACAACAGTCGGAGGCCATGGTTCTCAAAATCCGGAATCTGATCGTCCGCCAGCGCAACCAGACCATCAACGCGTTGCGAGCGCATCTGTCCGAGTTTGGCATTGTCGCCGGAGTGGGGATCAGTAGGGGCGCGGATCTGATCACGGTCGTGCGCGATCCGGACGACACACTTTGCCGGGTGAAGCACGGGCTGTGTTGGCTGGCCTGATCTCGGCCTTCTCGGATGCGGGATATCTCATGTGTCGTCTTCCCCATCCGCCAGCATGCTTTTTTTGAGCAGGCGGTTTCCAGGGTCAGATCGGCCACGGCCTCCTTCAGCGCCTGTGCCTCAACGCAGCTCCTTGACCTCGTCGGGGGTTGCCGCGCGCGCCGTGTCGCCCGCGAGGCGCCGCTTGCCGGCTTCCAGGAACTCCTTCGACCAGCCGTAATACATCGAGGAGGCGATGCCTTCGCGCCGGCATAGCTCGGCGATGCTCTCCTCGCCACGCACGCCTTCCAGAACGATGCGGATCTTCTCTTCGGCCGAAAATTGCCGGCGGGTCGCTCGCCGGATGTCCTTCACGACCTGCTCTGCCGGTGCTTTCTCCGGCCCGGAGTTCTGTCTCATCTGCGCTCCATAATGGCTGCGATGATCCAGAAATCCTCCCTTCCCGAAAACCCCTAATCTGCATCAAGGGCCCTGACGGCGGCGGACACGCCCGGCCGCAGCGGGGCGCCAAGCAAAAGCGGCGCTCCGGCTTCGACCGGAGCGCCGCCATGTTGCGTCGCGGAAAGCCTTGCCGGACAGGCTCAGAGCTCGGCGCGCGGATCGTGCCTGGCGAGGCGGGCGAGCAGGTAATCGACCTCGGCCTTGGCCGCGGCGGACAGGGCGGAACCCGGCTTGCGCTGCGCGTCATGGGCGAGGATGCCGCGCTTCATCATGGTGTATTTGCGCACGGCAAGGCCGACGCCCTGCTGCTGCTCGTAGCGCATCAGCGGCAGATGCGCGTCGAAGATGTCATGCGCCTCGTCGCGCTTGCCGGCCTTGCTCAGCCTGACGACGTCGATCAGCAGCTCCGGGAAGGCATAGCCGGTATTGGCACCGTCGACACCGCGCTCCATCTCGAAATCGAGAAAGATGCCGCCATTGCCGGTGACGATCGAGACATGGCGCAGGCTGCCCTCGGCCTCGAACTTGCGCAGGGCCGAGATCTTCTCAAGCCCCGGCCAATCCTCGTGCTTCAGCATCACGCAGGAGGGGTTGTCCTGGATGATCTTGCGGATGACGGCGGGCGTCATCACCACCGAGAGCGTCAGCGGATAGTCCTGGATGACGAAGGGGATGTCGGTGCCGATCGCCTCGACGGCCTGGGCGTAATAGCCGGTGATCTGGTCATCGGTGCGCAGGCTCGGCGGCGGCGCGATCATCACGCCACCGGCGCCGAGGTCCATGACCTGGCGGGCGAGCGAGCGCATCGCGGCGAAGCCCGGAGCCGAAACGCCGACGATGATCGGCTTGCCGCACATCTTGGCGACGGCACGCTTGACGAGGCCGACCGATTCCTCCGGCTCGAGCTTGGGCGCCTCGCCCATGATGCCGAGCACGGTGACGCCGTCCGAGCCGATATCGGCATAGAACTCGAAGAGCTTGTCGGCCGAGTTCCAGTCGACAGTGCCGTCGGGCATGAACGGGGTCGGGGCGATCGGGAAGACGCCGCCGGCTTCAGTGGTCAAAGTCATGGCCTGCCTTTCAAATGCCGGCGACCAGATCGCTCGGCTAAGCTGCGCACTACCGGTGGCCGGCAATGGTGATGCCGGCGGCCTCAAGCGTTGCGCGCAATGTCCTTGCCGCAGCGACGGCATTCGGGTTGTCGCCATGCAGACAGATCGAATCGATCGCGACGGGGAGCTTCTTGCCGGTAACGGAGATGACAGCGCCGGACTCCAGCATGCGCATCACATGCTGCGTGGCGGATGCCGGATCATGAATGACAGCGTCTGGCTTCGAGCGATCCGTCAGGTTGAAGTTGTCATCGTAGGTCCGGTCAGCGTAGATCTCGCGGAAATAGGAGAGCCCCAAACGTTCGGCCGCCCTCTCGGTCGGCATGCCGGGCATGACCAGGAACAAGGCTGAAGGGGTAGCTGCCTTGATCCCGCGCCCGACGGCGAGAGCGAGGCTCTCATCCTCGTTGCACATGTTGCCGAGGGCGCCGTGCGTCTTCACATGTGTCATGCGATGCCCGCCGAGTTCTGCGACCGCGGCGAATGCGCCGACCTGATAGGCGATCAGGTTTTCCAGCTCGCGCGTCGTCAGCCCTGGCATGCGTCGGCGGCCGAAATTCGCTAGGTCAGCGAAACCCGGATGGGCGCCGACGGCAACGCTCTTGCCTAGTGCAAGCTCGACCGTCGCGCGCATGACCTGGGGGTCACCGGCATGAAAGCCACAGGCGACGTTCGCCGTCGTCACGATGTCGAACATGGCGGCGTCGTCGCCCATCGTCCAAGGGCCGAAGCTTTCGCCGACATCCGCATTGAGATCGATCTTCATCATGATCCGCTCCTGAGGATCGGCCCGAGCACCTCGTCGTGATAGGCCAGAGCTTAATTGTCCTGAAGAGATGGTCCCGGTCAGGAGCCGTCGCCGGTGACGATATCTATGATGGTCGGCCGTGATGCGCCAAGCGCGGCCGCCAGAGCCGGCCCGAGAGCTGAAATCTCCGCGATGCGGCTATAGCCGGCATTGTAGCCCCGAGCGAGCGCGGCAAAATCCGGAGGCTGGATCTCGACCCCCAGACGTGGAATGGCGCGAAGATCCATGTCATCGGCGATCTGGCCCAGCCCGCCATTGTTCCAGACGATCAGTGGCAAGTTGAGACCCAGATCCGACGCGGTCGCCAGCTCCGACAAGGTGAAGCCGACGCCATAGTCCCCCGCGAGCGCCACGACGGGCCTGTCGGGTAAGGCCAGCTTGACGCCGATCGCCGCCGGCAGACCGTAGCCGAGGGTGCCGAAGCCCACCGGGTGAAGCCAGCTGCTAGGCCTGCCGGAGGGGTAGTAGCCATTGCCGGTATAGGCGAGCTGGGTCATATCGGTCGCAACGACCGTGTCTTCGGGCAACTCCCGATACAGCACGTCCAGTATGGCGGTATGCTGTGGATGGCTCCGACGCAGCTCCGCCCGTCGCGCCTCTCGAAGGGCGGCGCAATCAGCGCGCCAGCAGGGGCGGGCGGGCGCGTCGCCCAGAGCCTGTTCGATCTGATCGAGTGCCGTGCGCGCATCCGCGAGCATGGCGATTCTCACGGGATAGTCGCGGCCGAGCACCTCGGCGTCGAGGTCGATCCGGATCATCGCCGCCTCGATCGGCATGAAATCCATGAAGTGATCCGGGCTCGAGAGTTCGGAGCCGACCACGACGACCAGATCGGCCTCGTCGAGAACGCGCCGGGTCGGCGCGTGATTCAGGCCGGCGCCGAGGCTGTAGCCGGCGGTTTCCGGCACGACGCCCTTGCCGGCGATCGTCGTCATCACGACCGCGCCGAGGCGTTGCGCCAGGCGATCCAGAACATCGCTGGCCCCGACTGCGCCACCTCCGGCGACGAAGACGATCCGCTCGGAAGCCTTCAGGATCGCCGCCGAGCCGGTGATAGCTTCCGGCGCCGCCGCCGGCGGCCACAGGCTTGCCGAGTCCCGCGAGGCGCCGTCGGCCGGGCATGGCTCTGCGGCGATATCGAGTGGGATCTCGATATAGGCCGGGCGCGGACGGCCGACGGCCTGGCGTGCGGTCATCGCATGAACCAGCGCACGTGCCTGCGACGGATGGCTGATGCGGCGAGCCTGGTCCCGGAGCATGCCGGTCAGAGTCGCGAGCTGGTCGGGCATGTCATGCAGCCGACCCCGGCCCAGACCGAGATCGGCCCTGCCGACCACCGTCGCGAGCACAAGCATGGGAATGCTGTCGGAATAGGCCTGACCGATGGCCGTGGCAGCGTTCAGCAATCCCGGGCCCGAGATCAGCACGCAAAGCGCGGTACGGCCGCTGGCGCGGGCATAGCCGTCGGCCATGAAGGCCGCGCCCTGTTCGTGCCGCGGCGTGACGTGGCGCATGCCGCTGTTCGCCAACGCCCGGTAGAGTTCGAGCGTATGGACGCCGGGGATGCCGAAGACCGTGTCGACGCCCTTACCGGCGATCGCGTCGATCACCGCCTGCGCACAAGACAATTCCATCGCTCAATTCCTGCCAGATGCCGACCTGTGGCGCGCACGCCCCCGCGAGCCAAGGCGTGCCAGGGAGATCACACGGATCACGCTCCTACTGCCCCGCCATCGGTCGACATGTAGTCGTAGATCGTGAGCAGGTGCGTCTTGACCACCGACATCCATTCTTCGATGTCGACATGCTCGTCCGGCATGGCGACATTGGTTGCCGTCGTCCCGTAGCTGTAGGCGGGGATGCCGGCATAGCGCCAAAGCCGCGCATCGGTTCCGGCGAGGCTGGTGATCGGCAGGACGTCGCGCCCGGCAACGGCCTTTGCGTTCTGCTGGACGTAGCGGACGATCTCATGGTCCGGGCTGGACCAGGCCGGGATGGCCGTGTCCATCACGACCTCCATGGTGACCTCGGGATAGTTCTTCAGGATATGGCCGATCAGCTCGTAGACAGGCTCCTTCGTCATGCCGAAGGGCAACCGGATATCGGCGTCGAACCGGCATTGCCCGGGAAGCATGTTCACCATCGAACCGCCCTCGAACATGCCGATGTTGAGGGTGAACTTGCGCATCACTTCGGCAGCGCCGGGCAGATGGACACGGTCAATCTCCGCACTGCCGGCGTCGAGTGCTGCGGCGACCTGCGGCGGCAAGTCGACGGACAGGTCTCCGATCTGCTCGAGCTCCGCGATGAGCCGGGCGGCGATCTTGGTCGCGCTCTCGCTCTTGTGGGTATAGGCGGCATGAGCGCCTGGCGTCTTCACCGTGAAGGTCAACCACATCGGGGCCTTCTCACCGATGCGCACGGTCGTTGGGGCGCCGGGTTCCGTATTGAAGCAGCAATCACCGTGAATCTCGGGACAATGGTCCATGAGATAGCGAGCGCCCCAGGGACCGAAGGTTTCCTCGTCCGAGACGGCCGTCAGGGTGAGGCGCCCCTTCAAGCGGTCGCGCAACTTGTGGAGATAGGCATAGGCGAACAGGATCGAAGCGGTACCCTGCTTCATGTCGCAGGAGCCGACGCCCCAGATCTTGCCGTCGCTGACCTCGCCGCCCCATGGATCATGCGTCCAGCCGTCGGAGCGCGGCAGGGGGAACACGTCGATATGCCCGTTGAGAACGAGGTGGCGCCCCGGAGCACCGGCATCGAATGCCGCGATGACGTTCGGCATCTCCGCATGCGGCGAGACGATCCTGTAGTCGAGTCCGCGCGCCTCCAGGAAGCGCGTGACGCAGGCCGCCGCGTCCCGGGTATCTCCCGGCGGGTTGGGACTCTTGGCGCGGACGAATTCGCTGAGGAACGCGATCATCATGTCGCGATCGCGGTCCACCTGCGCGATCAGCTCGGCCTTGACGATGTCTTCCATGATCTCACCCTCTCGCCAGCAGGCCATACGCGGACAAGGCGTGGACCTTCACGACATTCACCCACTCCTCGATCAGCGTGTGCTCATCCGCCATCGCGACGTTGGTCGCGGTCGTCCCGTAAGTGAATGAAGGAACTCCGGCCGCCCGCCAGTGCCGGGCATCGGTCGCGCCCAAACTCGTGACGACGGCGACATCGCCGCCGATGATGCGCTCGCAGCCCGTCTTCATGGCTTCGAGCAGCGGATGGTCCGGATCGGACCAGCTGGCCTCATCGCTGGCGAGTAGCGACATCTCGACTTCGGGAAAGCGCGCGGCGATCTCGGCAGCCTTGGCCTGTGCCTGAGCGATCGATCCGCCGATCGGAATGCGGATGTCGACGTCGCAATCGCAGGCGGCCGGGAGCATGTTCATCTTCACGCCACCCTTCACAACGCCCACGTTCACGGTGTACTCGCCGAGCACCCTCGCGGCGCCGGCACCGTGGACCCGGTCGAATTCCGGAGACGCGTGCGTCAGCATGCGGCGAATATTGTCACTGGTCGCAGCCGGCAGCTCGGTGATCTCTTCGAGGCCAGCGATCAGGCCGGCCGCGAGCTTGTTCGCGCTCTTACTCTTATGAGTATAGGCGCCGTGGCACCCCAGCGTGCGAACGCCGAAACGGAGCTTGAGCGATCCCTTTTCGCCGAAGCGGATCGTCGTGGGCGCGCCGGGCTCGGCGTTGAGCAGGCAATCGCCAACGACGTCGCAATGGTCAATCAGGTATTTCGCGCCCCAGCGCCCGCCGGTTTCCTCATCGGAAACCGCGGTGAAGGTGAGCCGCCCGTTCAACTGATCCTTCAGCCGCGCAAGGTAGCCAAAGGCAATGGTGATGGCGGCGGTGCCGGCCTTCATGTCGCTGGCTCCGCGCCCGTAGATCCGGCCGTCGGCGATGTCGCCGCCGAACGGCGCCCTGCTCCAGTCCTCGGGATCGTCGCAGGGATAGGTGTCAAGATGGCCGTTCAGCACGAGGTGCCTGCCGCCGCTACCCGCCGTGAAGGAAGAGACGATGTTGGGCGCGCTCTTGAGCGGTTCCACGGCCTGATATTCGAGTCCCTGCGCCTTGAGATAGCGCGAGATCACGCCTGCGGCCTCGACGGTGTCGCCGGGTGGGTTTGGGCTGCGGGCCCTGATCAGGTCCCGCAGGAAGTTCACCAGCTGGTCGCGATCCCGGTCGATCCAGGACGTGAGTGTTTCTGCGCTCATGAGAGTGCTTTCGACTAACCCAAAATGATGTTTTCTGGAGCGTTCCCGGGAACGCTGGCGTGCACGGCCCGCGATCAGAACTCGCTGCGGATCGGTTCCTTGGGATGCGGGCTGTAGCCGATGATGTCGCTCGTCATCTTCTGGTAGGTACCATCCGCAAGCATGTCCGACAGTGCCTTGTTCAGCGCCTTGGCGAGGTTCGGCTTGTCCTTGCGGATGGCAAAACCTTTCTGCACATGGCTGAGATAGCCTTCGGTCGCCTTGATCGGCAGCGCCGACTTCTGGATGCCCCAGGCACCAACGATCGCGTCGGTGATCATGCCGTCGATGTTGCCGTTGACTAGATCGCGCAGGGCGTCGACCTCGACCTTGTAGTACTTCGTTTCCTTGGCGTTCAGCTTCTCCGCCAGCTTGGCCCATGTCGAGCTCGCCAGCACGCCGATGACGCCGTTGAACTCTTCGGGCTTTGAGATCTTCGCATCTTTCGACACGAGCAGGCGCCCGCCGGATTCGAGCCAGCCATCCAGGAATCGGACCTGCTTCTGGCGCTCTGCGGTGATGTCCAGGACGTTGCAGAGCACATCGTATTGATTGCTCATCAACCCGACGAGAGCAGAGTCGAACTTGACGACGACCGGCGCGTATTCGAGGCTGACGCGGCGCGCCATCTCCTTCATCACGCGGACTTCAAGCCCGTCGAACTCGCCCTTCTCATTGGTGAACGAAAAGGGCGGGTAGCCGCCATCGGCGCCACAGCTCAGCTTACCAGGCTGCAGAAGCTCGAGCTGGCCCTGTGTTTGAGAAGCCGCGGGAAGGATCATCGCCATCAGAGCAATGGCGCAGCCGAATACTTGTTTCCTGATCATGCGTGACTCCCCATTTTTGTACCAATCTCAGTAACGGAGCGAGTACCTGTTCTCGACTTGGCGAAGAGCAGTAAGACAAACCGTCGTCATCAGCAGATAGATGATCGCCGCCGCGATATAGAACTCGAACGGCTTGAAGGTTGTCGCAACGATCACCTCCGTTTGAAGCGTGAGCTCCATCAACGTGATCGTCGAAAGCAGGGAGGTATTCTTGATTGACGAAGCGACTTCGTTCGAGATCGGCGGAATGATAACGCGTACGACCTGCGGCAGGATGATGCGACGCATGGCGTCGCTATGAGTCAGGCCCAGCGCAAGCGCCGACTCGCCCTGTCCGCGCGGGATGCTGAGAAGGCCGCCACGGATGGTTTCGGCCACATAGGCCGCACTGTTGAGCCCCAGGGCGATCGTACCGGCCACGAAAGGCGACAGCCTCAGCCCGAACTGGGGAAGACCGAAATACACGATGAAGATCTGAACGAGCGCCGGGGTGCCTCGGATGAACCAGATGTAGAAGCGCGCCGGCCACTGAAGAAAGCGCGACTTTGACGACCTCATCAGGGCGATAGCCAATCCTAGCACCCAGGAGAGCAGGATGACGACCGCCGTGACCTGAACGACCAGCCAGCTCGCCTTGGCCAGAAGCGGGAGATAGCCTTGGATGACGCCCCACCAGCTGGTGATGACAGCGAAGCCCGTCACGATGTCTTCCTCGATTTGAGATCGGGATGGAGAATCCGCTTGAGGAAACGCTGGGCCTGCTCACTGCGTGGGGCTCCGAGCACCTGCGCCGAAGGCCCCTCTTCCTCGACGACCCCCTGGTGCAGGAAGATCGTGCGGTGGCTTACATCGCGCGCGAAGGCGATTTCGTGAGTGACTACCAGCATCGTCACGCCTTCGTCGGCGAGCTGCGCGATCAGCTCGAGAACTTCCCCGACGAGCTCGGGGTCGAGCGCCGACGTCACCTCGTCGAGCAGCAAGATCTTCGGCGACATCGCAAGTGCACGAATGATGGCGACGCGCTGCTGCTGGCCGCCCGAGAGCCTGCTCGGATACTCGTTGCGCTTCTCGTAGAGGCCGATCTTGGCCAACAAGCTTTCGGCCTTTTGGCGGGTTTCGGGCGGCGTTCCGCGACCGGTCCGAATTGGAGCTTCGACGACATTCTCCAGAACCGACATGTGCGGCCAGAGATTGTAGCTCTGGAAAACCATGCCGACATCGCGCCGAAGCTGGCGGAGGATTCTGTTCCGCTTCCAGAAATAGAGATGAGGCCCGTACTCGATCTTCTCATCGTTGAAGACGATATCGCCGGCGCTCGGCTCCTCGAACAGGTTCACACATCTCAGCAGCGTGCTCTTGCCCGAGCCGCTGGCGCCAATGATCGATAGCGCCTCGCCGGTTCGCACCGAAAATGAGACCCCTTTCAGGACCTCCAGCGCGCCGAAGCGCTTCCGGATGTTATCCAATCGTAGGATCGGGTCACGGCAGTGCTCATCCCGCATCGGAGCCAGCCCGCTTGAATCCTGCGCCTGCACGACGGCCTCAGATTGATGCAGGCGGGCGGCAACGCGAAGGATGAGCCCTCATTGCTGTCGACTGTCCATCAATCGGCAACGGGCGGGACCGAGCTAACGACACCGGCATTTTCGTTCTCCCGTGGCGACGTTTCACTGCGCCATTGCCCGTACGATATGGTTTGGTATACCATCAGTCAACCATTGGAATTCCGATTTGCCGAAAAGCCCTTCCAGCCATACCTCGGCACTTCGACGCCCAGCCCCCCTCGTGATAGAAGTGCGATGATTCAGTCCCCTACCGACCGACCCGCTGCACAAATGCTGCCCGTCCCCGAGAAACGCCTCGCGCTTCAGGCCTATGAGCAAGTGCTCGATCTCATCATGTCGCGACAGATCGCGCCGGGGACGCTTCTTCAGGAGCGCCGTCTGGCCGACCATCTGCAGATGTCGCGAACGCCGTTACGAGACGCTCTCCTGATGCTCGAGAGCGAAGGATTGCTCATCCGGCAAGGCTCGAAAGGGCTGCAGGTCAAGACGATGGACATCCACGACTTCATCGAGAACCTGGCGATCAGAAAATTGCTGGAGCCGGAAGCGACGCGGCTTGCCTGCGGCCGTATCGACCGCAGCCTGCTGACGTCTATCGCAGACCGGCTCAATCAGCTCATCACCCAGGCCGTAGGCGGCAACCGCGCGCCGGACCGCAGCGACGTGCGCGCCGTGGACGATGCGTTGCACACGGCGATTTCCGAAGGCGCGCAGAACACCCAGATGGGGTCGATCATCCGCAATCTGCGGCATCAAACTCAGATATTCGACCTACGTAGCGTACCCGAGCGGTTTGAGGCGACGTGTCGGGAGCACCTGGCGATCGTGCAGGCGCTGCTGGACGCAAAGCCGGAGCAAGCGGCCGATGCCATGCGCGCACATCTTGATGGTGTCCGACAGAGCATTATTGCGAGGCTTGGCCATGTCTGAGAGGCGGGCCGGGCCGCCGGAGCTGGCTGCGACCGTGGCCCGGCCGACGCCAGATATCGCGCTTGCGGAACGCCTCTTCCAGGAGTTGCGCCAGCGCACCGCAGCCGAGGAAGGAGTGACGCGGGCCTCCTATGGCGAGGGTGAGGAATATGCCCACGCGATGGTCCGGCGGGAGGCCGAACAGCTAGACTTTGAAATCGCGATCGACGGCGCCGCAAATCTCTATGTGACGATGCCCGGCACCGAGCGCGGCCGTCCGGTTATCATCGGCTCCCATCTCGATTCCGTGCCACGCGGCGGAAACTTCGATGGGGCCGCGGGCGTGCTGATGGGTTTGGCTGTCCTCGCCGGCTACCGCCGCAGCGGGTTCGTTCCGCTGCACGACGTCACGGTCATGGCAATCCGCGCTGAGGAAAGCACTTGGTTCAGCTCTTCCTATATCGGCAGCCGAGGAGCTTTCGGCCGCCTGCGCCAGGAAGAACTGGATACCGTCGCCCGCAACGGCGATGGGCAACTCCTCGGTGAGTGCATCGCTGCTTGTGGGGGCGACCCCGCGGCCCTGGCCCGCGGGACGGCTTATCTGGATCCCTCCCGCATCGCGGCTTTCATCGAGCCGCATATCGAACAAGCCGATGTACTGCTCGAACGCAATGAACCTTTCGCCATCGTCACCGGCATCCGCGGCGCGTTCCGCTATCGAGAGGCGCGGTGCCTAGGCATTTATGCCCATTCCGGTGCGACCATGCGCGAGATGCGCCGCGACGCGGTAACGGCAGGCTCCGATCTGGTCATCGCGATGAACGCTCTTTGGCAGAAGCGTGAGGCAATGGGCGAGGACCTCGCCGTCACCTTTGGCCAGTTCGCGACCGATCCGCGCGAGCACGCCTTCAGCAAGGTCGCCGGTCGCGTCGATTTCGCGCTCGATGTCCGCAGCCAATCGCAGGAAACGCTGGCCTCGGTTCGACGCGACGTCGACGCCATCGTCGAGCGGGTCGCTCGTGACCATGGGGTTGCATTCGAACTCGGCCCCCTGACGGAAACCGAGCCGGCCCTGATGGATCCGCGGGTGATGGATGCGTTTCAGCTCGCGGCCGAAACGCGTGGGTATTGCCCCCCGCATATGCCGTGTGGCGCCGGCCATGATGCCGCGGTGTTCAGCCGGATGGGGGTCCCGACCGGCATGCTCTTCATCCGCAACCGTAACGGCAGCCACAATCCTCGCGAGCACATGGCGATGGCCGATTTCGCTGCCGCTGCCGACGTCTTGTCCGAGGTCTGTCTGTCCGGCAGGCTGCGGCAATGAGCGATTGCGTCATCGTGCAGCCGATCCACGATGCGGGCCTGGTTGCGTTGCGCGAAGCTGGGTTCTCCATCCACGTCGCCGCTTCCCCTCGGTTTGAGGTGCTGAGGCCGCACCTCGCTCGAGCCCGCGCCGTCATCACCCGCAATGCCGGGTTCACCGATGCCGAGATGCAGGCCGCGCCCATGCTGGAGGTGATCGGCAGCCACGGGGCGGGCGTCGACGCGATAGACCTGCCGGCAGCGCGAGAACGCGGCATTGCCGTTGTGAATACCCCGGGTGCCAATGCGCAATCGGTGTGCGAGCTGACCTTCGCGCTCATCTTCGCCTGCGCGAAATCCATCATCGCAGCCGACCGGGCGGTACGCAGCGGCGACTTTGATTTCCGCTACGAACAGAAGAGTTTCGAGCTCCAGGGCCGGACCTTGGGTATTGTCGGCTTCGGCCAGATCGGCCAGCGCGTCGCCCGGATGGCACGGGCTATCGACATGAACGTAGTGGTATGCTCGGGTGCTGAAGCGTCCCTTCTGGCCGCGCACGGAGTCGGCCGCGCTAATCTCGACGAGCTCTGCGCACGCGCAGACATCGTCTCGCTGCACACTACGCCGGAGCGTGGCGTGCGGATCGATCGCGAGCGCCTTTCCGCGATGAAACGCGGCTCAGTCCTGATCAATACCGCGCGCGGTGCGCTGGTCGACCAGGCTGCATTGGCTGCGGCGCTCCGCAGCGGACATCTCGCCGCTGCTGGCCTCGACGTGTTCGCGCCCGAGCCTCCTACCGCGGGCGAGCCTCTCTTCGTCGCTCCCAATCTTGTGTTGGCCCCGCATATTGGCGGTTCGACCGGAGAAGCGCTGGCGCGAACCGCCCGCGATGTATCCGAGGACGTTGTCCGGGTTCTGCGTGGAGAGAAGCCTCGCAATCCGGTCGTGGAGCGAAGGCCGTGAGCGGGCCGCCATATCTTGCACCGCGTCTTCTTGCTTGCGGCGATGCGGCGCTGTCGGTGGAGTTCGGCAACCAGATTGACAAAGGCCTCAACGACCGTGTGCTCGCGCTCGACGCGGCACTCACCAAGGCGGCGATCCCCGGCCTCGTCGAGATGGTTCCGACCTATCGCTCGCTGCTGGTCTGCTATGACCCGATCGAAACGGACATAGAAGATCTGAAGCAGCGGATTCTGGCACTCAGCGAGAGTGTGGCGGATCATCCTCGACGCGTGCGGCGGTGGCGCGTGCCGGTGGTCTACGGCGACGCGTTCGGCCCTGATCTGAAGGCGGTTGCCGAGCGTCACGGCATGACGCCCGACGAGGTGATCGCACTGCATGCGGGTGCGACCTATCGTGTCTACATGATCGGCTTCATGCCCGGCTTCGCCTATCTCGGCGGGCTTGATGTTCGCCTCGAAACGCCGCGGCGATTGCAGCCACGTCTCAAGACGCCGGCACAATCCGTTTCGATAGGCGGCGCTCAGGCGGCCATCAGCTCCGTCGAGGCGCCGAGCGGATGGCATCTCCTCGGACGCACACCGGCAAGATCTTTTATGCCGGGCCGCGATCCAGCCTTCCTGTTTGCAGCCGGCGACGAAATCCGGTTCGAGCCGATCTCACCGCAACATTGGGACGAGCTTGACGCCGCCGCGGCGCGCGGAGAGCCGATTATCGGCTGCGAGATAGCATGAGCGAACTTCTCGTCGAGGCCTGTGGAGCGCTGACGACGGTGCAGGACGCCGGCCGCTTCGGCTTGCGACGCTTCGGCGTCTCCCCCGCAGGGGCCATGGATGCGACCGCCCTCGCACGGGCCAACGCGCTCGTGGGTAATGCGCCCGATACGGCAGCGATCGAGTTTTGCCTGATGGGAGGCCGGTTTCGCCTCGAGGGCGGTCCGGTTTTGATCGCTTTCTCGGGAAAGAGCGCCAACGCAACGGCCGGAGGCCGCGCCCTCGATGCAGATAGCTCCATCCTGCTCGAAAGCAGCGAACGTCTCATCATTGGCCCTATGCGCGAGGGCGTCTACGCCTATCTCGCCTTCGCAGGAGGAATCCGACTCGCGCCCGACATGGGCAGCCTGTCAGCGCATCGGCGATCGGGGATCGGGGGGCGCCCGCTGTTCCAAGGCGATCGGTTGCCGCTGGCCGACGGCTCGGGCGACGCACGACCGCGACGTCTCCCTCCAGCCGAGACGCTGGGGAACGCCCCAATCCGGCTAATGCTGGGGCCGCAGGACGACCTGTTCACGGAACGAGGGCTCAAGGCGCTGTTTCGTGAGGAGTTCGCGATCAGCGCCCAGGTCGACCGTATGGGGTGTCGCCTTGAGGGCCCGAAGATCGAACACGCCGGCGGCTTCAACATAATCTCGGACGGCATCGTGCCAGGAAGTATTCAAGTCCCGGGCGACGGGCAGCCGATCGTGCTGCTGCGCGATGGCCAGACCACCGGTGGATACCCCAAGATTGCTACGGTGATCAGCGCCGATCTCGATCGGTTCGCGCAATTGCCCCCCGGATCTGCCGTTCGCTTTCAGCTTGTCACGCGTGAAGAGGCGCTCGCGGCAGCGAAGTACCGGAAACAGCAACTCACATCGTTCCTCGGAAGTACCGAGCTCCTGGAGCCGGGCTCACCAGCAAATTCACTTTTCTCAAGCAATCTGATTAGCGGCGTCACCAACGCTTTCGACTTCGATTACGACGCCGGTTCAGAGGCTGCTTTGGACCCTAAGATCTTCAGCTGAGCCTCGAATATCAAAGTTCAATTCCGACTCGCGCCATGGGACTAAGCCGCTCTCGCGGCAGGGTCGGCGCGTGTCGGCCACTCAACGCGAGCCCGAGGTGTTGGACGATATGATCGAGACGATCCGTCCGGCCTGCTCGTGGCGCGAAGATGCGGTCACCAAAGCGCTCCGCGAAAATCTGGCGGCTGCATAGGACCGCACCGCACCTGAAGCGCCCGAGGATCTGGAGTTCGACGCGTCGGCCGCTGGGTGGCAGGTCCCTCTGCTCGCCGGAAATGCGGGCTCTGGATCCGTTGCGAGATGGCCCCACAATCAGGACATGGGCAAGCGCTGACGGCGGCCTGGACTCGGAAGAGAAGACGACCGCTTTCGATCGCGATTCCATCGACGATCAATCCTGCGGGGACCAAGCTGGCTGTCCCAAATCGCTGAAGCGGCGAGAAGCGCAATGGACCGCGACAGGGAGCACCCGGTTTCTCAAGGGCGGGCAGCGCGAGCTCTCGTACTTCAAGGAGAAGACTCGGAGATTACGGGTCGAGTTCGAGGTGGTTCTTGAGCAGCCTGGCGCGCACGCCGATAGCGTGACTGTTCGCATCCTCCAGCTGTTGGCGACGACGAAGCTCTTCTTGAAGAAGACCACGAACGCCAAATTCCGGGTCATCCTAAATGCCGCTAGGGCCGATTGATGGGGCGACAGGCCCCTTGCGCCAACTGCAGACATTGGTGTTGTAGCCCCCAAAAGCCCGGACATTTCTCACGATGCTGCATGGGCCGCGATGAACTCGCGGGGTGAACGATATCCGAGCGCCCGATGAGGGTGAAGCTCGTTGTAATGGGCGAACCATTCCGGCAGGGCGAGCATGACGGTTCTGGCATCCGGGACGGGATTCACCGCGACGTAATCGCGCTTGAAGGTGCGCACGAAGGCTTCGGCCATGCCGTTGCTCTGCGGGCTCTGGACCGGGGTGGTCAGCGGCCCCAGGCCGATCTCGCGGGCAAAGCGCCGGGTCGGACCAGCGATGAAGCAGGAGCCATTATCGGTTAGCCATTCGATGGTCTGCGGCAGGCGATTGACCTTGCCGAAGCGGTGCTCGACGACGGTGACCATGAGGTCGCAGACATCCTCGCCCTTGATGCCCTCAGTGGTGGCGACATGGCCCATGGCTTCCCGGTCGCAGCAATCGAGCGCGAAGGCGACGCGAACCTTTTCGCCGTTGTCGCAGCCGATCTCGAAGCCGTCGGAGCACCAATGCAAATTGGAGCGCGCGACAACGATGCGGCCGTCGTGACGGCGCTCGACCCCGCCAGCATGGCGTTCGAGCAGAAGGCCATGGACCTTCATCGCCCGATAGACCCGCTTGCGGTTGGCGGGCGCACGGGCCTTGGCCATGGCTTTGCGACGCAACCTGGCCCAGACGCGGGCATAGCCGTCGCTCGGCATGTCGTCGATGACTGCCTCAATCTCGGCCAGCAGCGCCTCTTCCGGCAGGGGCGGACGGCCTCTGCGCTGGGGAGAGCGCCCGGCCGTCCGCTGCGCCACCCGCGCGGCGAGATGCGAACGGGCCACGTCCAGCGTCGCGGCGACGGCGTTCATGGCAAACCGTCCTTGGGCAGCGACAGCGACCGCAATCTCCGTTTTTTATATCCTCCGCCAGTTCGAGGCCATCCTTCAGGATTTCCACCTCAAGGGTCTTCTTGCCCAGGAGGCGCTGCAACTCGCGTATCTGCTCCTGCTGAGCCCGGAAGGCCGACGCCGGGCCAACCTCCTCCTCGGCCGCCGTCGCCGTCAGCGCACCTTGCTCGGCAAGCCGCCGCCAGGTGAAAAGCTGGTTCGGCGACACCCCGCACCGACGGGCGACAAGGCTGACCGTGACGCCCGCCTCGTGCGTCTGCGCCACCATCTCCAGCTTCTCCGAAACAGTCCACCGGCGACGCCGCTCGGGGCCGGTCAGAACCTCAACCTTCGGATAAGAACCAGTCATAGACACGACATTACTCCCAACCCTTATTTTAAGGGTGAGACATGTCCGGGGAATTCGGGGGCCGCTTCAATTGGGATGTTGCCGAAAACCGGACATCAGCTACGGCATCTGCGGTCGTCAAGCCCGCTAATTCTGCTGTCGGGCCATATCCGTGGAACGTCCGACAGCGCGCGTCGTACAAAGTCTCTCGATCGGGCGACGCCGATAGGGGTCGGCGGCAATTGCTCAGGCACCCAGCGCATCTCGTATTCAAATGTCAGGTCGCCATCGTAACCCTGTGCCGCGAGTGTCCTTAGGATATCCGCCCATACTACATCGCCCTCACCGACCGGCACTGAACGGCGGCTGGCTTCGTTGGAGCCGCGGCGCGGGGATCCCGGCACAAAGCTGTAGTCCTTGACGTGGACGAGCCGGATCGCCCTGGCCTGGATGTCGAGGCTCTCCGGAAAGTCTTCCTTGCCATCGCGCATCAGGTTGGCCGGATCGTAGACGATTCCGATGATCTCCTCCTCGGCCCGCCGCCAGATCTCGTCTGTCCGGGCAGCCGTATCGGCCATGGTGCCGTCATGGTTTTCGATATTGAGGCCGATACGACGCTCCGCGGCATAGCGGGCCGCGCGCTTCAGGCTCTCGACGAGCCGCTCGACCGCGACGTTCCAGTCAGCATCGGGAACCTCGGCGCCGCCGAAGACCCGGATGCTGGCTGCGCCCAATGCTTCCGCCAGATCGATGGCGTGGATCAGGCTCGCGACAGCCTCTTCGCGTTCGCTGGCGAGCGGACTGTTAAAGCGCTTCTCGTAGGGCGTGAGCGCGCCTATGACGAGGCCGCGCCGGTCGGCCTCCTCGCGAAGCGCCCTTGCGACGTCGAGCGAGGCGTCGGGCGCGATCGCGCAGCGATAGCCCGGCTGGCAGATGAGATCGAGCCCGTCGAGTTGCAGGTCCCTAGCAAGGTCGAGCGCCTCGACGGGGTCGAGCTCGGGTGTCGCCATGGAGTGGAGCAGCAGGCGCATGGCTCAGGCGACTCGCGACAACATCTCGGCCGTCACCGCATGCAGCAGCGGCTTGCCGGCGACGAAACGTTCGATCTCGTCGGCCAGCAATTCGGCCATCCGCCTGGTCTCGTAGCCGGCCGCGCCCGCAATATGCGGGGTGAGAACGACATTGGGCAGGCCGAACAATGGGGAATCCGGTGGCAACGGCTCGGGCTCGGTGACATCGAGGACGGCATCGAGCCGACCCGAGACCAGCTCTTGCGTCAGCGCCGCATGATCGACCAGCGCGCCCCGCGCCGTATTGATCAGCGTTGCCCCGTCGCGCATCGCGGCGAGTTCGGTCCGGCCGATCATGCCTGCAGTCTCAGGCAGCGAGGGCGCGTGCAGGCTGACCACGTCGGAGCGGGCCATCAGCTCCGCCAGTGTGACTTTCTCGATGCTGAGCGCGCGCACCTCCTCGTCCGACAGGAAAGGGTCGCAGACCAGGACGGTCAGGTCGAACGGCTTCAGCAGCGCGAGCAATCGCCGGCCGATGCGCGAGGCGCCGACGATGCCGACGATTGCGCCGTAATTGCCGGGCTCGCCGGGCGCGAGCCATTGCGGCTGCCAGAGATTGCGCTCGCTGCGGAAGCGCTCGCGCACCGGAAAGGCCCGCTTGTTCGCGAGCAGGATCATCGCCAGCGCATATTCCGCGACCGGCACGGCATTGGCGACCGCCGCAGCGGTGACGGCGATGCCGGCCTGCCAGATGTTCGGCGCTGCGACCGGTTTCACTGCGCTGCCGGCATGAGCGATGAGGCGCAGGCGCGTCGCGATCCTCAGAGCCGCAGCATCGACCCGGGCCGCGCCCCAGCCGGTGAATAGGATGTCCGCCCGGGCGAGCAGCGCCCGGGCCTCCCCCGTGTCATAGCCCCGCAGCGGCTCTCGGTTCAGCAGCGTGCAGGAACGGGTCAGCCGCTCGCGCAGCGCCGGCGTGATCAGGTCAGGCGTCACGTCGGGGTTCATGGCGAAGACGAGGTTAGGCTTTTCGGTCACGGCTCAGCTCTTGACGGCACCGGCGGTCAACCCGCCGACCAGGCGACGCTGGATGAAGAGGAACAGAAGCAATGTGGGCAGCATGGTCAGGCTCGTCGCCGCCATCATCTCACCCCACTGGGCAAACTCGCCGCCTACGAAGTTATAGAGGCCGACCGGCAGGGTGCGCTTCTCGCCGCCGCCGAGGATGACGAGCCCGTAGAGGAACTCGTTCCACGCGTTGATAAAGGAGAAGATCGCGACCGTGACGATGCCGGGTGCTGCCAGAGGCAGCACAAGACGGCGGAAGATGGTGAAGTTGCTGGCGCCATCCATGCGCCCGGCCTCCTCGATCTCGATCGGCACCTTGGCGAAATAAGCCGTCAGCATCCAGGTCGAGAACGGGAAGGTGAAGGTGACATAGGCGAGGATCAGGCCGAGATAAGTGTTCGCGAGGCCGAGCTTCGCGATCGCCGTGAACAGCGGCAGGACGATCAGCGCCTGTGGGAAGAGATAGGCCAGCAGCACGGTGTTCAGGATCAGCCACTGGCCGCGGAAGCGGGCCCGCGCCAGCGACCAGCCGGCCATCGCCGCAATCAGCACGCTGATCAGTGTCGAGACGACCGAGACGATCAGGCTGTTGGCGAGGAACTGCGGGAACGGCGAGGAGAGCAGCACCTTCTCGTAGTAGTGCGGCCCCAGGGTCGACAGGTTGAAGGATGGCGGGAAGTTGTAGAGCTCCTCATAGGGCTTCAGCGACGAGAAGATCATCCAGAACAGCGGCGCCAGCGCGAAGATCGCGAAGAGCGCGCAGCCGGCATAGGCAGTGAAGGTCCAGCCGCGACTGCGCATGCTCATTCTCCCCCGGTTTTCTTCTGGAGGCTGAGGAGCCTGAAATAGACGGCGAGGATGAAGCCGAGGATCACCATCATGATTAGGGCAACCGCCGCCATGCGGCCGAGGTCGTATTGCTGCCAGCCGGCATTATAGGCGTAGACCGGCAGCGTCGTGGTGGCGTCGATCGGCCCGCCGCCGGTGGTCAGGAAGACGAAGTCGAAATTGTTGAAGACCCAGATCGTGCGCAGGATCACCACGGTCGCGATGACCTGCCAGAGCGCCGGCAGGGTGACGTACCAGAACTTCTGCCAGGCGCCGGCTCCGTCGATATCGGCGGCCTCGTAGAGTTCCTGCGGGATGGTCTGCAATCCTGCAACGATCGCAACCATCATGAAGGGAAAGCCGAACCAGATGTTCATGACGATGACCGTCGGCATCGCCAGTGTCGGCGAGCCCAGCCATTGCTGCGGCGCGTCGATCAGGCCGAGCGACATCAGCAGGAAGTTCAATACGCCGTAGAGTGGATCAAGCATGTAGCGCCAGGCGAAGGCCATCACGATCGACGGGAAAGCCCAGGGCACGATCAGGGCGAGCCGCAGCGTGGTGCGACCGACCGTGACCTGCTCCAGCGCCAGCGCTGCGACCAGCCCGAGCAGCAATTGCCCGGCGACGGAGAATGCGGTCCAGACCAGCGTGTTCAGCGTCGCCCGCCAGAAGAGCGGGTCGGCCAGCGTCGCCTCGAAATTGGCGGTGCCGACAAAGCGCCAGCCCGGGAACATCAGGCTGGCATTGGTGAACCCGACGACCGCGTTGTAGGCGACGGGATAGAGGATGACGGCCGAGAGGCAGGCTAGGCCGGGAATCAGGAACAGGATCGCCAGCCGCTCGTCGAGCCAGGCAGTGAGCCCGCCGCCCGAAGAGCGTGCCGGGCGCAATGCATCGGCCTTCGCTGCAAGTGCAGTCATAGGCATCAACCCCGGTCGAAGCGTGTTCGCACGTCGCCGACGACCTTCTCGATCTGCTTCGCCGTAGCACTCACCGCCTGTTCGATCGGCTCGTTCCGCAGCAGGATGCGCTGGAACATGTCCTCGACCGCATAGCTGTTCATCACCGGTCCGGCATAAGGGTTGAGCCCGTGCTCCATGCCGGCGAGGCTAGTGTCCTCCAGCCCCTTCAAGGTAACGTCGACGACGTTGCGGAAGCGCTTGATCGTCGGGTTGTCGAAGAAGGCTGGACCCTCAGCTCGGCGCAGGCTCGGGAACATGAAGAGCGGGATCGTCAGCAGGAAGGGCGTATAGTTCTCCTCAGCGAAGAGGAATTTCGCGAACTCCTTGCCATCGGCCGGATTCTTGCCTTTCGGCAGAGCGACGGAAATGCCGCCGAGCAAGTTTCCGACTCGCTCGCGCCTCGGCATGAAGGTGGCGTCGAGCTGCTCGGCGACGGTCGGCGCATCCTTGGCGGCGCCGGCAACGATCGCCGCGGAATCCTCCGCCAAGCTGGTCTTGCCGCTGTTCACCAGGCTGAAATTGTCGTTGATCTTGTAGTCGGTGACGCCGGGGCCGCCGGCCTTGCGCGCCAACTCGACGATAAAGGCAGTGGCATCCTTCACAGGCGCGCTGTCGAACGAAACCTTGCCGTCCTTGTCGAAGAAGGAACCGTTGGCCGAGCGCGCCATCATCCAGAGCAGGAAGCCGCCACCGGTGTCGCCCTTTGCGAGCTTGGGGATCCAGCCGAAATGTTCGGGCGCCTTGGTGGTCGCGATCGCGACCTTGAGCGCATCGTCCCAGGTCACCGGCGGCCGGAGCCCAGCCTCCGCTAGGCGGTCCTTCCGATAAACCAGCAGGCGATTATGGACGTAGTGCGGGATCGAGACGTACTGGCCGCGGAAGAAGCCCGTCGTCCGGGCGATGTCGCCCTTGAAGGCTTCGGGCCCACCCAGCGCCTTGACGACGTCGTCCATCGGGTTGAGCGCGCCGGCGAGCGCCATCGGCACGGCGTTCTCAGCGAGCAGGATCGTGACGTCCGGCAAGGTTCCCGCGGCCATCGCGGCCGGCCATTTCTGCGCGAAGGCAGGCCAGGGCACGATCTCAATATCGACCTTGACCCCGGGATTGGCTTTTTCGAAACGGTCCGCCACCTGACGCATGAAGTCGGAGCGCTCCTTCTGGGAATAGCTGTGCCAGAAGACGATGCGCCGCGGCGCCTGGGCGTGGACGAATGGCGCCGGCAATGTCGAGGCGGCTGCGAGCGTCGCTGCGCCGCCGACAAGACTGCGCCGGGTGATGTTTGTCTCGACCATGGCTTCCTCCCTCCGGCCCGGATCGTTGTCCGGGCGTTATGTCGTTCAGATGAGGCCCGCAGCCCGCGCCAAGCGCGCGAGCTCGCGCTTTTCAGCATCGGGGATGCCGAGCTGGGGCCGGCGGACGGCGCCGTCGGCGATCAGGCCCTGCAGCCGCAGGATCTCCTTCATGCGCGGGCGGAAATCACGGATCGGTGCGCGCCAGCAATAGCGGGCGATCGGCGCGAGCCGCTCCCAGATCTCGCGGCCCTTCTGCGCGTCGCCGTTCTGTGCCGCCTCGTTCATCGCCATGAGCTCGGCCACGGCCGTGCCGGCGAAACCGATCAGGGCGCCGTCGCAGCCCATCAGGATCGCCTCGTAGATGAAGGTGTCGCTGCCGGTCAGGATGCCGATCGGGTCGGGCAGCGCCTTGACGCTCTGCACCGACTGGATGGTCTGGTTGGCGTCGAAGGACGATTCCTTGATCGCTATCACCTGCGGGATCGAGGCGAGCGCGTCGAGCATCTCGCCGGAATAGTCCGGCCCCCAACCGCGCGGGAACTGGAAGGCGATCAGAGGCAGGCCAAGCGCATCGGCGATATCGGCATGGAAGCGCCGGATCATCTCGGGCGGGATCGGGGCACCCATGAAGACCGGGAAGGGCGGGAAGACGCAAAAGCCCTCCGCTCCGGCCACAACCAGATCGCGGCCATGGGCGATCATCTGGTCGGTCGAGCCGCCGATCAGCCCGCAGATCAGCGGAACCCGGCCGGCGACGACCTCGGCGCAGACCCGCATCACCTCGACGCGCTCGGCATTGCTCAGCGCCGGCGCCTCGGCTGCATCCATGTTGACCGCGATCGCGCTCGGATACTGAACGGCGATCCAATCCATATAGTGCCGAAGCGAGGCCCAATCGATCTCGCCATCGCCCTGCATCGGCATGAATGGCGCCGAGATCACGCCTTTGAACGGGCGCGCCAGCACGGCTTTCCGGATCGGAGCGGGCGCGCGCGCGGGCGCCGTCAGAACGGTCATGGCAGAGATCCTCTCGAGGCTTTGTTCAGCCGGCCGCCCGGGCGGTGGCCTTATCGGTGAAAAGCTCAGAGCCGGCGCTGGCCGCCGACAGCTCCTTCGCCGCGGCGAGCAACAATGGGGCGAGCCGCCCAGCGTGATCGGGCGTCAGCCGGGACGAAGGCCCGGCGATGCTGACGGTGCCGATCGCCACGCCCGTCCGGGGCTGGAAGATCGCGGCGGAGAGGGCCGAAGTCCCGGCCGCTGCGGCCTGGTCGACATAGGCATAGCCCTTCGCGCGGGCCCGGCTGAGCGCCTCGACGAAGGCCGAGATCGTGCGCGGCGCGTTCGGCCCGTGCTCGTCGAGCTTGCCGAAGCCATGCCTGGCGACGCGCGCGATAGCCTCGTCATCGTCGAAGCTCGCCAGCCAGGCCTGTCCGGTCGCGGTGCAGAACAGGACGGGATGCCCACCCATCTCGGGGTCATAGCGCAGGCCGGACCGGGCGCCTTGCGCCTTCGCGACCCAGGTCAGATCGTCACCGTCGACCACGGTCATGCGGACCAGCTCACCGCTCTCGTGGGCCAGGCGGTCGAGGATCGGTTGTGAGATGTCGGTAATGCCGCTCGCCGAGAGATAGGCGAGGCCGATCGAGATCAGGCGCGTGGTGAGGTGGTAACGCTCCGTCTCCGGATCCTGCCGGACATAGCCGAGGCGGATTAGGTCGGCGAGCAGGCGATGGGCGCCGCTCTTCGGAAGCCCGATGTCCTCAGCGATCAAGGTGACGCTGACGCCGCCCGGCCGGGTGGACATCAGCTCCAGCGTGTTCAACGCGCGATCGAGAAGTGAAGCAGCCATCGATTTTTCCTGAACTCTGTTCTTTTTAGAACTGAGTTCAGCTTTCGCGTCAAGCCTGAATTCTCCCACTCCTAGGCGAACTCACCGGCTCGTCGGGAGGGAACCGTGCAGACCTAGGAGGTCGGGGCCAATCTAGGAAGTGAGGCCAAATCGCCCAGGAGCGGACTGTGGACGGCTTGGCGCCGATCCAGTTGAAAAAGTCGGTCTGCGGGCGAGGGGATCACGGGCGGCGATTTGCTCGCGAGCGTCTTCGCCTGCCACGCGGCCCTGATCTGAGGTCCATTCGGGCGGAGCTTGGCGAGCTTCCTGAGGTTCTGGGCTGCTGCGGCGCGGTGGAACTTGTCTCTGGCGCCGTTTGGACCGCGTAACCGAAGCCGATCGAGCTTCAGGATGCGCTTGAGGTGGGCGAAGAGCGTCGCGACCTTCTTCCGCTCGCGCCGTGATCGCTTGCGAGGTACGTAAGTGACGCCGAAAGCGTTGCTTTTTCGCGCCACTGGAACATCGCTGGCTATCCAGAAGATGTCTGGTGCGGCAGATAAGGATCGAGATCTCGCACCTACGGCTTCAGGGCCTTTTGCGACAAAGGCCCTATCGCAACCTTGCAACGTATAGCTGCTACCAACAGAATACTCGGCGCATCGCAGCCGCTTTCGCCCTCGTCGCAGAGTTGCGGGTGCAAGATCCGTAGGGGCCGGTTCGACCACAAGATCGACCAGTTTCACTTGGAGGGCCGCGGTCAGCCTGTCCAGGGTCGCCATGGAGGGATTTTCCCTTCCTCTCTCCAACCGGCCTATGAACGACCGATCGAGGCCAGCATCGACCGCGAGAGCTTCCTGGCTCAAACCGCGCTCAACCCGCAACCGCCGTAAATTCCAAGCAACTAAGGCCGCGCCATCCATTGCGGGATTGGGCGGCTTTGCGGATCATGAAACCACGGCTTATAAAGCCCATTTAGAGCGGCTTGGCGCAGCTGTATCGATTCGCGCGTACGGGGAAGCAGAGCATGAATTTGCGAGCGGATGACCGATCATCGATCCGCAGTAGATTGCTTCAAAAAACGAGGAAACTAATCTTCTCTGGGCCGATTGCTGCAGCGGTGCTTTTTGTGTTCGTCGGGTTCATCCCGGGGGTAGCGCAGAAAAGCGACGAGCTCGTTTGTGTGCACGGCGGTGAGAAAACCATCCAGTGGAGCGCCGGCGTTTGTGCCGGCGCGGGCGGCGTAAAAGTCGGCCACTGGATAGGCTGACCCC